>PAAT01000115.1 GCA_002698965.1 Rhodopirellula sp. | reverse complement strand
GTATTGGTCAGTAAGGCTAGTTTGCCAGAGCAAGCTCTGAAAGCTCCGTGTTATTGGCAGTTTCACCTTCACTCTGAGCTTCTTCCTCTTCACCAGCGTCTTCACCAGCGTCTTCACCAGCGTCTTGGTCTTCCTCATCCACTCCTTCTTCGGATTCTTCGACGTCCTCGGCTTGTGCCAAAGCGTCTTCATAACCGACTCGCCATTCATTCAAAGAAGTAACTTGCTCACCAACCGTTGTTTCCATGTACTGGATCAAAGTATTCGGAAATACCCCGAAGAAAATAGCTAGTGCCAACAGGATGGCCCCTGTTGAAAATTCTCGTGAGTTAATCGGCTTAATCTCTTCAGCATGCGGGCCTTTATACTCCGGTCCCAAATAAACACGCTGCAGAGTCCAGAGGATATAGCCAGCTGTGAATATCACAACACTCGCCGATATAATGGCCAGTAACGGGCTGAAACGCCAAACACTCAGGACAACTAAAACTTCGCCAATAAATCCACATAGTCCGGGAAGTCCAAGACCGGCAAAGAAAAGTCCCATGGCTAAAGCGGTATATTTCGGCATCAGACCATAAAGTCCACCAAACTCGTTAAGGTTACGGTGATGTACTCGGTCATAGATGATGCCTACCATGAAAAACATACCGGCTGATGAAATACCATGGCCAATCATCTGGTACATCGCACCGGTAATTCCCATCTTCCAGTAGTCACCGTTACCCATCATGGTCCAGACGCCGAATCCAACGACAACATATCCCATNTGACTGACGGAACTGTAGGCAACAACTCGCTTGAAGTCTGTCTGAGCCAGAGCTGCGAACGCTCCGTAAACCATACTNAAGACACCGAGACCAACAACGACATAGGAAAGTTCCAGACCACCAGCCGGACAAATCGGATAACAGATNCGNATGATACCGTATCCCCCCATCTTTAGGAGCACACCAGCCAGNATCATTGAAATTGGTGTTGGAGCTTCCACGTGGGCATCCGGCAACCAGGTATGCACTGGAAANGATGGGACTTTGACAATAAATCCAATAAACAGTAACAGGAAACACCACCACTGAAGTTCAGTACTGAAGCANTCTGTTGTCTGTGCCAATTCAGCTAACGCGACTAAGTTGAAAGTATGAACAGGCTCTGTGGCATTCGCCACTGTGTCGGCCACACTGGCAGAGATCACNCCCTGATCNGTCANCGNTGTCAAAATNGAAGGGTCAAGCAAAGTNAGNTCACTGTTGAAGTAGATCATCAGAATGGCGATGAGCATCAAAACAGAACCGAGNAGAGTATAAAGGAAAAACTTAATCGCCGCGTATTCACGACGNGGACCACCCCAGATACCGATCAGGAAATACATCGGCAGAAGCATCACTTCCCAAAACACATAGAACAGGAAGAAATCCAACGCCAGAAAAACTCCGATCATCCCGGTTTCCAAAAGCAAAAACAGGATACAGTAAGCTTTCACGTGNTTCTTAATGGACCAGCTAGCCAGAATCGCNAGAATACTNACNCCCGTGGTCAACAAAATCAGAGGGANNCTAATTCCATCNAGTCCCATTGCGTAAGCAATGTTGAACGAAGGAATCCAATCNNCACTAAATGCATTCTGCATNNATNCCGNNNNTGCNTNAAAAGCGGTTTCCNCACCGAAGAGAANNGCCCCCAGCGTAACGAGGAACGTAAGAATACCAAACGTCAACGTCGCACCAAGCAACAGNTTNTGATTTTCTTTATCGTTCACACCGTTCTCATCCTTCTTGCTTGGCATGAAGGCAATCGCGAGTGCTCCAAGAGTTGGTAAAAATACAATTAAGCTTATTATAAACATGTGTTTACTCTTCCAGTTTTGGNTGAAGCATTGTGCTTCGAGTTGTAGGAAAAAGTGTTTCGTTTAGTTAGTTTCTAAAATGCCTTACTTGGTGCTGGCCGCAGCCGGATCCCACATAAAGCTAACAAAGACAAAAATTGCCACTGCTCCAATCACNATGAATAACACGTATTGNCGCAGATTTCCGGTTTGNACCCGTCGNAGTGAAGTGCCAACCCGGTAAACCGAGCGNNCCANCCAGTCAACNAATCCATCAATCACGAATCCATCCANAATCTTCGNCCATNCNTTGGCAACCTTTTTGGCCGCTCNNGCNGTGAAGTGNANGATCGTATCAAATATGTTNTTATCAATGGCTGAGGCAAATCCNCCAATCACCTTTGAAGGTCGTACGAACAGGAAGTCATACAGCTCGTCAAACCACCATTTATTCCGCAAGAAGTTGTGAACTCCTCCAAATTGNGCCTGCACTTCAGAAGCTTTTANGAATTTATTAGCTGGAGTCGCATACATCAGNAACGCCAGNGCAATACCAATCACACCTGACAAAGTCGCCAGTAATGTNACCGGCACTTTCACNCGACTCATATGNCTCAGGTGTTCATCAGGNACNACAACGTCAGAACCTAAACCNGCCAGCGTCTGCCCCGCGACAGCTTCNGGACGAGNNGCNTCCAACAGGTAACCAAGTTCCGTNCCNGGNGANAGNGGNTTNGCCCAGGCAACACCAATCGCCATCACNGACAAAATCAACAATGGATGAACCATTCGNGGATATTCGTGTGCATGNGNAAATCNTTCTTCATCCCGNGGCTTACCNACAAACGTCATGAACCACATACGNAACATNTANAAGGCTGTGATTGCAGCACTTCCTAATGCAATCCAGAAGAATGGACCNCCAAANCCCCAGCCGTTATGGTCACCCCAACTGAATGCCTGCTCNAGAATNGCATCTTTTGAATANTANCCACTNGTACCAANGACAAATGGAATTCCAGCTCCNGCAATNGCCANGCAGGCAATAAACATNGTCCAGGCAGTAATTGGAATNTTCTTTCGCAAACCACCCATCTCAGTCATTTCATTGGTGTGCACCGCATGAATNACTGAACCAGANCCCATGAANAGCAACGATTTGAANAANGCATGNGTAAACAAGTGCATCANNCCNGCAACCCAACCACCAACGCCAAGNGCCATGATCATATAGCCAAGTTGNGAAATCGTAGAATANGCCAGGACTTTCTTGATGTCGGTCGCAACGATCGCAATGNTAGCTCCNATAAAGAGCGTAATNGTTCCAATAATCGCAATGACAAATAATNCTTCGGGNACTAACATCGGAAAGAATCNGCCCACAAGNAATACACCNGCNGCGACCATCGTTGCTGAGTGTACAAGAGCCGAAACAGGNGTTGGACCTTCCATCGCNTCCGGAAGCCATATNTGNAGNGGGAACTGAGCACTCTTACCAACACAACCACAAAAGATACCCAGTCCACCAACAATCATCAGCCAATAGCCCAGTGGTGACTTNNCTTCNTCAGCTCGAACTTCGTTGATNGCCGTCAAAGCTTCGTGNTCTGATACGCCATGCTCACCCGCATAGGCCTGAATTTCGNCNTNGTNAAATTCNGTCGCAAAACCAGAAGGAATCGANGTTTCAATTCCATTATGGTCATGNCCGTAGGAAGCCAAAACTTGGGTAGGNGTTCCNGCNNTTTTCATNTNNTCGAATAGCTCGTCGTAATTAAACGTCCCAAAACCGGTCCAGAAAATCATCAAACCAATGATCATTCCAAAGTCNCCGACTCGGTTAGCAATNAAAGCTTTATTNGCGGCAGTCGAAGCACTCTTGCGTTCCACATAAAAACCNATCAGGAANNACGANCAAATCCCGACCAATTCCCAGAACACAAANGTCATGGCAATATTNCCGGCCAATACCAATCCGAGCATACTGAANCAAAAGAGNGACAATGCCTGAAAGAANCGTGGATANCGACCTTTNCGGTGNCAATGACTGCCATCTGGCATAACGACTTCATGATCAACGAAGTCATAATCNTCTTCACTGACNTCTTCACCGTCATGCTCGTGANCATCGTGATGATCATCATGGTGGTCATCGTGATGCCCATGGTCATCGTGATCATCGCCACCGGTTAGNTTCGCNTTGTAGAAGTAACCTAAAAAGCGNTGCTTTTCNGGATCGACATGATGATCGCGTTTACTTTCNGGCAACTCATCATCCATATATTTNGATGCATACCAATGAATCAGTGTTGCAATGAATGTCACCATACAGAACATAGCAATCGTCAGTGAATCGATGTAATAGCCGATCGAAAGNTNAAGNNNCCCGAAGGTTCCCAGCGTATAGTATTCACCCGAAGNNGCTTTNAAAGTAGGGCCATGAGCGTGACCNTGGTCANCATGTNCACTATCTCCATGGTTTCCATCAGGATGATCGTGATNACCCTCNTCATGACCATGCTCGTCATGACNTTCACCGTCTTCGGCAGCATGTTCCTCTTCNANNAAGGCTGTATAGAATTGNCCACCTGATAAAACGGATGCCTGCNCCNCTTCAACATCATGAGCCTGNTCCTCGTGNTNNTCGTGGTCATGGTGACTAGCGTTAGAACTTGCCTGTTCTTCCAANTGCTGAAGATGNTCTTTATTAGNTTTCTTCAGNTCACTCAATGCCGNTCGNTTTGTAACTTCTCCNTTTTCCGCTGCGAGCCAGACAAACAANGANATAAANGAAAGCNNGGCTGCACCAGCAATTGCCGACANNGAGACAAANGCTGCGAGTTTACTTTGTCCTTTGCGCCGTAGGGNNTGACCTAAAAAGAGGTTTACAAAAAACGCACTTAAGGGCAGTAATACAGCAACACCTANTAATGTAGGNAGATAATTCATTAGCCGTTTAACTCGTTTGCTCTATCTACGTCCACAGTGTTGTGGTTGTTATAAAAATTCAACGCAATCGCCAACGCCACCGCAGCTTCAGCCGCTGCCAAGACAATTACAAACAAGGCGATCAANTGACCGTCCAGNCCTAAAGATCCNTGCGGNCGAAGNACTTTACTTCCAAATGCAATGAAGTTCATGTTGGCACCATTGAGGACTANTTCAACNCCCATCAACACTCCCAACAAGTTACGTTTTGTGGCCATACANACGGCGCCGAGCACAAACAGCACGGCNCCTACTGCGAGGTACCAGGAAACGGAAACTGTCCCAATCAATAACATTTTGAATTTCCAATCACTCTCTTTAGTGAATGCCTAGTTTTCATCNTCCTGAGGATCCAGCGGATTCAGTGCTGACTGCCCTCGATGAGTAACTACATATGTTTCTTCTTCCANCAGTTCTGCCTCGTGTTCCATCTTGAACAACATNAGCTTTGCTCGGCTACTCTTATCATCCGTAGCGTGTGAAAGCTTTTTGGTTCGAGCCATATAGGCCGCGCCAATCANAACCACCAATAGGTGAACNGATACAATAATAAATGGCATCAGATAACCTGCTTTACCACCCTGTACTGCGTCNTCNGTTTCACCCAATGTATCTACACGAATCCCTGTTAAAGCCAANCCNAGTGGAGTCGCTTCTTTCGTAGCTTCCACTTTCGCATCTGTNAGGTCCTGTGGTGTGTTCCAATCCTCGGCGCCAAAAGCTGCAAACAACANAACCATTAACAANGANCCNCCCACAATCGTTGCCAGNATCCAATCCTGTGTGTGAGTATCCATATTGATAAAATCTTTTTGNGCGGTNAGCATNACCCCNAAAATCAACAGGACAAGCGTCCCACCGACATANATCATCAACTGCATNGCGCCAACAAATTCAGCCCCCGCCAGAAAAAACAAACCGGCGGTCGANCCNAGTGAGAGNACGAGNTAAAACGCCATGCGAACNACATTTTTACTTAGCAANACGCCAAAACCAAAACCAACAGCTGTNGCTGCGAAAATAATAAAGAAGAATTGGTGCCAATAAGGCCAAGCTACTGCGAATAAATCCATTATCGTNCACCTCCTTNCACAACTGAAACAGGTACGGTTTTTAATTTCACCGCCTTTGCTGCAGCATGGGTATCATCTTCATGAGGAGTTTGTACTTCATTCGACGATGCTTCTTCGACAGTCGACTCGCTGTCATCGGCCGTCCAGAGTTCGTGGTGTGAATAACGGGGACTATTCATCAGCGAGTTACCCGTCGGCAAATCAAGTACCTGCCAAGCAGTTGCTCCCAGGAACCCAACTGCTGCCAAAGGCACACAGTACTTCAAACACATCGTCATGACCTGATCAATTCGAAGACGCGGGAATGACCACCGCACCCACATCATGACAGTGACACCGATGGTACCTTTGAGCAGAAGGTTGGCAACGCCAAGAAATCTTGCAATCGCTATTTCCAAGTTCAATGAAGCAAAGAAACCACCCCCATCCTCATTGAAAACGTGAAAAGCTGGATCTGAACTGCCGAGATTATCAAGCGAGAGCAATCCTAAAACATCAGCAATCGGAATGGGCCCATGTGAACCGCCGAAAAAGAGGATGCTGGCCAAGGCGGCAACAATAAACATGGAACTGTATTCAGCCATGAAGAACAAACTCCATCGCAAACCTGAGTACTCGGTATGAAATCCAGCAACCAGTTCACTTTCTGCTTCAGCCAAGTCAAACGGCGCTCGGTTTACACCAGCGGTTGCACATGTGAAGTAAACAATCGCTGTCAGGAATGTAAACGGATCATTAAAGACCAGCCAATTGGTGAAAAACCCAGCTTGCATATTTGCTATGGTGGTGAGATTCATTGTTCCGCAAATCATGACCGGAACAACAACACACATACCCAGCGGAACCTCGTAACTAACCACCTGAGCGGCTTCACGCATAGCACCAAATAGCGACCATTTCGAACCCGAGGAATAGCCAGCCAGAATAACGCTGAATACTTCCAGTCCGAGTACGGCCAAAACAAAGAAGACCGCCGTATTCACATGCTGACCAACAACTCCGTCTGCAAACGGCAAAGCGATGAAGGCCGCATAGCTCGCGGCCAGGCCAACATAGGGAGCGATTTTGAAAAGGAATTTATCTGCTAAATCCGGTGTGACATCTTCTTTAGCAATCAGTTTGATACCGTCGGCGAGGGTCTGCAACCAACCGAATTTACCCCCCACGCGTGTGGGCCCCAACCGGTCCTGAATGCGGCCCGAGATTTTACGCTCCATCCAAATAAAGAGCAGTGCTCCCACAGCGACGACGTGCAGGATAAGTACAGCCGCCACTAAGGCAGCCACGACATATCCGATCCACGAATCTTCTAAAGTAAGTATTTGATTTACAAAATCTGCCATCTAACTGGCCTTATTCCTAATTGTCTCTAAATCGATAACAACTAAATTTGTCCGCCTTAGCGGTCAATTTCCCCCATCACCACATCCAGGCTTCCGACAATGGCCGGAATGTCTGCCAGCAGGATTCCCTGACAGAGCGGAGCGGTTACGGAAAGATTACAGAACGAACTGCTTCGAGCACGAACTCGCCATGGAATTGAATCTCCGTTACCGACCACATAGAAGCCCATTTGCCCACGTGGTGCTTCCGTTTCCATATAAGCTTCTTTGACGGGCAATTTCTGTACCAACTTGATAGGGGTACCCCAATCACCTGAAGTAGCTTCATATTTTTCAATCGCCTGTTCGACCAATCGGACAGACTGTACAACCTCAAGCATGCGAACGTAGAACCGATGCCAGCAGTCCCCCAAAACAGCCTGACGAGGAATCTCTGGGTAATCCAATGAATCACCATGGAATTCATAATTAGACTCGGGATACTTGCCCGTTGCAGGATCTGCACAAATCACATCAAAAACATAACCATCGTACATCTCTGTGTATCGTTCTTCACCATGAAAACGCAGGTCATGATAGACTCCGCTACCGCGAAGCACGGGACCTGTACATCCATAATCAATAGCCATCTTGGCCGACATCACTCCAATGCCTGCTGTTCGTGACACAAAGATCGAATTGGTTGTCAGTAATGTGTGCAATTCAGGAATCACTTCCTTAAATTCCGCGAGAAACTGACGACACTTACCAGTCCAATCTGCAGGTAAATCTGCCGTTGCTCCGCCGGGAGTCAGGTAACTGTAGGTCAGTCGAGCGCCACAGGCTTCTTCAAACAAATTGAGTATTTTTTCGCGCTCTCTGAATCCATAAAGAAACGGCGTAAAGGAACCAAGATCGAGACCATAGGTGCCCATCGCCACTAAGTGACTGGCAATACGTCCCATTTCGGAAATAATAACTCGCAGATGACGCCCCCGTTCAGGCAAGTCATACTCGAGCATTTTTTCGATAACCAGTGACCAGCCAAGGTTCATATTCATGGCAGCCAGATAGTCCATTCGGTCGGTGTAGGGAACCCACTGACGCGCGGTAAGGTTCTCACCGATCTTTTCAGCACAACGATGAAGATAACCGATGTGAGGTTCGACATCGGAAACGACCTCACCATCGGTGCGCAAAACAAGACGCAAAACACCGTGGGTACTGGGGTGCTGTGGTCCCATATTAATGAGCATTTCATCCGTTCGGACGTCAAACTCAATTACGCGAGGATCATCAATCTTTGAAGAGGCCATACTCGAATTTATTCCACAAATACCGTTGCTGGTTTTACTACCTAACTGCTTTTAATTATTTTCTGACTAGCGTCCCCGAATACCATGATATTCCAATGGCATTTCGTAATCTTTACGAAGTGGGTAACCTTCCCAATCATCAGGACAAAGAATCCGTTTCAGATTCGGATGCCCCAAAAAGTTCACTCCTGATAAATCATAAGCTTCGCGTTCATGCCAATCAGCTGTAGCCCAAACGCCTGCCACAGAAGGCACCGTGGGCAGGTCACCTTCAACACCGTTTTTCCAACGGGGAATTTTAACCTTGAGAACCAACGTCAACTTAGTAGCAATGCTGCTTAAATGATAAACCACTTCCAAATGCGGCTCCCAATCAACCTTAGCAGCTTTCTTTGGATCCGTGTGCAGATAATCCACCACCGTAATGCTGTTGCACATATCAAAGAGGAAGCCTTCAGCTTCTTTGAGAAACTGACAAACTTCGACCAGGACATCGGGGTTCACTTCAACCCATTCATCAATCGCTTCGAGGTTAACATCAATGATACCTTCGCCGAATTTCGCCCGAAGTTCTGATACTAGCGGGATGTCACTCATTTATTGGTTTACCTTATTCCACTCTTCTACTAATTGCACTCCGCGTGCCTTGCGAAAATCAACTTATGCCTCGCTTGGCGTGCGATCACGGCGGCGTTCATTGACAACTGCCTTCACCCAATCAAGGTCACCTCGTTTCCAAACATAAAAGAAACCAAGCATTAGCACGACAAAGAACACGCCAATATCGATCAAGGTGATATACGATAATGTTTTGGCACTTTCAGCGATCGCATCCTGCCCTTGAGCGGGAATTGTTTGCAATGTCTTAGGCACGCCCATTTCCTGTAGCAAACGAATTGCATCGTCTGTCAGCTCTGCATTAGCCACTGCCCCGCCAGCATCTGCCAGCTCTGCCAACTGCTCAGACTTCCCAAACACAGTTGCCCACGGGAAGAAGAAAGCGACTTCAACATCAAAGATAATGAAGAGCAGGGCAACGATATAAAATCGCAAGTCAAACTGAACATAGCTGGAACCAATCGTAGGTTCACCACATTCATAGATTTCACCTTTTTCCTGATGCGGGTTATGAGGACGCAGAAAACGACCTACCAACAGGTTAACAAAAACGAAAACCAAGCCGATCCCTACAAACAATGCCAGGTAACCAACGAGACTGACGGATGGCTCCAACGCGGCTGAAGCTACCACTGCATCGGTTGTTGCTTGTGCAAATACCATTGTGATTCCATTTATTAACTGTTCACCCTCAGGAGCCTTACGCAGGCCCTTCGGCAACTTGTTCCACCACTAACTCGATAACACTACGGCGACCATTAAAGCCAGCATCTATTTCATGCCAATGCTCCACCGAAGGTTCCCCCATACGCCAGCATAGATAAATCACTCGCCCATCCTTTTCGGCCGGGAAATTAACCAAATCGATTCGACCATCTGGTCCGTTTTTTGGCTCTGCTCCTAGAGCTCGTAACTCATCAATTAATTCATGAAGTCGGGCAGTCTGTCGTTCAAGCTCTGCTTGCTCGTGTACCACCTCTTCTGCATAAAGGTCAGCTGCTTCTTCCAGCTCACGCCCGGATCTAATCGTTGCCAAGTGACGCTGGCGTTCAAACACAACTGAAGACAACTCTGCCAAATCACTCGTAATCGCGCGCACCAACGGCAGCGAAGCATTAGCCTGCTCAACAGTGAACAACTTTAGTGTTTGATTCGGAGACATTTTTTATTCTCTAAGCGAACGGCTTTTCCTGACTTAGCAACTGAGCTTACGACTGCTCCTCATTAGGCCCCTGATGAACAGGTTGGACAATCACTTTCGACTGAGCCACAGCAGCAGGATTCAGTGTAGCGCGTCCCCAACTAACATCCAAAGGCAACCGTGAGTAATCGACAATCGTTCCGTCACGACTGTAGCAACTCAAGTCATGAGAAGCGCCCATGAAAATACAATCCACTGGACATGGCTCCACACAGAGAGCACAGAACATACACTTCGAATAATCGATCGTGTAGCCCGTGATCTTAAAGCCCTTCCCAACCTTGACCTTTTCCTTACCGATGTAAATACAATCGACAGGACAGGCTTTGGCACATGCATCGCAGGCAATACAGGTCGTGAGGTCGTAACGATGAAAACCTCTGTATCGCGGAGCCACCGGAACAGGTTTTTCCGGGTATTCGTAATGCTCAGTAAAAGTGCGACGATCTGGATCATAGGTTTTCCGCCAATAACGCAAAGTAATCAGCAACCCATTGATTGTCGTTTTGAAAACACTAATAACGTTCCCCAGCCAATGTTTAAATGACTGCGAAAACCGAACTCTTTGTTCTGGAACTTCCATGGATGAAGTGAACTAACAACAAAATATACGCGCGAATATACAAAGGGTAATAACTAACCCATAAGAGTATTAGAATATCTATTTGCGTAGGATAAGAATAGCCCCATCAAGCGCTAAAACGGTTAAAGATAAAGAGAATTTCAGAGGTCATACACGGTTCCAATCTCAACCAAGGAATAATCTTGCTCCAACCAACTCCAAACATTACCGCCAATCCAAACATCCACCCGCAATCGAACAATGCCAACGAGCCTCTAAAAAGTTATCGATTAATAACCAATTCTTCGAGTCGGCGAGTCCGCTAGTGAACCGCAAAGCACACCAAAGTGACCAGTTCTGAGGGTTATAACGCAATTACGGCTGGGTTTTAGACAAATACGCGATAAGAAACCTGGTATTTCTTGACCATTGCCACACACGTCGTAGAGTGAAGTAACTCCTGTAGACAGTGAGTCCATTCAGTTCAGTTACTCCAAGTGGCTGTTTTGAAACCAACTCCAGATGTATTCAGGCGTTTCAAGGACCTAAAATAACATTAAAAACATGGAAAACACTTGTAACAGGTTCTTTCATGTTAAGTGAATAACGGATCATCACATTTTTTAACCAAAGGACTGAGCAATGTTAGTTCTGTCACGAAAAAAGAATGAGAGTATTGTTATTAATAATGACATTACAATCGTTGTTGTCGATATTCGTGGCGATAAGGTGCGATTAGGGGTAGATGCTCCTAAGGAAGTACCCGTCCATCGACAGGAAGTTTTTAACGCCATTCAACGTAACGAAGATGCCGTTACCGAGAAGCCGTAAACGATTGGCTCACCCACATTCTTAACACTACAGTTGTGTCTCCAGATAAGTCCTCATTTTGACACGGCTAAATCTATGCCCATGCCTGTGGTAACGCAATTTAGTAGCAGGGAAATTGTTTTTTTTGGTTACTTTCCAAAAAATTAAATTCCAATTCGCTGCCCCTACTTGACGATAACCACAATCAGCTATTTCATATAAGCATTGGGTATTTTACCTAAGACACACAAATCGCTGGCCCCTTCGTCTAGCGGTTAGGACTCCGGCTTTTCACGCCGGCAACAGGGGTTCGATTCCCCTAGGGGTCACCTTAGCCACATGGTACAAGCCATGTGGCTTTTTTCGTTGACTTCAATGCACGTCTTACACACCCAAAAAAAGGCGACTTGCTATGAAGCAATGCCGCCTTGGAAGCTGTCATTATCAACGAATTTGTTTTAACCAATAAATTCTGGCTCAATCAGTACTGGGATCACACCGGCTTCATAGCCTTTTCGAAGCAGTACGGCTACTGCTTCGCGCCCTTTCTCACCAAAGTCAATCGTCCAGTCATTAACATACATCCCAACAAACTCGTCAGCCATCGACCGATCAAGACCGCGACCATACCCCAACGCATAATCCAGAGCAGGCGCACGATTCTCCAGCCCGTGGACAATCGATTCCTTCAGCAAGGCGGTGACTTCATCCATCGCCGGCTGACCAAGGTCTTTACGGATTCCGTTGCATCCAAGTGGTAATGGCAATTCGGTCTCTTCATACCACCACTGTCCCAGATCAACAATCAATTCCAAATCTTGGCTCCCATAAGTCAACTGCCCCTCGTGAATAATCAATCCCGCCTGAATCGCCTGTCCTTGATATTCACCTGCCTCAACGACATCCAGAATCTCATCAAACGGTACGACGACATGATCAAAATCAACGCCCAGGCACATACGGAGGGCCAAATACGCTGTCGTCAAAGTTCCCGGAACTGCAATCGTGTAATTCTTACAGTCTCCAATCGAAACCTTCTGGCGAGCCACAACCATCGGGCCATATTTATCGCCCATACTTGCGCCACAAGCACAAATGGCATATTTGTCAGCCAGATGAGCGTACGCATGCAAACTCAGGGCTGTCAGTTCTAATTCAGCTTCGAAAGCTCGACGATTGAGCGTTTCGATGTCTACTAATTCGTGCGTGAACAAGTAGTCACCGGTATCAATCGTCTCTTTAGCCAGAGCATAGAACATAAATGCGTCATCTGGGTCGGGGCTGTGACCTACACGAATCAAAGTTTTATCGGAATCGCTCAACGCTTGGCTCCCATTATCAATAGTCTCACTGGTTTCTCTTTCGAAATTACTTTCGTGTTGTTATTAACCGCACAAAAGGTGCAGTAATAACCCTCTGTTATAGCATCAAAATCAAAAGACAAGTAGCAGGCAAAGCACGGCAGATAAGGGATTTGCGGGGGAACCAACAGGCTGGAAATCGACAACAGGATTAATCCGAACAACCGGAACTCACGGAATCTACCGCAAGTTAGGTATAAGTGCAGGAAGCGGTATGCAATTGTTAAGAAAACATCCACTTTAAACGTTTAGACCAAGTATCCACTACACACACCTCCGATACTTTACGTAAACCCAGACGATAAAACAAAGCAAAACCGATCCCCCTGGAGACCCTCTCAATGCTCGTACTTTCACGACGACGTGATGAAAGCATCATGATTGGAAAAGAAATTACTATCACGATAGTCGACGTAAGAGGAGATAAAGTGCGTCTCGGCATCGACGCACCACCAAGCATCTCTGTGCACCGCGAAGAAGTCTTCCAGGCTATTCAAAACGAACAGACTGAAGAGGAAAGAACGTCACTTCTTTAATTGCCAATCAGCGATGATTGAGGAAGAAGCTGGACACGATCAAAATCTGCTCAGGCATTGTCCCGAGCTTCCGAAATGAGTTCTGTGGCCCCTTGCCTAATAAGATCCTCTGCAATTGTCTGCCCCAGGGTATTGGCTGCATTAGCCTGCTCCGATTCCGACAACTCAGCCAATGCAATCTCAGCTTTTGCATCGACACGTTGATCGCCCATGCCACTAAGCACAACCCCTTGCAACTGCAATTTACCATCAACCACCTGCCCGAAGGCACCTACCGGAGCGAGGCAACCCGCACGCAGCGATCGTAACATCGCCCGTTCTGCTGTAACAGTGACAAACGTCTCTGAATCATTGAGGTGAGCAAGCACTTGGCGAACATGAGCATCATCCTCTCGACACTCAATCCCCAGGGCACCCTGTCCGACAGCCGGAATCATGATCGAACGATCGATCACATGAGTAATACGTTCCACCAATCCGAGACGCTTCAATCCTGACTCAGCCAGAATGATCGCTTCGTAATTACCGTCATCCAGCTTTTGCAGTCGAGTGTCCACGTTGCCACGAATATCTTCCACCCTGAGGTCCGGTCGTTGGTTTAAAAGCTGTGCTTTGCGTCGCATGCTGCCCGTACCAATTAAGGCCCCTTGCGGAATCTCATCAAAACAATCGATCGTATTGCTTACCAAAACATCGCCCACCCGCTCACGTGGAGGCACACTGGTCAGACATAATCCGGGAATATTCTCGGTCGGCAGATCCTTCAGGCTGTGCACCGCAAAATCAACCTCCTCCTCAAGTAACGCGCGCTGGATCTCTTTGGTAAATACCCCCTGAGAGCCAATCGCACCGATCGGACCGCCGCGAACATCACCCTGAGTGGAGATTTCTACAAGTTCCACTTCAAATCCGAGGTCACGCAACTGCGAAGCTACCCAATTGGATTGCCATAAGGCCAAAGCACTAGCACGCGTTCCTAGTCTCAGTTTTCGATCAGACGCTTCATTCATCATTCTGTTTAATACTCAAATCTCTATCTCTACCCGTCCAACTCGGTTTCGGACTCAGCTTTACCTACATCATGCCCGAGCATCGCTTCCACGGAATTACGTACCGCAACTTCTTGTTGCCCGGGAGAAGCATCGTCGCAAAGTTGACTAAATGGAACGACCACACCACAACTAACAACAAACTGAATTGCCTGATCAATTGTAAGATCTAATTCGACGGTCTTGCTTTTCGGTACCGTCACCGTAAACCCTGTCGCTGGCATCGGAGATGTCGGCATCAGTACACTAATCATTTCTTCACCAACATGATCCCGTACACCACGCATGCTTGAACCTGTGACGAATCCAATGGACCAAATCCCGGCACTTGGATATTGAACCGCTACAACCTGATTGAATTCCATATCATGGTCACCCACGAGGAAATCCGTTACCTGTTTTACACTCGAGTAAACGTTGCGAATCAAGGGAATGCGATTGATAATCTTTTCAACCTGAACAAAAGCAAATCGGCCAAATTTAGCTGCTAACAATTCACCAATGAAATACAATGCAATGATAAACACCACCATGAAAACAACGGCTACCAGCCAGGGCTTAAGATAAACCAACGTCACATAACGATCGTATATTTCTTCCGGTGTCGCAGTAGATAAGTCAACGACACGTTCTTCGTCCTCACTAACTTGCTGATAAACCATATAGGGAATATAAGGTCCATTTTCACGAATCGCATGGTTAGCCGTCTCGGTTTTCTCGTCTTGGATATCGCTTATCGAGGCAACGACTACGGTCCGGGCTAACCAGTCAACAGGCCGCAGAATGTAGTTATTGATCATCGACCATGCCCAGATAAACAAAGCAATTGTCAGTAACGGAGGCAACACGACTCCCAGACCACGCAAAATAGCTGCACGAAATGGCTTTGGGGGGTTCTTACTCATAAATTACTCTGTCCTTACCTGTTAAACCACGCCGCCGAGGGACAACAAACTCGTGCCCTTATTGTTAAGCTGGAACCCACCTATTTCAAGTACCGACCAACCAGAGTGCCAAAATGAAGGCTTTGATTTATTACTGGGTTACGGAAGTATCCTGCGTGAAAATTCTAAGGATTACCCTCCCGCTCGACAAACAACCGCCACTTCAACATCCCTTGCTCCATGAACCAACAACAAATTGGTAAGCTCATCCAGCGTTGCGCCTGTTGTCATCACATCATCTACAAGTAACACTCGTCGGCCGGAAATCACTTGTGATTTGATCACACGGAATGCATCTCGAACATTCTCGCGTCGTTTTTCTGGCGACAGCATTCCTTGTTTTTGAGTTACCCGTGAAGCCCTAATAGACTGTGTCTCAAGTGTAACGGGCGATGCAATCTGCGAGCGTATTCCCAGAGCGATTACCTCAGCTGTAGTTTGCTGGCGCATAACTTTTCGACGCCAATGCATCGGTACTGGAATGACGACATCCGGCATGCGTGTGGGTAACCTCACCCCAATCGCTTGCCCTAATGCAAAGCCAACTGGTGAGCCCGACTTCATCTTGGCCTGTAAAACAAGCTCTTTCAGTCGGCCTTTATACCCGCCCAAATAGTGAGTTGCCGAAAACTGGAATCCCCACTGTCGACATTCCAGACAAGTGAATGGAGGAGCAGTCGGGCTATCCATATACACAGCTATTGGAAATCCGCAGAACGTACATCTGTCCTTACATCGCCTCTCACTCTCGAAATACTGTTCACAACATTCCTTACAGATCAATTCAACAGAACCCTGACTTTCTTCGACGACACATTGGTGACAACAGATACAAATCGGTGGAAGAAACAAATCTTTTAGCGAGCGTAGAAATTGGCGCATCTCTTATTTTCCGAAAAGTTGGATTTGTCCTAGAATAGCGTTTGCGAGTAATAAGTCATTCAATTTGCTCCTTTTGATGTCAAGTCACTGCCACTACAGAAGATCCAGATCATGAAAGATCCATCCCGGGCACGCGTTAGTAAACGAGCTCTACAAGCCGCTGGCCAACCGATCAGCCAGTTGATGGCTATGGCACTTTCAAATCCAAATATCATCTCGCTAGCAGCGGGCTTTGTTGACAATGATTCGCTTCCCACGGAAATCACCAAAGATGCTGTCAACAAAGTGCTTACCGACGGCGTTGATTCCAAAGTCGCTTTGCAATACGGTTCCAATCTCGGCGATGAGCAACTACGCAGTCAAATTCTGCGACAGGCCATCGAAATGAACCAAACCGCAGCCGCAACTCTCGTGGACTACAATCTAGGTCTGGAGCAGGTTTTTATCACGCCTGGAAGTAATCAACTACTTTTTCTTCTGGCTGATACACTCCTTAACCCCGATGACATTATCCTCTGTGCCTCGCCATCCTACTTCGTGTTTATCGGTGCCATCAAAAACATTGGTGGCCAAACATTGGGTATCGCTACTGACGAAATGGGAATCATCCCCAACTCACTCGATGCCGCTTTATCACAACTGGATTCAGAAGGCAAATTATCCAAGGTCAAAGCAATCTATACCGTTCCTTACTTCGATAATCCCGGCGGCACGACCCTGCCTTCCGAGCGAGGCAAACAGATTCTGGAGATTGCGAAGAAGTGGTCACGAGAACATAAAATCTATGTGATCTCGGATGAAGCTTATCGCATGCTTCGTTACCAGGGAGATGATACTCCCAGTATTCATCATTGGGACCCTAGCTTGGAACACACCATCGTGGCAGGCACCTTCTCCAAATCATTCTCACCGGGCATCCGTGTCGGATGGGGTTTCATTCCCCAGGATCTGGTAGGTCCTCTGAGTGATCAAAAAAGTAATGTTGATTTTGGTGCCCCGCTACTCGCCCAGCGAATCATGGCAACTGTCCTCAATGATGGTCATTGGCTTGAGCACGTCGACAAGCTTCGTGCGGTTTACAATAAGCGCAGAAATGCAATGCTCAATGCACTTTCTGACCATCTGGGAACGATGGAAGGCTGTCACTGGCACGAACCCAAGGGAGGACTCTGTGTTTGGTTAACTCTGCCAAATCACATCAATACAGGTATGCAGGGAGCCTTCCTGAAAAGTGCCGTTGCTGCCGGGGTCGTTTACGTTCCCGGTGAATACTGTTTTGCTGCACGGGGCGAACCAGCAAATCACAGTACCATTCGATTGACATTTGGTGTACAGTCAGCGGAGAGAATTGAGCAGGGAGTGCGCATATTGTCTGAACAAATCAAAGCCTGGCAATAACCTGCTTACTGATAGCCAAACTGAATAAAGCCCATGTCATTGCTTGCCAGATACACGGTCAAACAATTCATCAAGATTTATCTGATCATCTTGGTGGCCTTATTTTGCATGTACTTCATCATTGACATGGTGACTAACCTGGATCGACTCAGTAACGCCACCCCGGATGAAGTCAGCCTCCTTGATACACTCATTCAGTATTACGGAGTGCGAAGCTTCTCACTTTTTAATACTATCAATTCAGCCGTGATTCTCGGAGCTGCGGTTTTGACCATCGCCGGGATGCAGAGCAAGCATGAGTTAATTGCTCTACACTCCATGGGAGTTTCTCCCCGACAGATTGCTAAGCCATTCATTTTCATGGCTGTCATTCTCGCAGCATTAGGCATTACCAATCGAGAGCTGATAATACCGCATTATCAAGACGTTCTGAGTCGCACTGCTCAAAATTGGAGTGGACAGAAAAAAGACCCGATCCGAGCAAAGTTTGACCATCGCACGGACATTCTATTTGGCGGGCAGCATGCCATCATGTCTGACCGAACGATCATTAACCCACGACTCCACTTACATCAACCGCTAGGGCAATTCCCACGAATCATCGAAGCCGAAAAAGCGATCTACATTGCTGCAGACAAAGAGCAACCTGAACAACTATCAGGATATAAGTTAGTCAATGTGATTGTTCCAAAAGAATTAAGCAAATACCAATCTGCCCGTCTCGATGACCAAACTGTGATTTACACCTCGAAAGAGGACCCGACCCTTCATGAAAATGATCTTTTCATCACCAGCAAACTACCGCTGGAACTGCTGGTAGCCGAAAACAACCACTACAAGTACAGCTCTACAAAAGATCTTGTGGCGTTATTGAAAAATGACAGTTTGGATTACGGTGCCCATCTTCGTGTACAACTGCATGCAAGAATCGTTCAGCCGGTACTGGATCTAACCTTGCTTCTCTTAGGCTTGCCTTTTGTATTGTCCGGTCGCAACCAAAGCATCATCTTTTCGTTTATCAATTGCATCTTTGCTTTGATTTGTTTCTATGGTGTTGTCTTTACATGCCATGCGATTGGCAGTAGCGGCTACGCCATTACCCCTTCCCTGGCCGCCTGGTTGCCACTGCTGGTACTGATTCCAATAACCTATTTCATCACCAAGCATATCCGTCGATAACCTCCGAACAGAGTTGACGTTCTCCGATAAACCATTCTTTTTTGAAAACCTAATCCAAAACCAACCCGGTTTCCTTCTAGGATCAATTTCGAATTATCTATCTTTACATAGCACCGGGGAATACTCCCGCTGCAGCGCCTGGGGCGCCCATGGGGTTGGAACCTGAATTGGCTCCAGGTAAGGCACCTTCGTTACCGAATGGACCTCCGCCTCCATCATTTTCAGCTTGTGCTGGCTTAAGAAGTATTTTCGAGGACTCGACATCCAGAAAAACATCCACCGCAGATAATCGTAGTTCGAGGTTACCGGCAATCAGTTGGGCTGACATTTGTTGCCCAACGATGCTGTCATACGCGATCTTACGGTGTGCCTCAGGACAAAGCCCATATTTGTAATAGAAGGCAATTTCAGCCAATGCTTTCAAAGGACTAATCGTCTTGCTGTTGACCAATGGAATTAAACGATGTTGTTGAACAACAGCAGCCGTCAGATTTTGAGGCATCTTAGCCATCTTGTAATTCATATCGACGGTTTGCAGGAAATCGTTAACCTTCTCAACGAGTGGATCAGGCTTCTTCTGATCTTTAGCACGCTTACGCTCCGTCTGCAAAGCTATATTCACCAGTGGAACAGATTTCTTCAGTTGCCTGCCTGAACTTACATCGTACAGGCTCATATTCGTTGTGTTTCGTACGAGTCCATTTTTGGGAATATGGACAACGGTTGTATCAAAGAAAATAATGGCATCGAGATCCTCTTCCACGGCTGTTTCCAAGATCTGATCAATCGTCCCTTCTCCAAGCATCACAATACCAGGAGCGATTCCATTGGAGCCTCCTCCGCCGCCCATGCCGGGGCCGCCCATACCGCCCATGCCGGGGCCGCCCATACCGCCCATACCGGGGCCGCCCATGCCGCCCATACCTGCCATATCTCCCATACCCATGGAGTCTCCTCCGCCGGATGGTGAAGACTTCGAAGCAGCTACTTGCAGGATCGTTCCGAAGTAACCTTTTGTCACACGTTCTTTAAGTGCTTTAGCAATCTCTTCGCCCAGGTCGCCAGTATATTTTTTAAGTTCTTTAGGGATGCCGCCACCACTCTGGCCACCCATCATTCCCATGCCACCCATGCCGGACATATCCCCCATGCCTTCCATACCATCGAGACCTGGAGGGCCTCCCGATCCGTCACCAAATCCCTGATTTCCGTTGTTTCCACCTCGGTTCGATGTCAGTTTCTGCTCTGTTCCGATTGGTTTTGCATCACCGTTGTAATCACGTGGAGTCATCTTCACGTTGATTGCTAAACCAAACCGCACTGCCAACCCCGGACGTTTGGCTCCAGGAATCCAACGGAAACGAGTAAGGATGCTATCCGGATTCTCATCAGCAATTGCTGCTGCATAGATCAAATCAATAGCTTGCTTATCTTTGCCCTGAGCATAAGAATTATTGGCCATCTCAGCTAATGTCTTCGGCGTTGGCTGACCGCCTCCCATGCCGGACATATCACCCATGCCGCCCATACCTGGACCGCCCATGCCCATCCCTTCACCCATGCCGGACATATCATCCATGCCGCCCATGCCACCCATGCCTGGACCGCCCATGCCCATACCTTCACCGCCTTCACCCATGGTGCCGCCCATCATTTCACTCATGTCGCCGCCCATACCCATGCCTTCGCCGCCTTCACCCATGGTGCCGCCCATCATTTCACTCATGTCGCCCATACCGG
>PAAT01000114.1 GCA_002698965.1 Rhodopirellula sp. | reverse complement strand
CGGCTCGGGTACTTTCGTTTAGAGCGGCCTCTTTACCGTGATCCTCAAACTAATTAATTTTCTCAACTTGTTAGGAATCACTTGTATGCAGGCTAAAGAAATAAAGAATGGATCTGTACTGAACTATAACGATGCACCGACCATTATTGAGAGCATCAGTGTGCAGAGTCCGTCGGCGCGGGGGGCAGCGACGCTTTATAAATTCCGTGGTCGGAATCTGGTTACCAAGCAAAAAGTTGATATCACACTGAAGGGTGGCGAATCGTTGGAAGAAGCTGATTTTGAACGTCGCTCTGTGACCCTGATGTATTCAGACGGCACGGAAATCCATTTTTTGGATTCATCGGACTACAATCAGTATTCCATTGCCGCTGAAGATATTGCTCATGAAATGCAGTATGTTACCGAAGGCTCGGAGGGAATTCTGGGACTAATCTATAATGACCAGTGTGTCGGAATCCAGATTCCACAGACAGTCGAAATGGAGATCACACAGACCGATCCAGGTGTCAAAGGGAATTCGGCTACAGGTCGCACCAAACCTGCAACCCTTGCGTCAGGTGTGCAGATTCAGGTACCAGAGTACTTGAAAGAAGGAGAGATTGTGAAAGTGGATACGCGTACCAATGAATTTCTTGGACGGGCAAATTAAACGGGTGGTTCACGCAATCTATTGATCGAGAGAAAATGGCTTGCGGATCTGAAGATCTACAAGCCATTTTGTATTAGTTAGGCTTCGTAAACGCTGCTGTTCGCGAAGAATGTTGTTATCCCTGGATTCGCTTTCAAACCTGATTGATCACTTCGTCATCCTAGTGAAAGAGCCCCGTCTCTAATTCGATAACGCGAATTCGTCCCCTAGAGTTAGTTCAAAACAGTCTCCTCAACTGGGCTGGTTTTCGAACGCACTGACTCGGCGCTTGTACTGAAACAGTAATTTGATGCCCGTCTGACTGCTTGCGTCTCGTAGCTATATCTACTGCAGCAACGAAGGTGGATTTTTATAATACGTTCTTAATGATCTTAACTAAAAAGTTCTACTTCTTTCCGGAAGTTCTCTTTTTAGCGGTTCTCTTTTTAGCGCTAGCTTTTGTGGAAGTCTTCTTCTTGCCACCAAAAGCTTTGTTGAAGTTAGATGCGTATTTCGGTGTCGAGCCAACTCGCAGAATTGTCACGGCGTCGTTTCCTTATAATTTTAGTTTGATGATTTAAATATCTATAAATGAATATTGTATGAACAATGGCTGTCGTCAAGGCACAGAAGCCTCAGCATGTCAGTTTTCTCTGGTCTGGGCACTGTCCGGATTAAATCAGTTTCTTGTATTTGAATCGTCGTGGTTCGTCCGGATTGATCCCCAATCTTTCCCGTCGTTGACGTTCGTAGGTCTCATAATTTCCTTCGCACCAGTGGGCATAACCATCACCTTCGAAGGCCAAAATATGAGTGGCCAGACGATCAAGAAACCAGCGGTCGTGACTGGTCACGACGACACACCCGGCATAGTTTTGAATGGCTTCTTCTAAAGCTCGCAGAGTGTCGACGTCCAGGTCATTCGTCGGCTCGTCTAGTAGTAACAGGTTGGATCCCTGCCTTAGCAATTTAGCCAGATGTACACGATTTCTTTCACCGCCGGATAGGGTGCCGACTTTTTTTTCCTGGTCGGGGCCCTTAAAGTTGAACCGTGAAACATATCCGCGGGAATTAATGCGACGGCCACCCATGTCGAGATGTTCATAGCCTCCTGAAATCTCTTCGTAAACCGTCGCATTGGCATCCAAGTCATCGCGATTTTGATCGACGTAGCCCATTTCAACGGTTTGTCCGACTTGTAACTCGCCGGAGTCTGGGGAGTCCTGTCCTGTGAGCATGCGGAACAGTGTTGTTTTTCCAGCTCCATTAGGACCAATCACTCCCACGATACCTCCGGCAGGCAGCGAAAAAGAAAGATTGTCCATGAGGAGTTTATCCCCAAAGCCTTTTGAAATATTTTTGGCTTCAATAACTAAGTCACCGAGGTGTGCTCCGGGCGGAATCTGGATTTCAAATTCCGTGATTTGTTCTTCGAATTGTTCAGAAACCATGCGGTCGTAGGCCGCCAAACGAGCCTTGCTTTTACTTTGGCGTGCTTTTGGTGATGAACGAACCCACTCCAGTTCGCGGGCGATCGTTTTTTGTCTTGCCACGGACTGTTTTTCTTCGACTTTTAGTCGAGCTTGTTTCTGTTCAAGCCACGCCGTGTAGTTGCCTTCAAACGGGTAGCCTTTCCCACGGTCCAGTTCCAGGATCCATTGAGCGACATTGTCCAAGAAATACCGGTCGTGAGTGACGGCAACAATAGTACCCGGGTATTCAGCCAGATGTCGTTCCAGCCACGCCACGGAGTCTGCATCGAGGTGGTTAGTCGGTTCGTCCAGAAGTAACAGGTCTGGACGTTCCAGCAGTAGTTTGCATAAAGCGACGCGCCGTCGTTCCCCACCAGATAGTCTGGTGACATCGGCGTCTCGAGGCGGAAGGTTCATGACATCAAAGGCAACTTCAATTTCCCGATCCAGATTCCATGTGTTGGAGGTTTCGATTTCATCCTGCAGACGAGCCATCTCATCGCAGAGTTTCATCATTTGCTCGTCGTCCATTGGCTCCGCTAATTCCACGCTGATCTGNTTGTAGCGATCCAGCATGGCACGTCGAGGAGCAACCGCTTCTTCTACATTTCCCCAAACATCTTTTTCAGGATTCAGNTGGGGTTCCTGAGAGAGNTACCCACAGGTGAATCCATCAGTGAGACGGGCTTCCCCATCAAATTCCTCATCCTGCCCNGCCATGATTCGNAATAATGTACTTTTNCCAGTGCCGTTACGACCAAGAACGCCAATTTTTGCTCCTGGNTAAAAGGCCAGNTGAATCTCTTTGAGAACCTCNCGCGGGCCNTGTTTNTTGGTGAGATCAGTGATGGTGTAGATGTATTGTTTGCTCATAACAGTGGCGAATAGCTTATTGAAGAACCGGTTACAAGGTCGGTGACAATTGTTCGGGTTGTATTAGTTCGTTGTGTTTATTGGATTGTCAGAGTTGGCGAATGGATTGTAAGGCAAAAATGGTTGAATCGTAACATACTCAAACATAGCATCGACTCGCTGCGGATCGATACTAACTAGTACTTGCCGCTCTTGAGACCGATTAAACGCGAGGTCCCCTTCCCACTCGAATGTTAATCGGTACAAACTCAGGAGTTCATTAAAACAGGTCTGCCTACCTTTCAGTAGTCAGGCCTGTTTTTTATTCCCACTCAATCGTTGCCGGCGGCTTACTGCTAATGTCGTAGCAGACGCGATTAACTCCTTTGACTTCGTTGATCACTCGCGTCGAAATGGTGGCTAATAGGTCATAAGGAAGGCGTGACCAATCCGCGGTCATGAAATCATCCGTGTTGACACAACGAATAGCGATCGCATCTTCATAGGTGCGAGCGTCGCCCATCACACCAACACTCTGTACCGGCAATAGTACCGCAAACGCTTGTGACGTCTCCCGATATAATCCGGCGTTTTGTATTTCTTCAATTGCAATCGCATCGGCTTCCCGGAGGATGTCGAGGCGATCTTTTGTGATTTCACCTAAGCAACGGACCGCGAGTCCGGGGCCTGGGAATGGATGTCGCCAAACTAAGTGCTCGGGTAATCCAAGTTCGATACCCAGTTGCCGAACTTCATCCTTAAAAAGATCTCGCAGCGGCTCGATCAACTCAAAACCAAGTTCTTCCGGAAGGCCACCAACGTTGTGGTGGAGTTTAATCGTTGCCGCCGGGCCATCGGGTGCCGCGCCACTTTCAATCACGTCGGGATAGAGTGTTCCCTGTGCCAGAAAATGAGCATTCTCAATGGATTTAGCTTCTTCTTTGAAACACTCGATGAATTCATAACCAATCCGTTTGCGTTTCTCCTGAGGCTCAGAGATTCCGGCCAGTTGATTAAGGAATCGTTCTTCTCCCTGCACGACGCGCAGGTCGGCTTGGAAGTGATTAGTGAATGCTTCAATGACTGCGCTCTGTTCATTCTTTCGTAGTAGTCCGTTGTCGACGAGGATGCAGGCTAGTTGATCTCCGATCGCTTTGTACAACAGAGCGGCCACCACGGAACTGTCGACGCCACCGGATAAACCACAGATGACTCGTTTATCTCCCACTTGATCACGGATCTTGGCGATGGTTTCATCGGCAAAATCACCCAGCTTCCAGGTTCCGGCAAAACCGCAAATGTTCAGGAGAAAGTTTTTTAGTAGCTTTCCACCTTCTGGTGAATGGGTTACTTCAGGGTGGAATTGGATTCCATAAACTGGTAGTGAATTGTGTTTCACAGCAGCAAAGGGACACGTGTCGGTGTGTGCCAACGCAGTAAAGTCCTCGGAGATATTTGAAACCTGATCTCCATGACTCATCCAGACTTGTTGCTCGGCGGAGGTGTTTTCAAAGAGGCTGCTGCTTGTATCGGCTATAAGCATTGCCCGTCCGTATTCCCGAGTGGAAGTGCTTTGCACTTTGCCGCCAAAAGCCTCGGTGGCCAACTGCATTCCATAGCAGATTCCCAAGACGGGGAGCCCCATCCTGAAAAGCTCGGGATCACATCGCGGTGAACTTTCTTCGTAGACGCTGGAGGGACTACCCGAAAGGATCAGACCTTGTGGATTGTGTTCTTTGATTCGTTCGACAGAAATGTCGTGTCGTACGATTTCACAGTAAACGTTTTGTTCGCGGACTCGTCGCGCTATAAGTTGGGCATATTGAGAGCCGAAATCAAGAACAAGGACGCGTTCTCTTGAAATGCTGGTCATAACCGTACTGTCTTCCTCGTGTGCGGATTAAACTCAAAACTCGATTATATGACCTTTCAGATAAAATCAACAGCCGCGAGAGGACGCGTTTTTGGACCGGTTGCCAGTTTTTCCCTCAATGGAGTTTAATAGGAGGTACGAGAGACTTCTTGCTTTTGACATGATTGCCGACCAGAAGATGCATGTATTACTAACCAATGATGATGGGATTCACGCCGAAGGACTGTGGGCAGTCTCTGAAGAACTTCAGAGAGATACCAGAGTGAGTCGTCTGGATATTATTGCTCCCGCCATTCAGCAATCCGGAGTGAGTCATAGTATTACCTATTTGACACCGCTAACTCCTACACGTACGACGGTTCGGGAAAAACAAGTTTGGATTGTCAATGGTACACCGGCTGATTGCGTTAAGCTGGGGGTTATGAGCCTGCTAGATCGGAGACCTGATGTCGTGATCAGTGGTATTAACGAAGGTCTCAATACGGGGATCAATGCGATCTATTCAGGGACAGTGGCAGCGGCTCGCGAAGCGACATTCTTTGATATTCCAGCAGCCGCTTTATCGCTTGAATATGCGCAGGATATGGATTTTCACCGGGCTTCGTTGTTGAGTACGGGCCGAATCTTAGGCTTGCTGACGGAATTACGGGGCCAAGAATCTGGCAAGACGCTTTTAAATGTAAATATTCCGACCAGTGCTGTGATACCGTGCGATGGGAGTGATGAGGTGTACTGGAAGGTCGTGCCCATGAAACTGACTCGACATGATGATCCGTATACGGTTGGTCAGAATCCAAAACAAGGAGATTATTACTGGTCAACGGACCAACCTTTTGTTGAATTACCGGGAGCCGATACGGATGTCGACTCGATTGCTGGGGGTGCTATAACCGTTACCCCGATGAGTTTTGACCTGACAAATCATAGGATGCTTAGAAAGCTGCAATCAGAATAGAACACAATATTGCTTTCATGTGCTTTGGGCAGATTCACCTGTCGAGATTATTGAAGCCTTACTCTGCCCCCTGTTCTCGCAAGCGGTTTCTGATTTTGATTCCTTCTCGGAAATCGGCGTGTCCATAGGATGTCACATACCAGGCGTCGTTGCCTTCATGATATTCAAAAGTCACTTCTAAGTATCGAGGCACTGTCTGGTTAGTAATTCCCATATGGGCAGCCGAGCCTTTCACGACAACATTAAATCCTGTTTGAGCGGTTGGTGGTTGAGCTGTTTTATCAAAAAGGACGATCAGGTTGTTCTTTACAGAGATTGATGAAATCTCGTATTTGTTAAGTTCGTTAAGTGCCTGGCTACGGACGATTTCTGATTTAGGAGATACGTAACCAAGGGCCGTTTCAAAATCTTCGTTCTCAACGGCCGTACTAATGGCAAAGATCGTCTCGTAAATGCGTTCACGTGGGGTTTTTACAGCACTTTCTAAAAGCACTAATCCAGTCGTGGCTGCTGCCACAACTCCGGCCGCAATCAGTAGTTTGTGGATTTCGGTTTGGAACCAAATGGCAATTAGAATTACGCAGGCTGGGATTCCAAATGCAAGAGCATAAAACGGTGATTCATAAAAGATTTCGATGACTAGCGTTCCTTGGTTAGAGGCGGGTCATTACTAAGCCTGGAAAGGCCTTTCGGTCTGAGATTGGGAGGGTTTACTTAGGATTCGCTGTTTCCAAAGGACAATCCAGGAAACGGCGAAAATCAGACCAAAAAGAATATAGAGTGGTGTCAACGTAACAATTTGTTCATTGGATGGTGTTTTTACAGCTAAAGAAGTGGCCGTGCTGTCCTCGTAAGTTTGCATTCGAGCACGGAAGTTGATCTCTTCCAGATCCTGCCGCGTGTCAAATTTCCCTTGTAAGATGACCAGACTGATCAGACCGGCGGTGCTAAATAGATAAATCCAGAACCAGATGGATTCAGTCAGTTTCTTTCGTTCCGGTTGCAAGTTCAGAACCTTCGATTGCCGATGTTTGGTTTCTTGGAGCCTGAAGTGAAAAGCGGAAGTGTATGGGAATCGAACCCACCAACCGGACGGTTCACGCCCAGCTCAGCGGTTTTGAAGACCGTGGCCATCACCAGATGTGCTTCCACTTCCAAATGAAATGAACTTCATCCCATTAGCAATAATTATGGCTTAAAAACTAAACCCAATCCATGCCCGTTATGCCGCGAATACGTTCTTGGTAGTTACCTAGCAGGCCGCCTACAATTTCCCACTGCGTGGGACGACGTACTTCCACGTCACCCTGTTCATTGATCCGAATGATTGATTTAGGGGTGACTCCGGCTGTGACGAGGTCATCGGCATGAATTTCATCGTCGTTGACTATTTGTGCCAGCGTTTCTCCAGTAATTTCTACAAATTTCATGGTGTCCTAGTTCTCCGACTGCTGAGTCTGACGAAAGCGTTCACAGAGTTCGAAGATAACTGGTACAGCCAGTTGTTCAGCGCGCACATTGCCAGTCAGATTGATGCCTTCCAGAATATTGTCAATCTGTTGTTTAGTGAGTTGGTTCTTGAAAATACTGACCAGCACACCTCGTAGCAGCTTGCGACGGTGAATAAATAGATTGCGAACAAAGCGATGATAGTAAGGGAGGTCCGGTATGCGGCCTCGTTTGTTGAAGTCGGTTTCGATGTGAATAATGGCAGATTCCACCTTGGGTCGCGGCCAAAATACCTTGGGACTCATGATGCGTACGATTTCTGGATTGCACTGCGCCTGAATCCATAAGCTTAATGCTCCGAATTCTTTGGTACCCGGTCGGGCAATGATTCGCTCCGCCAACTCTTTCTGAATCGTGACGGTCATGGAAGTTGGCGTGATGTCGTCGAGTGTGAGTAAATTGGTAATTAATGGTGTGGCGATGTTATAGGGAAGGTTGGCGACAAGTTTTAGTCGCGTTCCTTCAGTCTTGGCCATCTCGCTCCGGATGGTGTCTAGTAACACGGGGGAGAGGTTGTTTTTGTTCCGCAAAGCATCCTGTTGTAAGAAGGTGATATTGCTGAAGGACGCAAGTTCTTCCTGGGCTAGTTGCCAGAGATTCTGGTCGATTTCAACCGTGATCACTTGTCGGGCTTTTTGGGCGATGAGTCCGGTAAGGCTTCCTGTGCCGGTACCAACTTCGACGACAACATCCTGTTTAGTAATATTTGCTGAGTCAGCAATCATGTTTACCAGATTAAGGTCGATGAGGAAATTCTGACCAAATTTGGAAACCGGACGGATTCCGGCTTCTTCCATACGCTGCTTCAGAAAGGTAGTTGTTTGACGATTGAACATGAATGACCTGATGTTAAGATTCAGAACGAGGTGACCAGGCGGATAATTGCTGTTCGACATACTTTGCCAGCAAATCGGTTTCCAGATTAACCGTATCTCCTGGTTGCAGGCCGCCCAAAGTTGTTACCTCCAGTGTGTGCGGGATTAGGGCTACGCTGAAACGATCAGCTTCGACATCGACCAGTGTCAAACTAACTCCTTCCACGGTGATTGACCCTTTGGGTGCCATTTGACGAATTAGTGTTTTGGGTACTTTAAACCAGAGCGTAGACCACTCCGCGTCGTCGGTTCTTTCGTCGAGTACGCCGCGGGCATCTACATGCCCGGTAACCAGGTGTCCTCCGAGTCGATCACCGACCTGTAAGGAACGTTCGAGATTAAGGGAGTCCCCGACCTGTTTGCTTCCCAGACTTGTTTTGGCAAGTGTTTCTGGGCCTGCTTCGAATGCCAAATAGGATCCAGTCGCTTCAATGACGGTGAGGCAGCAACCGTTGTTAGCAATGCTATCGCCAATCTGCACTCCGTCAGCCAGGTCTCCAGCATCCACGACAATCCGCATTCCGGGGCCTTGAGACTCTAGCGAGGTGATTTTGCCGGTTGCTTCGACCAGGCCCGTAAACATATTTGAATTCCTTGGAGTTGGATTTGGTGCTGGAACGAATCGCAAAGGGCTGGATATTTTCCTCGAGTTCGTTCGGTATTTTATTTTACTTCGGTGTAGATAGTTGGAAACCGCAAAACTCAGGAAGGGTTTAGAGCAAAAAGTTTTAGTAGTTTATCGCTCGTTGTTCGGGTACGTTTTATGGTGAGCAGGGCCATCGGTCACGCAAATTTATCCGAATTCCGGAATCTGATAAAACCGTATTGGTATCCATATAGTCAAAACCTTGGACTTGGGACACAATACTACTTATAGTACTTGGCGTTTGAGTGCCGAGTGGACAACAACATCATTAGCCAAACACTTTCAAAACAGGAATGCAACGAATGAGTTTCATCACTGATATCAAAGGCCGTCAGATTCTCGATAGCCGTGGAAATCCAACAATCGAGGTTGACGTTATCCTAGCAGATGGTTCTTTCGGCCGTGCTGCTGTGCCCAGTGGCGCTAGTACCGGTGCTCACGAAGCTTGGGAATCCCGCGATGGTGACCCGGCGGTTTATTTAGGAAAAGGCGTATTGAAGGCCGTTGATAATATCAACAATTCAATCGCGGAGGCACTGCAAGGTTATGATGCGCTTGATCAACAGGCTGTTGACCGGGCTATGATCGAGCTTGACGGCACACCCAATAAAAGTAATCTGGGAGCTAATGCGATCTTGGGTGTCTCGTTGGCGACGGCTAAAGCTGCGGCTGATGCAACTGGTCAGCCACTCTATCGCTATCTTGGTGGCGCCGCAGCTCAAATGCTGCCTGCTCCGATGATGAATATTGTCAATGGTGGTGAACATGCTGACAACTCTGTCGATGTGCAGGAGTTTATGGTAATGCCACTTGGCTTTACGCAGTTTTCAGAGGCTCTGCGCTGTGGTTGCGAGATCTTTCACACACTAAAGAAAGTGTTGCATGGTAAGGCACTGAACACGGCCGTTGGTGACGAAGGTGGATTCGCTCCGGACCTTGGTAGCAACCGAGAAGCTTTGGATTTAATTATGGAGGCAATCGACCTGGCAGGTTATAAAGCCGGGGAACAGGTGTTTATCGCCTTGGATGTTGCCTCAACCGAATTTTATAACGCGGATGCAGGGACTTATAAGTTCGACGGTAATAATCTGAGTACTTCTGATATGGTTGGTTTGCTCAAAGACTGGTCCGCCAATTATCCGATTTGTTCGATTGAAGACGGTTGTGCTGAGGATGACTGGGATGGCTGGAAACAGTTGACGAATGAAATCGGAAACAGTGTGCAATTGGTTGGAGACGATCTTTTTGTTACTAATACAGAACGCTTGCAACGTGGAATCGATGAAGGTATCGCGAACAGTATCCTGATTAAAGTGAACCAGATTGGCACTCTCACTGAAACCATTAACGCGATTCAGTTGGCAGACCGTGCTGGGTATAGTAGTGTTTCAAGTCACCGCTCAGGTGAAACTGAAGACAGCACGATTGCTGATCTGGCAGTAGCTTTGAATACCGGTCAGATCAAGACCGGCTCAGCTTCGCGTTCTGATCGGATGGCAAAGTACAACCAGTTGCTACGAATTGAAGAAGAGTTGGGTGATACAGCTCTTTATGGTGGCCCCTTCTTCCCGGGAAGCTAAACAGATTGTTAGATATACATAATCAGAAGAGCCATGAAACTTGATTTCATGGCTCTTCTCGTTACCGCGATTAGCTCCGTGTGGAGAGCAATAATTTGGGGAATGAGAATTAACATATTGTTATTTAGTCGTGTTTTCTAGACAATAAATGGATGATTAAACCTTCGCACAATAAAGATATCGCACTCACTCGACGCGGCATGCTAAAAGTAGGAGCCTTTACCTTAGGTTCAACCGCCTCGGCATTTAGCCCTTGGAATACCCAGCTGCAGGCAACGACCATCCAGCCAGTTCTTGGCAAAGGTAAAGCCGAAAGCGTTTTGGTTTTGTGGATGGCAGGCGGTGTCACTCAGTACGAATCTTTCGATCCCAAAATGGAAGCTCCGTTGGAGATACGGGGCAAGCTTCAGGATATCCAGACAAGTTTGTCTGGTGTTCGGTTTGGCGACACGATGACGGAGATGTCCAAGATCGCTCACAAGATCTCGGTGATTCGCAGTTTCTCACATCACAGTAATGATCATTTGATCAGTCAGGTTATGACACTTAGTGGTCGTGTGGTGGGGCGCACGGAATTGTTCAGTGAGCCTAATATTGGTTCGATTGTTTCCCATCTGCAGGGCCCCCGAAATGGACTACCAGGTTACATTTGTTTGCCAGGTATCACGCGTCCCGGACCGCCACCCTATAACTTCTTTAAGAGTGGCTGGATGGGCAATCAATATCTTCCGTATTGTGTTGGTGGGCTTCCGGAACAACCGGATTTCACCGTGGGTGAAAAGCTGGATGATCCATCGCCAGAAATCGAAGAAGACCTGATTCCAAAGTCACTGGCTCTGACAGAAGAGGTGCCGCTTACGAGATTAACTCGACGAGCTTCACTTCGTCAGCAGTTTGATCAGGCTCTAAAAAGTCTCGATGGAGATCAGCAACTCATCGCAGCGGAAACGAAGTACAAAGGGGCGCTGCGAATGCTCTCCACGAGTGCCTTGCGAGAAGCATTTGATATTAATCAGGAAGGAAATGTTGTCCGAGAGACGTACGGTAAAACGAAGCTTGGAGGGCGTTGTTTAATGGCGCGTCGACTGATTGAAGCCGGGGCGCCATTTATCGTGCTGGACTATGGTTACGACTCTGATTACGGAAACATTTGGGATAACCATAATGCTCCGAGTCAGAATCATCCTCCAATTCAGGATATGGTAAAACGCGGCTATCATCTGGCCGGAATGGATAAAGCATTTGCCGCTTTAATAAACGACATGGAGCAGCGTGGATTGCTGGAAAAGACATTGGTTGTGTTCCTAACGGAATTTGGTCGTACACCGAAGATTAATTCGAATGGCGGTCGGGATCACTGGGGGGCTGCCGGCTCATTATTTGTAACAGGCGGAGGGGTCAAAACAGGTCAGGTTATCGGAGCGACTGACAAAACCGGAGCTGAAGTGACGAAACACCCTTATTCGCCTTCTGACATTGCAGCTACTATGTTCACTTCACTGGGCATCGATCATCACACCTTTGTGAATGATTTTCAGGGACGTCCCCGTCCTATCCTTGAACAGGGTGAACCGATTGCAGAATTGTTTTGATGCCCGTTTGCCTAACCGTTTAATCGATGTGAATGATTCGTGTATTCAGCATGGCTGCACGGATCTCCCGAATCTTCTCTTGACTGCACTGGGTAGACGTAAGAGCCAGAACCTTTAGATGGTGCATGTTTTTTAGGGTGTCGAGTGCGCGATCTGTAATATGGGTTTCGGACAGGTCGAGTGTTTCCAGGGAGGATAACTTACTGAGAGTTTCTAAGGCTGAATCGGTAATGTCGCTGCCCTCCAAATTGAGATCCACTAACTTCGTTTGCCCAGTTAGTTTTTTGACCCATTGATCGTCGATGACTATTTCTGCTTCACGAAGGTTGACCGTGTGTAGAAACCCACTTTTAAACCGTCGAGTTTGTCCGCCAATCGAGTTGATTTGTTCACTGGTGATTAGTTTGCCGGTATTCATATCGTAATTTAGTTGGGAGCGACCCGTGTTTAGTAGCACTAAGCTGCTAGATAGGTAATTGTTAAGATGTAACGCCTGAACATATTTTACATCGTATACACGTTCTATCGAGGGACGTAGGAAACATTGTTTCCAAGGGTCGTCGGTGCCGAAAGATAAGAGACAGGCGGGGATTTCCTAGGGTTTTGAGCATCGGAGTATGTTTCTAAGCTCAATATTAGGATGTTTTGCCTACTGTGGCTCACTAGGGAATTGGTGAAAAGCAGACGAATTGTTGTTGCTCGTGCAGGGATCAGCACGGGTAAGTAGTAGGTTGTAGTGGTTATAACAGTTAGATTGTGTCAATACCTCGGAAACCCCGAATGTTTGGCAGGGCTGTTTGCCAATTTTAAGACCTCGTGTTAGTCTGAAATCTCGGGATCTGAAGGAGCAGTTAGTAGTTTCTGGAATGGAATTCTAAGAACCGAGACAGAGAAATATTGGCGTTGGAGTTTATGCGGTGAATTTAGATCGCTTATTTGCCCCGTACAAGCCCATTGAAACCCATCTAGTTGATTCCCTTGAGTATTGGGGGAAAGAACGTCCAGAACAGGTAGCGTATACGTTTCTGGTTGATGGAGAAGAAGATGAGTTGCAAATTACCTATGCAGAGTTGAGAGATTCAGCTCGGGCAATTGCTGCGCAATTGCAGGAATCCGGCTCGGTGAAAGGTGAAAGAGTATTACTTCTTTATCACCCTGGGATGGAATTCATCAAAGGCTTTCTCGGCTGTTTGTTCGCCGGGGCTATTGCTGTACCGGCCTACCCTCCTCGCCGAAACCGAAAGATGAATCGTATTGATTCAATTGCGGACGACGCAAAACCGAAGTTTGTGTTTGCGACTCGCGATGTAATCGATCGTAGTGAACATATTCTGGAAGATAGCCCTCGCCTGCAATCCGCCGAATGGATCGCGACGGAAGAAGTGCCAGTTGAAAAGAGTACTGTTTGGAAGAATCCAGATATCCAGAAGGATGACCTTGCTTTTCTGCAGTACACGTCCGGATCGACCGGGACCCCTAAGGGAGTAATGATTTCCCACGGTAACATGCTCGCCAATTTACAGATGATTACCTACGCTTTTGATCTAAGTTGGAAATCACGAGGTTTGAGTTGGTTGCCGGCTTACCATGATATGGGGCTTATTGGAGGTTTGTTAGCTCCTCTATACACGAGTTGTTTTTGTGTCTTTATGTCACCAATGGCATTCTTGCAAAAGCCCATTCGCTGGCTAAAAGCGATTTCTAGATACAGCATTACGATTTCAGGTGGTCCGAACTTTGCTTACGACCTATGTTCTCAGCAGATTACTGAAGAGCAGATGAAAGGGTTGAATCTAAGTAGTTGGTGCTTGGCCTATAACGGGGCTGAACCGATACGCTCTTCCACGCTGGGTGATTTTTCACGTAAGTTCGAAGAAGTTGGATTCAATTCACAGGCCTTTTATCCTTGTTATGGTATGGCAGAAGCCACTTTGATTGTCACGGGTAAGGTGGTAACCGAAAAGCCAACGCTGAAATCTTTTGATAATGATTCATTACATGAACATCGTGTGGTACCGGTGAGCCCGGACACTCGAGGGGCTCGAACTCTCGTTGGCTGCGGAAGTGTTTTTCCAAATGAAGATGTTGCCATTGTTGATTCACAGACTTACAAACGCCTGCCATCGGGTGAAGTTGGTGAGATTTGGGTCAATAGCCCCAGTGTTGGTCGCGGGTATTGGGATAAACCGGCCTTATCGCAGCAAACCTTTGAAGCCAAACTGGCAGACTCACAAACGGGTCCTTATCTGCGAACCGGTGACCTTGGATTCGTTCAGGGTGACGATTTGTTTGTGACAGGCCGTTTGAAGGATTTGATTATTATTCGTGGTGTTAACCGTTACCCACAGGATATTGAGTTGACGGTGGAGCGGTCCAGCAATCGTTTGCAGAATGGTGCTGTAGGCTGTTTTGCGGTGGATATTGAAGGCCGGGAACGATTGATCGTCGTAGCAGAAGTTGAGCGTAAACGACGTGAAGACTGGAGTGACGTGATTCAGGCAATCCGGCATGATGTTACGGCCGAACATGACTTGCCACCAGATGGAATTGTACTTGTCCGTTTTGGTTCGATCCCAAAGACTTCCAGTGG
>PAAT01000113.1 GCA_002698965.1 Rhodopirellula sp. | reverse complement strand
TGCAGGGAGGCATCGTGACTACATTGGAATCAATTACCTCAAAGAGGCAAATAAGACGACGCAATGTCTTCTCACGACACTCTCTTGATTGGCGAACATCGACGCACACTCGATCAGAGATATCGGCTTTCTATTCCACCGGAATTGTCCGAGCAGATTCAAAACTCGGGTTCGAAACTCATACTCGCCAAAGAAAGGCCGGGCTGCCTCAGTCTATGGAATGCCGATCCCTGGGAATCGCACCTCAATCGCGGAATCACCTGGGTGGCCGACAAATTGAAGGCCGGCAAACTGGAACAGCAAACAAACCAACTACTTCAACTGGGACGCTTGCTCAGTACTCGCCATGTACCGCTCCAACTCGCTGGTCGTGGCCGACTAGTCATACCCGAAGGGTTTCGCGAATTTCTGGGAGTCCAGCCAGGGGGTACTCTTTTCGTCGTAGGAGCTTCGGTTTGTGTGGAATTGTGGCATCCGCAGCGATGGGTCGAATACTTGAATCAACAAATGCCCGAATTCAGGGAGCTATTTGACGAGCTAAGCAATTAGCAAACAAAACAACCAGCCCGAATACAATACGATATTTAATAAGTAAACCGCATTATCTGGGTCTCTCTTGTTGGGAAGCAAGTAAACCACGGATGGGTTTAAGTGGCACGGAAGCTACAAAGTCGTCGTATTGTATCGGGCTTTTTTTACATGGAGATGGCCCCTCTCCACCAACTCGGTTTAACCTAAAATGGATGCTGACACACGAGACTAACGACAACTCTCCCAGCATTAAACCACCTATGGCATTACTCATTGGAATTGACGAAGCAGGATACGGACCATTCCTCGGCCCCCTCTGCATCGGAGCAACATACTGGAGTATTCCTGACGAACTGTTTAGGAGTGACCTTGATCTCTACCCACTCCTAAAAAATTTAGTTACCACTACGCTCAAAGACAAAACTCGAATCATGATTGGTGATTCGAAACTAGCCTATAAGCCCCGCGGCGGATTAAAGAATCTGGAACGAGCTATCTTTCCTTTTCTTCAGAATCCAATTTCATCGTTTCAACAATGGATGGAGACATTTGCTGTGAAGTGGAGTGTTTGGTCCGCCCCATCTCCCTGGTTTCAAACATACGACAAACCACTTCCCAGTGCCCTGCCCCAAGAAATACTAACCGAGTTGAAAGAACTGGCAACAAATTGCCTGGCTGATAGTCCAGTTTGCTTTTTAGGAGCAAAGGTTTGGTGCCTGCCTGCCCATCGTTTCAATGTATTGCTTGATAGCTTTCCTACGAAAGGAGCCTTGTTGTCACATTGCTCCCTTACATTAGCACGACAAATCACTGAGGAATTTACCAACACAAAAATACAAATTCATTGTGACAAACACGGTGGGCGCAATCAGTACAGTCATATCTTACAGCAGTTGTTTCCCGAGTATCTGGTGGAGATTCACGAAGAGAGTCGAGAAATTAGCCGCTATGCCTGGGGACCTGAGAATCAACGTGTTCGCTGCCGCTTTGTAGCCAAAGGAGAAAGCTTCATGCCGGCAGCTTTGGCCTCAATGTATGCCAAATATACCAGAGAACTCGCTATGGAAGCTTTCAATCATTGGTGGGCTCAACACATCCCAGAAATCAAACCGACGGCGGGATATCCACAAGATGCCAAGCGATTCCTAAAGGAGATCGAACCTCTATTACAAACCCTCTCTATTAGTCGCAACGTCTTATGGCGTAACAGTTAGGCCATTTATGAATTAACCTTCCCTGCGTAAAATAAGAGATATCACACTGTCTTTAGATGCCGACTATGCTTGATGCAGCTCAACTAAAATCCGACTTCCCTATCTTACAGCAAACCGTACATAACAATGTGCCTTTGGTGTATCTGGATAATGCTGCATCCTCTCAAAAGCCTCAGTCTGTCATCGATGCATTAAGCAACATCGACAGCACCATATACGCCAATGTTCATCGTGGTGCACACTGGCTAAGCGACGAGAGCACAGCGAGATTCGAAGAATCACGAGATGCGGTAGGTGAATTTATCAATGTCGCCAACTCACGTGAGGTCGTTTTTACCACCGGGGCAACCGGCGCGATAAACATCGTGGCTCGAAGCTGGGGTGACGCTAACGTTCAGGAAGGTGACGAAATTCTGCTTACGCGGTTCGAGCACCATTCGAACATCGTACCCTGGCAACAATTAGCACAACGAACAGGCGCCATCATCAAGTGGTGTGACATCACCGATGATGGATATTTGAATCTGGATGAATTTGAGAATCTGTTATCGAAGCGGACCAAAGTCGTTGCGTGCACCATGGCTTCTAACGTGCTCGGGACCTACACTCCCGTTAAACGCATTACTGAATTAGCCCATGCTGCAGAAGCAATCGTTGTCCTGGATGCCGCCCAAGCAGCTCCTCATCAGACCCTTAATTTCATCGATCTAGACGCTGACTTCATGGCCTTCAGTGCTCATAAAATGCTTGGCCCTTCCGGCGTGGGTATCCTCTGTGGGAAAGAAGCGTTGCTCGAAGCTATGCCACCATTCTTAGGGGGCGGGTCGATGATTAATATCGTCTCGGAAGAAGGATTTACCACGGCCGGTTTGCCTGCGAAATTCGAAGCGGGAACGCCGGCCATTTCCCCCGTTCTGGCATTGCCAGCATGTATCGAATATCTCAGGCAAGTGGGGATGGAAAACATCCAGCAACATGAACATGAGTTGGTGTCCTATGCTCATGAACAGCTAGGTGCCTTAGGGAAAGTTAACATTTTAGGGCCTCCTCCGGCAGACAAAGCTGGAGTTGTGAGCTTCACGATTGAAAAGCTGCACCCTCACGACTTAACACATGCATTGGATAATCAAGGAGTGGCGATTCGGGCCGGTCACCACTGTGCCATGCCACTCCACAATCGACTGTGTATTCCAGCAAGTGCTCGAGCAAGCTTCTATCTCTATAACACTCGTAGTGACGTCGACAGACTTGTTCAGGCAATCGATAAAGCGATCCAACTNTTNAGCTAGTCGGCTACGGTTGTCTNGTCTTGAGCATCATCTGTCACAGCTNTACTCTGAGATTCCTGCAGTTCGGCCCAAAATTGCTTCACGACNTCTCTTTCCGGAAGCGTACTATGAACGTGCGAACGATGATCAAGCAAGTACTGTTGGGCTTGCCACGGATCCATCGCTTTAGCAGACATTAACCAACAGATGGCAACCGTGGCACTACGTCCTCGCCCAGCTTTGCAGTGAATATAGACCGTGTTCCCCTGTTCCACATGCTGTGTTACAAACTCGACACCTTTCTTTACATCTGCGAGTGAAGGAGGAGTAAAGTCGATCGTCGGAATATGCAATTGCTCAATCGAATGTTTCTCATACTGAGAAACTGGCCCGCCATATTCATTACAGGTGTTCACAACGGCGCGTACGCCATCCGCTGCCATATTATTAACGTCGAACGGGAAAGGGAATGCACCAACAATCACGTGTTCATCGATGAAGTCCCACCAGTTACGAATTTTGAGAATTCGTCCTAGTAAAACATTCCAGGCCAACGTACTGGGAAACAGTATGCGTGCCCCCAGCCATTTCAAAGATTTCATTTCAGATTCACTCGTTGTTGATATTAAAAACCCAATGGTCGGAACACCTGTCTATGATCCTCCCCTAGGTTGTAACCTATCATCCGGCATTCATGGTGGATGAATTCTAATGACAACCGAATATCATTTAATATACCTATTTCAAACTCCCTAAAATACGACTATGATTGCCGCACGACTAATCATTCCGCTTATCAGTACCCTAAAAAGACTCTGTTAAAATGCCATGCCTTCGAAACCGATCATCAGTGTTAGCGGATTGCGAGCAATTATCGGCGATTCGCTGACGCAGGAGCTTATCGAGCAATATATCTCGGCCTATGCATTCCAATTAGCACAAAACGATCATTCCGGTCCGATTATTCTGAGCCGTGACGGTCGTGTCTCCGGTGAAATGATCTGCCAATGGGTTCAACAGATACTCACAAAATATGGACGGGATGTCCTCTACGCAGACATCATGGCAACCCCAACCGTCGGTGTACAAATTTTGGAGAATCAGGCCGCTGGGGCCGTTCAGGTAACGGCTAGCCACAACCCCCCACAGTACAATGGGCTGAAACTCTATGGTCCGGATGGTCGGATTCTCAATGCAGAAAAAGGTGCCCAACTTTTGGAATTTTACCAACAGTTGCAGACACCAGTGACTGGCTCAGAGGGCTCGATAACCGAACTTACGGATACAAACAAAACGCACTTAAGGAAACTACTGGCGTTAACCGAAGTTAGCCGAATCCAACGATGTAAATTTAGAGTGCTCTTAGACTGTAATCATGGTGCGGGATCGGTGTTAGGCGTTCCACTATTGGAAGCGTTGGGGTGTGAGCTTGTCGTTTTGGGACATGAGCCAAACGGACAATTTGCACATCCTGCGGAACCAACGGCAAAAAACCTACAAGCTGTCGGACAACAAGTGGTTGCTCATCAATGCGATATTGGTCTTTGTCAGGATCCGGATGCTGACCGCCTTGCTCTGATTGACTCCGAGGGTAACTATCTTGGCGAAGAGTACACCCTTGCACTTTGTATGAAACAACTATTGGTGGAAGAGCCGGGCGACGTCGTCATCAATTGTGCCACGAGCCGCATGGCTTATGATCTGGCCCATGCCGTAGGCCAAACCTGTCATGAGTCGGCTGTGGGCGAAGCTAACGTTGTCGATGTGATGCTGACGCAAAATGCAGGGTTCGGGGGCGAAGGAAATGGGGGGCCGATCGATCCGCGTGTTGGGCTGATTCGTGACAGCTTTGTTGGTATCGTACGGGTTCTAGCACTCATGGCTCGTGAAAAACGCCCGATTAAAGCAATCGCGGCCGACATACCTACTTATGCTATCTACAAGGATAAGGCTCCATTAGACGGTACGGAGGCTATGGTGGTTTTCAAGAAGTTAGTAGAACGTTTCCCGGAAGCCGATGCGGATTATACGGATGGTCTTAAGCTACGCTGGCCTAACGGAGATTGGTTACTTGTACGTGCGAGTAACACCGAGCCGATCCTAAGAGCGATCGCAGAAACCCGATCGTTTTCCGCATCTCAGGCACTCTGTAAAAAAGCGCTTGACGTATAACCTCAACCATACTTTCATTAGAGACGCTGCGAGAGTTGAAGGCCTTAGCCTCCGATCACGTCTTTACCGACGTAAGGGCGAAGAACGTCCGGCACGACAATCGATCCATCTTCCTGCTGATTATTTTCCATCACGGCAATAATTGCTCGACTGATGGCTATCGCCGTTCCATTAAGCGTATGGAGAAACTTGGTACCCTTCTCGCCTTTCACTTTATAACGAGCGTTCAAACGACGTGCCTGATAGTCCGTACAATTCGAAGTGCTGGTTACTTCGCCCCACGCTCCATGCTCACCCCGCCCTGGCATCCAGGCTTCAAGATCGTATTTACGATAAGCCGGTCCGCCGAGATCGCCAGTCGCAGTATCGACGACACGATATGGAATTCCCAAACTATCAAACAATTCACATTCGATTTGCCTAAATTGCTCCAGCATTTCTTCGCTTTGTGCTGGTAATGTAAACGCAAACATTTCTACTTTGGTGAACTGGTGAACCCGATACAGTCCCCGAGTTGCCCGACCGGCAGCCCCAGCTTCCGTACGGAAACAGTGACTGATACCACAAATCTTCAAGGGCAGCTCTTCTGAGTCAAGTGTTTCGCCCGCCATCATACCACCCAGTGGAATTTCAGCCGTCGCGACCAAATTGAGATTGGAGTTTTCGATACTGTAAATCTGTGTTTCCGGTCCCCGTGGAATATAGCCTGTTCCGTGAAGAATTTCACTGTAGGCCAAATCCGGAGTAATGACCGGAGTAAATCCGTTTTGGATCAGGTGATTCACCGCATATTGCTGCAGAGCAAGCTCCAGCAACACAGCCTCGTTCTTCAGGAAATAAAATCCTGCTCCGGCAATTCTCGCTCCGGCTTCAAAGTCAATCAGGTCATGCTTTTCTGCCAACTCGACATGATCCAGCACTTTGAAGTCGAACGTTGGTGGTTGGTGCTTTCCACGACTAACTTCGAGATTGGATTTATCATCTTCACCTACCGGCGCAGCTGGATGAGTCATGTTAGGAATACCGGATTGAATTTCGGTGATTTCACCTGCCACTTCGTCATGCTGTTTTTGAGCCGCATCTTTCTGTTCTCGAAGTGCACGACCCTCGGCCTTGCGTTCTTCACGCTCTTCATCAGAACCAGCTTGTCCGATAGACTTGGAAACTTCATTAGCGCGTCGATTTAATTCTTCCGCCTGTTGCAGCAACTCGCGTCTTTGACCTTCCAGCGCGACCAGACGAGCAACGTCTGCAGTGACGCCCCGCAATTCGCAGTTCTTTGCGACAGCTTCTGCATTTTCCACAATAAATTTACGATCCAGCATCGTTGTCTAACCCCGTATAATCTTGCTTATTTCCTGCCAGAGATGAGCACTGGCCTTGGTTCCTCGATAATAATCATCCAACGAGAACTTTTCATTGGGGCCATGGGTGTTGTCATCATCAAGTCCCCAACCTAACAGTAACGTATCTATTCCAAGCAGTTCACGAAAGGCGGTTACTACCGGAATTGAGCCGCCTTCTCGAATAAATACAGGTTTTGTTCCGAATCCCTTTCCAATAGCCTCGGCGGCTGCCGACATATACGGACTATCAAGTGAAACAACAACCCCCGGAGCTCCGTGATGATGTATCACTTCCATCTTCAATCCCGGCGGCAACAATTCCTCCAGCATTTTCTGTATGCTATCACGCACTTTATCGGGATCTTGATTTGGGACGAGGCGGCAACTGAATTTCGCTCCTGCTCGAGCTGGTAACACGGTCTTTGCACCTTCCCCCTGATAACCACCCCAAATACCGTTGAGGTCACAGGTCGGGCGCGCCCAACGCCGTTCCAAAGTCGTATATCCTTGCTCACCATGGACGTCTTCAATTCCCAACTTAGATTTAAATTCATCTTCCGAGAATGGAAGGGCGGCAAACTGTTCTCTTTCACGCTGCTCTAACTCCACCACATCTTCATAGAATCCGGGGATCTGAATACGACCATTTTTGTCAACCAGCTTGCCCAACATTTGTGTCAACGCATTTACCGGATTAGAAACAGCCCCTCCAAAGGTACCACTGTGCAGATCCTGTTTTGGTCCTTCGAGGTACAGTTCAAAATAGACAATTCCTTTCAATCCATAAGTAATTGCAGGCTGCCCTTTGGCAAACTGGCTGGTATCACTAATTACAGCAATATCTGCTTCGAGCCGATCTTCGTATTGCTGAAGAAATGGGTCCAGATTCGAGCTGCCACACTCCTCTTCACCTTCAATCACATATTTGATTTGAAGAGGCAGAGAACCCTCGGTTTCCATCCATGCCTGAGCACTTTTGATATGCGTGAGCATTTGCCCTTTGTCATCAGTCGCTCCACGTGCATACACATTCCCATCCCGAATCGTTGGTTCAAAAGGTGGCGTGACCCACTCATCCAGCGGATCCGGAGGTTGGACATCATAATGCCCATAGACCAGGACAATCGGCGCCCCTTGAACCGGAGGGGTCTCAGCATAAACAATTGGATGCCCTTTGGTCTCCACTATCTCCGTCATAAATCCCAGACTACGAAATTGATCTGCGACCCATTGGCCTGCCCTCTGGACGTCCGCTTGATATTGACTGTCAGTGCTCACACTTGCCATACGTAGAAGCTCAAACAGATCGTCCTGATTCCTCAGACGATTCGCATCTAAATACGCTTCGATGTTGTCCATAATTGTCATTCCCAGTATTGATGAATTCATTTGTGCATTCACTGTAACCTAGAGTCATCTTCTCTACAGCGAACAACTAAAAAGTCTTTGGTCAGCGGTAAGACGTACAATATAATGGCTCCTGAGCCAATCGGCCATTGTGATTAACGAAGAAGACGGTTACTCTGCGGAGCCCAAAGGATGGGTCAGGAAGCTGCTCAGCCTGTTATCGAAACAGACAACAGGCCCCAACAACAACCTCGGTATAACGTCGTTCTCTGGAACGACGAAGATCACACCTATGAGTATGTAATTCACATGCTGAAGGAGCTGTTTGGCTTTAATATTGATCAGGGATTTAAGCTGGCAACCAAAGTGGACAACAATGGCAGAGCAATTTGTTTAACTACCACACTGGAACATGCCGAATTTAAACGAGACCAGATACATGCCTATGGCAAGGATGAACTCATTGCCAATTGCCAAGGTTCAATGTACGCTACGATTGAGCCGGTCGATTAAGTCCTTTTATAGATTCTCATGTCCGCAAAACTGAAAACCGTTACGCTTGGCTGTAAAGTCAATCAGTACGAAACCGAATTCCTTCGAGAAGGCCTGTCTAAAATCGGGTATACCGATGCGCAACAGGGCGAAGCTGCCGACCTTTGCATTGTGAACACATGCACCGTCACCAATGAAGGGGATTCTAAAAGTCGAAAAGCCATTCGTCAGCTAGCACGTGAAAATCCCGACTCCCGCATTGTCGTCATGGGGTGTTACGCCACCCGTGCCCCTGAAGAAGTCCAGGCATTACCCAACGTTGCTGAGGTCGTCACCGACAAACGAGAACTTCCTGATATGCTAGGCCGCTTCGGTGTTGTAGATATCCCCACAGGCATCTCCGGATTCGGAAACCGGCATCGAGCCTATGTCAAAGTTCAGGACGGTTGCTTGTTGAGATGTAGTTACTGCATCATCCCGCATGTCCGTCCGGAACTCACAAGTCGGCCATTACAACACATTTTGGATGAAGTCGATCGTTTGGTAGCCAACGGTTACAAAGAGCTTGTGCTCACCGGGATTCACATTGGGCATTATGGTGTGGATTGGAACATGAACAAGCCTCGTGAAGAGTGGGTTCGTTTGGCTGACCTAGTTCGAGACATAGCAAGCCGCCCCGGCGACTTTAGAATTCGCATCTCCAGTATTGAAGCGACTGAAGTCACGAAAGAACTGATAGCGGTTATGGCCGAATTTCCAGAGAAGATTGCTCCACACTTACATATCTGTCTGCAAAGCGGCTCAGACTCTGTGCTGCGTCGCATGCGTCGCCGATGGAGCAAGAAAACGTTCATCAATCGTTGCAACCTGATTCGTCACGCTCTGAACAACCCATCCTTTACTACGGATATTATTGTCGGTTTTCCCGGTGAAACCGACGAAGAATTTTCTGAAACACTTGAAACCGTCCGTGAGATCGGATTCTCAAAAATCCATATGTTCCCCTATTCGGCGCGTCGAGGGACACCAGCAGCTGACATGGATAATCAGTTACCCAAACAACTAAAGAAACAACGTGGCCGGGAATTAGCCGAAGTGGAAAGAGAACTTCGCCATAATTACTTTACGAGTCTGCTAGGTTATGAGCTCGAAGTGCTCGTTGAAGCTCAGAAAAAAGATGCTGCCGACCAGCTTGTAGGCACAGCCTGTCGCTACGCCCCGATTCAGTTCCAGGGCAACGCGTCTCTCATCGGCTCACTCGTTAAAGTGATTGCTCAGCGAGTCGAAGACGATCGTATTATTGCAAGTCTTGTCGAGTAAGCACTTAGGCTTAGAAGCGTGACAGATAACTCGAACCAATCGATTTCTTAGGCACATGGATGGGACGGGGCTGAATATCAAATTGGATTCCACCAAGGGTTTTAGGTCGCAAGCCAAACTGGGTCGAGTTTGGAATTTGCACACGTTGTGCACCATATGCTTTCATCACGGCTGCCACGCGGGGCTCGAGATTAATTTTCCCATCAATCTGACGCATCCCAAGGGATTGAAAGCTGCCAACGCATACGACACTTTCGTGTCGATCATGATACTCATAAGCTTCGATGCCCTGTTTGCGTAGAGCCGTCACCAATTTATGAGCATCCTCAGCTGCCTTCACAAGGCTATTCGAAACAGCAGCATCTGCATCATAATCTTTTTCGATGTCGTAGACGACTTTGCCACGGAAGGTGGCAACCTGCACGGAATATTTTCCCGGATTCTTTAACAGACTGTGCGCAACCCCGCTGTTAAGACGCTCAACAAATGGTTCCACCGATTTTTGAGTAAAGTATTCCGCTGGCAGATTAGGATTGCGAATGATAAAGGCTCGCCCCATAGGGCCCTTTTTGTCAGCACTTAAATTAAGTTTACGCTGCAACGATCGCAGGCCTGCATAAACCTGAGTTGTACCTGCATTGGGCTCAGGACCTAATGTACGTGGGTGCATCGTCTTAATCTTTTTCAGCAATTCCTGAGCGTCATCAGATTGCAGCGACTCAAAGTTACCCACCAACACTGCAATTTCATCAAACTGGACATTACGGCTATAAACCATTTGCTTAGGCTTACCGTACTTATCAATACCTCGTCCCTCGACTTTATTCGAGAAATCATAGGACCTACGGTGCATGAATGCTTCCAATTTAAACTCTTTTCGTAATTCGATAATCAGGTTGTGCGCTTGCTTCTCCGCGCCCGGTCCTCGAAATGAAGTGGCCATGACCATCCAAGGGCCCTGATCCTGAGTCACTGCATAGCGTTTTTCTGGATCAGCATCCACCTTTTGAAATGGAAAGAACAGATAGTCAAAAGGGTTTTCCGCGCAAAGAGTCGATGTCGTCAGTAATAGCCCTGTGACCATCGCTAATGAAATCCCGAATTCTCTGTAGCTTTTCATCTTCTCACCCATACGAAAAGGAGTTTGTTTGAGGGTGGAAGAATAGCAAATTGGGAGTAACTGACGATAGGCCGATTCACTTTCATGATCCACTGAGAAGCCGGTTGAGTTAAAGACCGCCGCTGGCCATTAAGTCCTTAATTTTTGAGCGTATCTTTCGCATGGCGCGGCTTCGGTGACTCAGAACTCGCTTGATACTGGGGCCTAACTCGCCAAATGTCTTATGGTATTCGGGAATTTCAAATAACGGATCGTAACCAAAACCATTTTCGCCAGAGGGCTCAAATCGCATTCGACCATAACAATAATCTTCGGCAGTCGCTCGGATTTCACCACTTGGATCCGAAATAGCCATGTGACACGTATAAAATGCAGTCCGCTTTTCTCGAGGAGTATTCCCCAATTCAGCTAGTACTTTTTCATTATTTCGTTCGTCGGTGGCGTCTGGGGCACTATAGCGAGCGGAGTACACACCTGGTTGATTGTCCAAGGCAACTACAGAAATACCACTATCTTCGCCCATAACCCACATCCCCAGATTTCTGGCCTGCTCACTGGCTTTCAGGGCGGCATTTTCAGCAAAGGTAGTGCCAGTCTCATCCACTTCTATAGCATCTTCAAAATCAGCAAGGGTCTTTAGCTGTAATCCCAATGAAGCCAATAGCTGCTCTAACTCCAGTCGTTTCTTGTGATTATGAGTGCCTAATACTAAAACATGCTCAGACATATGCTGTTTACCTAACGCTGTTTCAATGATGCCATTTCAAAGGCATGCTAAGGTTTATCTATTGTGCAAATAGTATTCAAATGTCGACTTCAACGCTTCCTGTTGCACATAGGGAACTGAAATCACAATTGTCTTCCGCAAACTGTACTGATCTCCGGTGGTCTGGTAAATCACCTGAACGCCGCGGCGATGTGGTAGGACCTGCTGGACGTACCCCCAGCCCAACTGGCGTTGTTGCCCCAACACTGCCTGAATGATCCCAGTCGGTCCAATATAAAACCGAATGGGAGCCCACAGACGCCAAGAAACTAACATCAGGGCGATCAACGAAACGGCCGTCATGAGCCAATCCCGGCTGAACCAGTACACTCCAAAGATCACTGCAACGTAAACCAGAGAAACCCCGGTGAATAAAACAGGTTGTAAACGGGGTTGCCAGCAAACGGCTGTAAATTCCGGACGCTGAGATAGTGCCGAGGTGGACCCTGCCGATGAGCCAGCCCCAACCTGGGCGCGAGTACGTGATTTATCTTTCGATCTTTTCGCAGGCATGAGGCTACTCGTCTTGAGATGACTGTTTTAGTTGACCTGCCAAGGCTGAAGCTTCGGCGGCTAATTCCTGTTCTAAAGAGATCGGTCCTGAAGACGCACTTCCCGACACTCCGTGAACCATATACATCACTACGAAAAAAATCAATGTCGAGAACAGGATCAAGGCTGTCAAACACACTCCGTAATACTGTGTAAGGAGCGTTGTCGCATTGCTAACCGGCCTTCGTGTGAGATCGATTTCCTTCCGTTCGACAGGCTGCTGATTATCCTGATGCTCATTAGACTTATTAACCCAATCCTCCCAGTCCTGTTGATCCTTCTGGCGAACCTGGTCGGAAGCATGCATAACTCTGTCTCGGGCCCTGTTCATATTCACCACGATGACCGAAATCATACCAAGGTAAACGACAAGCCAGATCATTTTCGCTGGCGCGCTAAATAACTTTTCCGCCCTGTTCATCGGACTAGTAATCCTCATATAGCAAACAGGACACCTGATGTACTTCATCTGAAAGCTGGGGACGAACGGCCTGACAATGTGGCAATACATCGGGACATCGTTCAGCAAACGGGCAACCCGCGTATTCAATATCGGGCGAAGGAACCTCCCCTTCCAGTTTGACTCGTTTTTGACTGACGTTCTGCTCAGGATCCGGTACAGGAGCCGCTGACAACAATGCCTTCGTGTAAGGATGACGAGGGCTGCGATAAAGCTCATCTGCATCAGCTAGCTCGACAATGCGACCTAAATACATGACACCTACGCGATGAGCGATATGACGGACGACTGCCAAGTCATGAGAAATAAAGACATAAGCCACACCTAGTTTCTGCTGCAAGTCCATCAGCAGGTTAATTACCTGAGCCTGAATAGAAACATCCAAAGCACTTACAGCTTCATCACATACAATCAGCTTTGGATTCACAGCTAAAGCCCGTGCAATACCGATCCGCTGGCGTTGTCCTCCGGAAAACTCATGTGGGTACCGATTCATATAGCGGGGATTAATTCCTACCAATTCCATCAGGCGTACTACTTCAAGTCGTTCATCCGAATCGAATTTGCCAACATCGAAATTCCGCATCGGTTCGCGAATAATCTTGGCGACGGTCATACGAGGATTCAAGGAGGCAAAGGGATCCTGAAAGACCATTTGCGCGTTCGCCCGATGAGGTCGCATTCTGCGTTCACTGAGTTGATCAATTCTGGTCCCCCCCAGATAAATCATCCCTTCACGATAAGCATTACCCGTCAAATTCAAAATTGCGCGGGCCGTCGTCGACTTACCACAACCGGACTCACCAACGAGTCCCAACGTTTGCCCTGGCTGAACATCAAAACTGATTCCATCAACAGCGCGGATAACCGGAGCCGGTTTACCAAATCCGCGCCGAGGTGGTTTGAAGTGAACCTTGAGATCTTTCACCTGAAGCAATGGAGTTGTCACGCTAGACGTCCTCCTTCACTGTTGTTATATCTCGCAAGCACGCGTGTTGATGAGGCATTTCCCTGTCGAGTGAAACCAATTCAGGAATTTCCTGCAGACAATCGTCCTCGACAAACGGGCAACGCGGATGAAAGGCACAGCCTGGAGGTAGATCAAGTAAGTCGGGTGGCTGCCCGTCAATCGCCTGCAGATCGTCCTCGCCCTGATCCCACCGAGGCGCTGAATTAAGCAGCCCAACCGTGTAGGGGTGACGTGGTTGCCGGAAAATATTCATCGTTGTTGAAAGTTCAACTTTTCGTCCGGCATACATCACCATCACTCGATCACAGATATTAGCGACAACACCTAGATCGTGGGTGATAAAGATAATAGCCGTGCCAAATTCCTCCTGCATACTCTTCATCAGTTCCAGAATCTGAGCCTGGATTGTCACGTCCAGAGCGGTTGTCGGTTCGTCGGCAATGAGAATATCTGGCTGGCAGGAGATTGCCATAGCAATCATTACTCGCTGACGCATCCCACCACTAAACTGATGAGGATAGTCGCGGATTCGTTTCTCAGCTCCTGGAATCCCCACCCTCCTAAGAAGATCAACGGCGTGCTGAGAAGCTTCTGTTCGATTTAATCCCATATGCAATATAGTGACTTCGACCAATTGCTCTTCGACTGTCAGGAATGGATTTAGTGCCGTCATCGGATCCTGGAAGATCATTGCGATCTTTTTACCTCGGACTTGTTGCCATTGCTTTTGATTAAGCGAAAGCAACTCCTGGCCATCATACATAACGCTACCACCAACAACCTTCCCTGGTGGCTGAGGAGTAAGTCCCATCATCGTCAGATTGGTGACGGACTTACCGGAGCCGGATTCACCAACAATCCCCAATGTCTCACCGGGATACAAGTCAAAACTCACGCGATTTACCGCCTGAACCACACCGCTATCTGTGTGAAACTCCACCTGTAAATCCTGAACCTGAAGTATGGGTTTATCTGAGCTTAGCATGGGCTGGCTTATAACTGACGTTGAGTCCTCATAGGAGAAGGGGAAACTATTTGTTCTTTAATTTCGGATCAAGTGCATCACGGACACCGTCACCAAGAAAGTTGAGGGCAAACAGAGTCATTGCCAGAGCCATGCCAGAAAAGGCAATCATCCACCAATAACTCTTCACAACCGTGATAACCTGCACACCCTCATTAACCAACAGTCCCCAAGAAATATCGGGTGCGTTGACTCCCATTCCCAAAAAGGAAAGAAAGGCTTCAAAACGAATAACCGCAGGGATCGTGAGGGTCAGATAGACAATCACAATCCCCATGACGTTGGGAACTAAATGCCGAAAGACAATTTGCATTCGCGTGGCACCGATTGTCTTGGCAGCTTCAATAAACTGGTCGTTTTTCAGTGAAATCACCTGTCCTCGCACAACACGAGCCATTGTCAACCAATAAATAGCTCCAATCAATAAGAAGAACACATGGATCTGTTCAATCCCATTTTCCTGAAGTGGCTCACGGATTCCGGGGCTTGAAAGAAAGGACATAATAAAGATTACAATAAAGATAAACGGAATCGAGTAAAACACATCCACAATTCTCATCATGATGTTGTCTACCCGACCACCGAGGTAACCTGAAATCGCACCGTAGCTAACGCCAATAATCAAAGAAACAAAGGTGGCAATAAATCCACAGGCCAATGACACTCGGGAACCCCAGAAAACCCGAGACAACACATCTCGCCCTAGCTTGTCCGTTCCAAAAATGGAGGGGATACAGTAATCACCAAAGATAGCCATACGAAGTTGGATCATCCATGTCACAAGCGTACCGGGATTATTCCAATACAATTTAATCGGATGAGTTTGCTCACGAGCCGCAATGAGAGAGACCAGCCGCGTATATTCTTCTTTATCACGGCCCTGCGCCGCCGATGACTGCTTTTCAAGATCAGTCGTTTCCCGATCATAGGCCTGAATATCCAAGGAGAATGAATCCCATTGCGGTGGTAGCAATTCTCTGTTTTTCACATCCTGAAAAATCGGTGATTGCAAAGGTAACATGGGAGTCAACAACGCTAAAGTCACTATCACTCCCAATATCCACAACGATGTCATGGCCGCTCGGTTACGCTTCAGTCGTTTCCAGCCATCAGCCCACAACGAGACCCCCTGCACGTCATGTGCTTCCCGAAGAATTTTTGTGAGCCGTTCTAGCTCAGATGCTTGATGATCTGAAATCGACATAAGAAGGATAATTAATGAAAGTTATTTAATCTGCTGTTATTCGAAAATGGATCGATCGCCTGATGATTACTCAAGTTGAACCCGAGGATCAATAATGGAGTACGCCAAGTCGACCAAAGTATTCATCACAAACAGCAACACGGTGTAAGTAAGTAAGGCTCCCATAGCCAGCGTGTAATCGCGCTGAATGGCAGCCTCAATAAAGTGACTTCCCATTCCTGGAATGACGAAGATTCTTTCAAGAACAAGAGAACCTGTTAGAATTCCGGCAATCGCAGGGCCTAAATAAGAAACCACTGGCAATAAAGCTCCTCGGAGGCCATGCTTTAGAACAACCGTTCTCGGACTGAGCCCTTTTGCATAAGCCGTCCGGATATAATCGTTCCCCAAAACTTCTAACATCCCGGTACGAGTGAGACGCGCGATGTATCCAGCAAAGGGAGCTCCTAAGCAAAAGGCCGGCAGAATAATCTGGCTAATGTCTCCCCAGCCTGCAGCAGGAAACATTTGCAAGTTAAATACAAAGACCACAATCAACAGAGCAGCCAAAACAAAGTTTGGAATGGCAATACCAAGTGTGGCTAGCAACATAAACGAATAGTCATAGGCACTATTACGCCGAACGGCCGAAACAATTCCCGAAGTCATGCCGATCGAAATGGCAAAAACCATACCCAGAATTCCGAGGGCTGCCGAGACTGGAAAGCCCTGTGCTAACACTTCGTTGACAGTGAAATCCTGCATTTTGAAACTGGGCCCGAAGTCCAGTTGAACGGTATTCCAGAGGTGCGTGAAATATTGTTCCGAGATTGGAGCATCGAGGTTATATCGCGCCTCAAGTCGTGCACGTACCGCCTCAGAAAGGACTCGTTCTCCATTGAACGGACCCCCGGGGATCTGACGCATGAGAAAGAAGGAGACTGTGAATACAATCCACACGGTCACAATCATCCAACCAAAACGCTTAAGCAAAAAAGTAAGTACCTGCATTAATCCTCCGATCCTTCTGAATCGATCGAAAGTAAATGCAGAGGGTGAACATCTTGCAGATTCGCGGTAAAGCCTTTAATGCGGGTATTCACCATATTGAGCGAGACATAAAAATAAATTGGGATGATAGGCTGTTCATCCATCAAAGTCTGTTCCATCTCTTTGAAAATGGCCATCCGCTTTAACGGATCGGATTCATACTTAGCTTTTTCAATCCCGTCGTCATAGAATGCGCTGGACCATTTGGTTTGATTATTAGGGCCGTCAGTTACGAACATATCCAGAAACGTATTAGGATCGGCATAATCTCCAATCCAGCCCGAACGTGAAACCATGTAATCGCCGATTCGAAGGGTATCCAGAAATGTTCCCCATTCCAAATTTCTCAAAGTGACGTCGACTCCGAGATTCTTCTTCCAGTCTTGCTGAATGACTTCAGCAATATCCCGATGACTGTCCGCTGTGTTGTACAGGATTTCAATCGTCGGCAACCCTTGACCATTAGGATATCCCGCTGCGGCCAGAAGACGCTTTGCTTGTTCGACGTCATATTGACCGCAATAGGCACTCTGATACCCATTCATTCCTGGCGGGACGAAGCTGCGGGCAGGCACCTGCCCACCTTTAACAACACTATCTACTATCGTTTGTTTGTCGATCGCCATATTTAATGCCTTCCGGACAAGTGGATTATCCAGCGGAGGCTTAGAAGTATTGACTCGGTAAAAGTAACAAGCCAAAAACGGAGTGGACACAAAATCGTCACGTTCTTTGAGCAGGGGAATCAGTGTATTTGGTGGCTTCGTATCCCAATCTAACTGTCCGTTAAGGTACATATTAAGGCTCGTGGTTTCCGATTGAATCGCCAGCACATCCACTGAATTAAGATGCACATTTTCAGCATTCCAATAGGTGTCATTCTTCACTAACCGCAAGCGATCTCGAATACGTCGTTCCTTCAATAAGAAAGGCCCGTTACTGACAATCTTTCCCGGCTTACTGAATTCGCGATCCCCATGCTCTTCTAAGTTTCCGCGGTGTACCGGATGCAGTGGATAGAACGCGACTAATTCGGGGAAGTAGGGAGTAGGGCTATTTAAGGTAACCTCGAATTCATGAGGCGAATTCGCTTTAATACCAACATGCTCGAAGTCGAACAACACATGTTCAACAGAAATCAATCCGGTCAGATCAAACTCTCCCTGATAGGAACTTACGAGTGTCTGTATCTCTGGATTGTCGATATCCTGAATCGTGAAAGCAGCCGTAGATATTTCCTCACCCTGCCGAAACTCTACTACAAAAATTGCCGGGCCGGAAATACCTCCGCCTCCATGCCCATGGCTATCGTCTCCCGCATGCTCTCGGTCCGGCGCCGGCCGAATAAGAGAGACGAGTTTACCTCGGCGAACCGTTCCTCGAGGAAACATCTGACCCGTGACCGGACGATCTTTCATTTCAATTTCAACCGGATCACCTTCATCCAAGTCAACCAATGCAAATTTGGAGCCATTCTTAGCATAAAACAATTGGTAGTTGTACTCTGACGCCGTTTCGGGATGAAGAAACCTCATCCACGACCAGGCGAAATCTTCAGCCGTTACTGAATCACCATTACTCCATTTCGCATTTTCTCGAATGTGGAACGTGTAGACCGTACCGTCTTCACTGACTTGATAGGAGTCGGCCATCGCAACAGCCTTTGGCTTGGTCGGCGTTCGCCCTAATTCATCGGGATCACCATCCGGCACACTTCGTAGCAGACCCTCATAAAGAGCATTGATAACGCGTCCCTCAGGAACGCCTGTCGCTTTGGCTGGATCGATCGTCTTTACTTCTGTTCCATTATTAAAGACAAATTCAGCGGGAGGTAACGTTCCGAGATTTACGGCCCACACGACGGAAAGACCGGCGATGAGGATCAGAAGAAAAGGGAAATACTTGCGAAGTAATCGGACCAAAAAAATCTCCCAGCTCGTAGATTGGTTCGCTTAGGCAGAAGGATTAATCTCAAACCTACGTAAGACCTTCATTGTGGTCGAATTTCAAACCTAATAACAAGCTTGAAAGTGCTAAGAAAACATGAGTTATCAACAAGATCTGCAAAAAATCTAATGATTCCAGTCGGTTGCTGTGGATTAGCGTAAAAAACTCTAAACATTACCCTCGACAGCTTACACAGATTTATCAGGGATTCGTCTTTTTCTGGCTGGTTTCATTTGAATTCGAATCGCAGGTGAGGTAGAACCTACGTTAGGAATGTAGCATGATCGGGAAAGCATCCCGAATCTTTTTCTCCGCGGCTAGGTACTTTTAATACCCAAATTTACCATGGAAAACTACAACCAAAACCCACCACCTCGTAACGCTATCACTGCGGCTACGAACAACGCTGAGGTTGAGCCTGCCAGCGAGGCACAAAACCATGAGTCTCGTGTATCTCCCGTGACACCCACACGGGATCTCGCCAGCGACCTGATCGAAGTCTTCAAACTTTTGGCCGATGAGACTCGTCTTCGTATTCTCTTGTTGCTTTTAGAAGAAGGCGAGCTAAATGTACGAACTCTTTGTGATAAGCTAGATCAAAGTCAGCCCGGCGTAAGCCATCATTTGTCACTGCTTCGTTTAGCGGGCTTCATTGAGCGACGTCGCGAGGGCAAGAGCAACTATTATCACGTTGTGCAGGAGAAATTCGAAGTAGTTCTCTGTTTGTTATTCCGAACGGTGCCGGGCCGCTCTGCTTATCTACAGTTCCGCGAATTCCAGGTCGAGTACCACCCTCAAGTTACCGACGTCATCACTCGGACCGGAGCACATCCACGGGATGAATCCGGCGTCACTACGTCTGGTAGTATCTAAACACCAGTGCCACGCTTGGTTTGAATCACGTTACTCAGTTCAACTTGGGGGCAACGATTTTTGTTCTACGCATTTCTGCTCGTCTACCCGAACAATCAACCTGTCGTGTTTTAACAAAGACCGAACTAGCCACTCGGGTACTGTCGGCAGTATTCGTACAACGCCATGCATGTGGCCGTCGCAGCATTATAGGAAAATGGCATTCCCCACACCGGGATTTCGATTGTTGCATCTAGTAATTGCAAAACCTCGTCCGTGATTCCGTTTCGTTCATGCCCGATGACGAGTACACACTTTTTTGGAAACGTGTATTCGTGAATGTTATGTGAATGAGAAGTTTGCTCAAGACCGACCAGCGGATAGCCCGCTGACCTAAGTTTCTTCAGCACGGGCAAAAGCGAGCGCCGAATCTGCAGATCGACATGTTGTTCACCTTCACGGGAGATCTTAGGGTCGATTTTTACGTTACCACTGGCAAGCACGGTTCCAATGCCACAGCATGCTGCTGCACGGATAATCCTGGCAACGTTCACATTGCTGCGCATCTGCGGCATCGCAAGAATTAATTCCCGAGGCTTCTCTAACCTTGTGGGAGGCTTGTGACGCAAATGCACAAAGTCGTTCATTAAGTCTTCTCAGTCGCAAAGTTCTTGTTACAAAAAAAGCCACCGAAACAAGGGAGTTGTTTCGGTGGCCATGTTACCCCACTAGGATTTGAACCTAGACTAAGTGAATCAAAATCACTGGTGCTACCATTACACTATGGGGTAATCCCTTCAACTGCTAACAAACCGTTGAATGAAATATATATACCGAAAAATTCAATCTAGGAAAAGCTGACACTCGTCTGCAATCCACAATTCAATTCAGTTTTTTTGCTTTACGAATTTGAATCCCGGTTCACGACCGTAAAGGCAAGCTGTTCAAGTTCCATTGCCAAATCAACTCCAATTACACGTACCTGAGAAGGTACACTGATCGTCACCGGGGCAAAATTAAGAATTCCTTCAATGCCAATTTCGACAATCTGATCTACCACAGTCTGAGCAGCATGTGAGGGTACTGCGATCGTGACTAGGCGAATACTCTGCTGCATCACGATTTTTGCCAAATGCTGGATATGATAAACGTCAACACCTTCGACTTTGGTGCCAATTACCCCGTCATCGACATCAAAGGCTGCCACGATCTGAAATCCTTGTTCATGAAATCCTTTATAACGCAACAAGGCACGACCAAGATTACCAATCCCAATCAGGGCTACATTCCAACTGGTATTGGTTCCCATGATAATTTTGATCGCTGCCACAAGTTCCTGACAACGATAGCCGACACCGGGGTGGCCAAACTGACCAAAATATGCCAGATCTTTACGGACTTGAGCATCCGTAACACCCAACAAACGACCTAATTCATTACTATTGGTGGTTTCCCTACCGCCCCGAATCAAATGTTGTACTTCACGAAGATAGAGACTCAGGCGTCCCACCACCGGTTTGGGAACAACTAATTCACCCTGATCGTTAAATAGTTTGGATTTGGAATCTGACATGACAAGTGAACTACAAACGGTAAATTCTCTCTGTTAGTTTTACAACAGAACGATCACAGATAGCAAATTAGACTCTATAAAAACAGTGTTTTCCCAAACCACTTACATCCATAACCGTTACAGTTTACCTAAACAGTAAAACAGCGGTTAAAAACTACCTAAAACGGTAGTTCGATTCAAAACTCTTTATTTTACCTAGTTCGCCTGTCCGAATTTAGATGCGGGTAGTCGTAAATAGATGAAATCTACGCTCAAGGTAAAATATTCGGGATTCCGATAATTTTTTTACGGCCGCCTGTGTACCAGCATGAACAATTGCTTGGGGCATTCAGGATGTAGCCACCAAACCGTACCTGAAACCACTCGTCGGTTTGTTTCACTTGATGGATCAAGGTTGAGAGCCTTAGGGACACTCAACACCCATTTATTAACTAGTCCATTTAGTGAGCTTGGAATCACCGAAGGAGTACCCCATGTTGAAATCACGTTGGAGCGTAACCAGCCTGGCAGTTGCTATCTGCCTGTTCATACTGGACTCAGCTTCGGCTGGGTATCTTGGCATTGCAAATTACCGTAATTGCGGGATTGCGGAACCGGAGACTATTTGCGAGTCCCAAGTACAGACGCATACCATCATGCGTACTCGCCGTCGAGTCGTCTTTGATCAACAAGAATACACGTGTTACAAGACGGTCTACGATACCGTCGTTGACACTAAAGACATCGACTGCGTGAAATATGTCAACGAGACCAAAGTTCGTAACGTGAATTACGAAGTGGCTCGGAAGGTCTACGAAACCAAATACCGTGCCGTCAATTACACAACGACGCGACCTGTTTGGGAAACCAAGCAGCGTGTAGTCAACTATACGCAACGTCGACCGGTTTGGGTAACAAAGACAAAGCAAATTCCATACTTTGTGATGAAACCGGTTGTGGAAACCAAACAACGGGTGATTAATTACACCCTTACTAAGCCTGTTTATGAGACAAAAACTCGTAAACATACTTGGAACGTGACGCGTCCGGTATGGGAAACCAAACAAAAGACCGTTAACTACACCGTTCCAAAGACTGTCTGGGAAACTAAGCAACGAGTCATTAACTACACGGTACGTAAGCCGGTCTACGAAACGAAGACACGAACCGTCACTCACATGGTTCAAAAACCGGTTCAATACACCAAAACCGTCCAAATCAAATCCGGACACTGGGAAACACAGATTATTGAATGCCCGGGACCAATTCGACATCGGGTCGTACGCACCCCGGGTTGCTGGACATGGGATCCAACCTGTTGTCGCCGCATCTGGGTACCCGGATCCTGCGAAGTCGTTGAAGTACAATGTCCCCCGCGTCAGATTTGCAAGCGAATCTGGGTACCGGAAATCTGCACTCAGGAAATCCCTTGTGTTAAGTACGTTAATGAAACGGTTAAGAAGGAAGTTCCTTACACAACCTGCCGTTGGGTCAACGAACCCAAGCAAAAGGTTTGTACTTACCGCACTTGCAAAGTTGTGTCGGAAACCAAACAACGCGTTGTAAATTACCGTACGTGTCGAATGGTGACAGAAACTAAATCACGTGAAATACCTTATACAGTTTGTCGGCTGGTTAAAGAGAATAAGCAACGAACTGTCAACTATCGTACATGCCGCTTGGTTCGTGAACAAAAAGTTCGTAATTGCAACTACAAAACTCTACAGATCGTTGCCGAAACCAAACAAAGAATCGTGAACTACCGACAATGTCGACTGGTGAAGGAAACGAAAACCAAACAGGTTCCCTACCAGGAATGCAAAATTGTCAATGAGACCAAGACCCGTCAGGAATGCTATACAGTGCGAAAGCCTGTTAAGTACACCAAGACGATTCAAGTTTGTAAACGAGTACCACGTCAGGTGGCTTATACAGTGACACGCTGTGTACCTCGTGTGGTCTGTGAACAGTATCCGGTCACAATCTGTACGCCAAACCCATGTGGTCTCCTCCGACGAAGCTTGCTACGCGACTGCTGCTTCTAATTCGGACGACCACTTGTCCCGCATACTTGGGGCACGCTTGCTAGCAAGCGTGCCCTTTTTTCTTTGCTCACTCGTGCGGCTCAATGTGGTAGGTTCTAATCCACAGTCTCCATTTCGAGATTAACTGGATCATCGTCTTCCAAAACTTCTCTCACTTCTTGCCGGTGCAGCTTGCTATCTACATTAGTGAGGTAAACCAATGCGACAAAATCGTAACCAGCATGGCTGAAGGCGGCAGGTAGAACGGAACCGGTAAGTTCAACTAAATAGCCGAAGTAAAGGCCTATGAGGAATGTCACCACAAAGTAAGTTTTGGACAACGCATGACACGCACCAAAAAGCAATGCCACGATCAATACGGCTGGCCAACATACAACATCTGTTCCGAGCCAAGATTTGACAAGTTGTTGAAGAAATCCCCTAAATAACCACTCTTCACCAAATCCTGCTCCAACTGAAATCAACAACAAACCCCACATCGGAATCCCCCGGATGACCGGCATTAACTTGGTCATTACCAACTCACGAAGATTGCGAAATGGCTTCCAGTAAGGTCCACAAAGTTCACTAAGGACAAATAAAGCAAGTAATGGGACCGTCGATAACATTCCATAGACGATACTAGCAATCCAAGAATCTTGTCCCAAAAGCTGTCCTGCTAAATCTCCCGAATTAGGAAGTTCAAATAAATAAATGAGAAAAATAGCGATCGGTACCATCGAAAATTCCACCGCCAGAAATTTTACAAGCACTTTCTGCCAGGTGGATTCCGGTGTTCTTAGACTATCTAGATTGGAATTAGGTTCCATGGTCATCCCGATGATTTCTGCTAATCCGTTTTGAACTTGCTGTTCGACCAAAACAACCTGCGAATCATCCGGATTTTCGACTTTTTCTTCCAAGGCTAACCCCTAACATAAAACCTATTATCCCAGCAAAATAATGGGCCACACCACATAAATAGTGTTAGTTTTAGCAAGAATAACCACCGTTCCTCAGATTCAGACAGCCATTCCCCCATTTCGGGTGGTTTTATTGATTGACACTTTGCAAACATCGTTGGTAGATTTACCTACCTATGCTTAGGCTGCGAAACTCACCTAGTTACCCCTTATTCTGTGATTAAACAGTTTTGCTCAGTTAGCTAGTCTAACTATTTTGAAGCAGTGGAGAGGCTAGGTTGTTATAAGCGACCTCAAAAGCAATATAACGAATAATCCTGCTAATCACAGCAAGCAGATTTGATTCAAATTCTGCTTGTTTCAAGCATATTTAAATGAGCCTTGGACTTGTTGATAACGGTTCAGAACCCTAATAGGACAGATTTAAAACATGGCAAAAAAGAATGCTAAAATGACTTACTACTTCGGTAAGACTAAAACCGAAGGCCGAGGAGTTGGAAAAGAGATTCTCGGTGGTAAAGGCCTCAACCTTGCTGAAATGACTGGAATTGGCCTCCCTGTGCCTCCCGGCTTTACCATTACCACTGAAGTTTGTGACCAGTACTACAAGCTTGGCGAAAAACTCCCTGCAAGTTTGATGGACGACGTCTCCAAGAATATTCGCACATTAGAACGCGAATTGAAGAAGGGCTTTGGCGATGCCAAGAACCCTCTGTTAGTTTCCGTTCGTTCTGGTGCTGCAGTCTCTATGCCTGGGATGATGAACACGATTCTGAACTTGGGTTTAACAGACGTATCTGTCGAAGGTTTGGCCAGCGCGACGTCAAACCGTCGTTTTGCTTATGACGCTTATCGTCGCTTAATCAATATGTTTGGCGACGTTGTTATGGGCGTTGAACACCATCACTTCGAAGAAGCATTTGATAAGATCAAGAAAAAATACAAGGCCGTTGAAGATACCGATGTTCCCGAAGAAGGATTAGTGGAACTTGTCTCAGCTTATAAGGCTGTGTACAAGAAGCACACTCGTTCCGCATTCCCACAAGACCCCATCGACCAACTGCGTTTGGCTGTAGAAGCGGTCTTCGGCAGTTGGAATACGACTCGCGCTGTTCGCTACCGTGAAGTGGAAGGCATCCGAGGCCTGCTTGGTACGGCTGTCAACGTTCAGGTGATGGCTTATGGAAATATGGGAGAAGATTCAGGGACGGGGGTAGCTTTCACACGTAACCCATCGACCGGCAAAAACATCTTTTATGGTGAGTTTCTGATCAACGCTCAAGGTGAAGACGTTGTGGCTGGTATTCGTACTCCGCAACCTGTTGCTGAAATGCGTAAGTGGAACAAAGCCGTTTATAAACAATTGCTGGAAATCAAAGACATTCTTGAAAACCACTATCGTGATATGCAGGACATCGAGTTCACGATTGAAAAAGGCAATTTGTTCATGCTGCAGACGCGTACCGGTAAACGAACTGGTGCGGCGGCAGTAAAAATCGCTTGTGATATGGTAAAAGAGAAATTCATCGATGAAAAACAAGCTCTACTAAGAATTCCAGCAGACGCTTTGACTCAACTCTTGCTTCCCAGCTTCACTCCTGCCGGTAAAGCAAGTGCAGACGTCCTGACTCAAGGGCTACCTGCCTCTCCCGGCGCTTCGGTGGGATACCCAGCCTTTACAGCTGATGAAGCGGTTGAACGTACCGCCAAGGGCGAAAAAGTTATCTTGGTTCGTAAAGAAACAAGTCCTGAAGATGTGGACGGGATGCACAGTGCCGCTGGCATTCTGACCAGTACGGGCGGGATGACCAGTCATGCTGCCGTCGTTGCCCGAGGTTGGGGCCGCTGCTGTGTTGCTGGTGCCGGTGAAGTTAACATCAACGAAAAAGGCCGTAGCTTTACAGTGAATGGGCGTAAATTCACTCACAAGAGCCTCATCAGCATTGATGGCTCGACTGGTGAAGTCATGGCCGGTACTGTTGAAACTTCGACGCCTTCTCTTTCTGGCGATTTCTCTAAAGTGATGCGTTGGGCTGACAAGTACCGTCGATTAGCGGTTCGTACCAATGCCGACTCTCCCGCAGATGCCAAAAGAGCTCGTGACTTCGGTGCTCAGGGGATTGGTCTCTGCCGTACAGAACACATGTTCTTTGAAGGTGATCGTATTACTGCAATGCGGGAAATGATTCTTTCTGAGACGGAGAAAGATCGTCGTAAAGCTTTGAAAAAACTGCTTCCCTTCCAGCGAAAAGACTTCGAAGGTATCTTTACTGCCATGAAAGGTCTTCCGGTAACGATTCGCTTGCTGGATCCACCACTGCACGAATTTGTTCCCCATGATGACAAAAGCCAAAGAGAGTTGGCGAAGACGATGGGGATCTCACCTGCAGTCGTCAAAGCTCGTGTTGAACAACTCCACGAATTCAACCCAATGCTGGGTCACCGTGGTTGCCGTCTAAGCATCACGTATCCAGAAATCCTGGAAATGCAGGTGACAGCTATTGTGGAAGCCGTCATTCGTTGTAAGAAAAAACGTGTCAACGCAATCGCCGAGATTATGATTCCTCTGATCGGGACAGCCGCTGAACTGAAACTGCTCAAGGGCAAAGTTCAGGAAACGATTGACGTTGTCAAAATCCGTCGTAAATTTAAGGGCAAACTGAATATCGTGATCGGTACGATGATCGAAATTCCGCGTGCGGCTTTAACCGCTGATGAAGTTGCCGAACACGCTGAATTCTTTAGTTTCGGTACAAATGACTTGACGCAAATGACGTTCGGTTACAGCCGAGACGACATCAATGGCTTCCTGCCTGACTACCTGTCTCAGGAGATCCTGCCTGTTGATCCGTTCCAGTCTCTGGATACAACCGGTGTTGGCCAGCTTGTTGAGTGTGGTGTTACCAAAGGGCGTTCGGTTCGCAAGGGACTTAAAGTCGGTATCTGTGGTGAACATGGTGGTGATCCTGCTTCTATTAAATTCTGTAATGAGGTTGGACTTAATTATGTAAGCTGCTCGCCGTTTAGAGTGCCTATCGCTCGTCTGGCTGCTGCTCAGGCAGAACTCAGCAAGTAGTGTTAGGTGGCATCCTTCCCCTAACACCCAGTAATCAAGAACCCTCTTCAAATCATTTGATATGAAGAGGGTTTTTTATGGTTCACTGGTTGTTGTGCGATACCCGAAAACAAGTTCAACGATTAAACTACCAATAGGCTTAAAACTACTATCTGTTATTCACCCTCGACTACGTGGAGAAACCAAGTCGTGACTGACCACAACGCAAAATATAATCAAGCAGACGCTCTCAAAGACGAAGGCAAACTGGACGAAGCCATCGAGCTCCTTAACGAGATTGTGGCGGAAGATCCAAACCATAGCATTTCACACTTTGCACTGGCTGTTCTATATGGCAAAGTGGGTCAACACGACAAAGCGGTTGAACATGGTGAAAAAGCCGTGGAACTCGATCCAACCGATCCATTTAGTTACACCGCGATGAGTGTGACTTATCAGCGTGCTTACGCCGGCACCGGGGAGGAAAGCTACATTCAAAAAGCTGAATTTGCGATGGAAAAGAGCCGGCAGGTGGGTGAGCAACAACGGATGGGTGGTTAACGTCACTGCTCCAATGTGTCTTTAAAGAATCACGATTAGCTATGGCTGCTGCCCGACAAACAACCGGTGTCCCCGGACTCGACAAACTGCTCGGAGGCGGACTCATTCCGGGAACGCTCTCGGTAATTATCGGTGCCACTGGGATCGGTAAAACTCAAATGGGCGTCCATTACGCACATGCCGGAATTGAGCAGGAAGGACATGGTGGAGTCTTCTTCGATATGTGCTCACGAGGTGATTCTCAAAACCATGCAAATTATGCTCATCGAATGAAGAATTGGGACCTCGAGTTAGCTGAGATTGAACCTCCTATTAACTTCGATGCTTTTTTGTCCGGAAAAATGGAACTGGGCGACTATATGCATATTTTCGACTACTCAGGCAAGCGTGTCACGAAACGAGATCTCGACTGGAATGAGTGGCACGACTGGCAAGCTCAACTGAATAACAAACTATCCTGTGCCATTGCCTTTCTCTTCGGTAACTGTCTGCGTGGAACCAAACGTGTCGTCGTTGATGGTGTAGAACCAGTGGGCAGGCCGAATGACTCGATACAGATTAATCTGTTTGAGTACATCTATCACCAAATTCTAAGAAAAGACCCCGAATGGGTCGCACGCGATCTTTTGCGTGTAAAATATCGTGAAAATGCCCCGAAAGTTGCAAGGCTAAAGTATGACAGTCAGTCACTTGGATGCATGATGCTTTATACCTCACACGAAACGATGCTCGACGATATGATCGCCCGACCTCTAGATGAAGGGGATACCCTTTCCAACGCAAACACGCTTATTTACATGGGTAAAATTCGTGACGGCATGAAAGTTCGCCGAGCATTGTATATCGCAAAACACCGAGGCAGTGCCTGCAGTGAGGACATCATCCCATACCACATCGATGACTCCGGAATCATTCTCGACGTTTAAACCGTCATGGACTTCCAGGTCGTGAGCAGATCATTAGCCCCCTGCTCTATCTCCTCGGTTGTCGTCAAGCGTCCCACACTGAATCGCACCGTCCCCTTCGCCACCTCGGGAAGTAGTCCAATCCCTTGCAGCGTATCGGACATTTTTGTCTCACCACTATGACAAGCAGCCCCCGTTGAGGCGCAGACAGACGGAGTGGCAGCTAAAAGTTCCGCTCCAACAACGCCCGGAAAGTTGACGCTTAGTGTATTAGGCAAACGCCGTTGTATATCAGTCTGCTCATCTTCGTATTTCCCATTAACTGATAAATCAACAATGGCCTCTTTCAGTCTCGAATAAAGCAGGTCCCGTTTGAAACGCAACTGATTGCTATGGGTAACTGCGTCACGCATAAGAATTCGACAAGCTTCTCCCAGTCCAACCCAGTAGGCCGTATTCTCTGTACCGGCACGAACTCCAGCCTCATGAGAGGCACCATGAATCAACGGTTCCAATACCACTCCCTCTCGAATGAATAGTGCCCCGACTCCTTTCGGCGCATAAAGCTTGTGGCCAGCAAGTGTTAGAAAGTCAACTCCCAACTCCTTAACATCCACGTTCACTTTTCCTAAACTCTGCGCAGCGTCAGTATGGCTCAATACACCATGTTCACGACAGTAATGAGCAATCTCTGCAATAGGCTGTATCGCACCAATCTCGTTGTTGGCATGCATAATACTAACCAGACGAGTGTCTGGACGAATCGCTGCTTTGACTTCAACCGGATCAACTGTACCAAAGGGATTACAACCCACACGAGTGACTTCGATACCAAGAGATTCCAAATAGGCCGCAGGCTGCTGGATCGCCGGGTGTTCAAAACATGAAATCACCAAGTGTCCACCCAGGAATTGTTTGCGTTTTAGAAAGATCCCTTTGAGGACATGATTATTACTTTCACTTCCTCCTGAGGTGAACGTCACTTCGTTGGCGTCGGCATTTAATAAACTCGCAACATGGTTACGTGCTTGCTCAATAACATCACCAAGTTCCACCCCCTTCACATGTGTACTTGATGGATTACCAAACAATTCCTGAAAGTACGGCTGCATAACGGCTGCGACCTCAGGCGCAATCGGCGTGGTTGCGTTGTTGTCAAGATAAGCAAGTACCATGCGTCTGATTCCCGGGGAAAACGATTCAACTGACGTCTAGTATGCCAGTTTACCCAACGATCTCACCGTTTGTAGTGGCCTATAAACTGAACTGCTCTCCATAATTTCCGTGTCAAAATAGGTGGTTTGGGAAGAGATTATGCTCAAAAGCCTGCCGTTTAACTCATACAACCGGCAAAACCCGATAAGGACGCATAGGACTAAGAATTATTAATTGCATTGAGATTCAGGGAAGCGGAGTGAAATGCTCCCACCGTTCCCGCGACTGTAATGGGTATGTTCTGTTTGCAATGCCACTGTGTGCCTTAATGGGAATACGGGAAGGCGAAGCAGATTCACTAATGAAGCCCTTAGTCAGGATACCTGGCTCAAAGCTCTGAAAAAGAAAGCAGCTACGGGATATGGCTGACCGATTGCATGAAACACTGCCTTTTACTGATTGCATTTTCTCTAACACTACCTTCTGCTCCGTCACTTGCTCAGGAACCTGAAAAGACGGATACACCGACTGAAGTACCGGAAACGGTCGTGATTGGTCGTCCGGAGTCATTTCCCAGAACCCCGCTCGGTGCTACAACACTATTGACTCCCGGAGCTCAGGCTGCGAGCAGTAAAACGACAGGGTCCAGTGTGGAGGTCATCACTAACGAAGAAATCCAAAAACAAGGATCCACCACAATCCTTGATGCCCTTCGTAATCGAACAGGGATCAGCACAAGCCAAAACGGGGGAGCCGGTTCGCTGACTTCTCTGTTCCTTCGGGGTAGCAATTCCGCCCATACAAAAGTCCTCATCGATGGGATTCCTATGAATGACCCGTCCGGTGCCTCCCGAGCATTTAACTTTGCAAATCTGACGACTGACAATATTGAGCGTATCGAAATACTTAGAGGTCCTCAAAGTGTAATCTATGGAAGTGATGCCATTGGTGGGGTGATTAATATCATTACCAAACGGGGGCAGGGTAATGGCCAATTAAATTTTTCTTCCTACGGTGGTAGCCTCGGAACTCACTACGAAGGGATGCAATACAGTGGTGGAGATGAAAAGTCCTACTATGCTATAGCCGGGTCCTACTTTGCAACCGATAGTGTTTCTCAAGCCGCCGCTCGATTCGGGAATAACGAAACAGATGGTTTTGACGTCAGCACTATTTCTGGTCGCTTCGGCTGGAATCTTGAAAACGATATTAATCTGGATTACGTATTCAGAATCACAAATGCCGAAGTCGAAATCGACAATTGGGACTTCGGAGCACCGAACCCCGTCGACAATCTAAATCGTTCGAATATCTCCGACAGCTTTGCGAACCGTGTGCAATTGAGCAAACTGGCCATGGACGGTCGGCTCGAACATAAAGCCGCCTTCAGCCTCACAAGTTACAAACGTCAGGATACAAACGTTCCCAATGCTTTTTGGGCATCGATGTACAACGGTGAGACTCGACTATTTGACTATCAAGCAAACTACATATGGAATGACCATAACTTAATCACTGCTGGAGTTTCCTATCAGGACGAAGAAGCTTCTTCTGATTTACAATCCCTTGTAAATCAGACTTCCACTGGCGTGTTCCTGGAGGATCGCATGACGCTCAAGGACAACTGGCACGCCACAGCTGGTGTGCGTTGGGATGAATTCAGTAGGGCAGGGGAGGCGAACACGTATCGCTTCAGCACCATCTATTATCTCGACGAAAAACCTGCCCATCTTCACGCTTCATTGGGAACCGGATTTCGAGCACCGGCATTAGCTGAGAACCTTTTTGCTTTTGGAAATCCTAATTTGGCTCCGGAAACAAGTAAAGGCTGGGAACTGGGATACACTACAGAACTCAACGATGGCAGCATGCTGCTGGATGCAACCTACTTCCGCAACGATTTCCAAAACTTAATCGTTTGGAACCCAACACTGTTTGTGCTTGATAATGTCGGCCTTGCCCAATCGTCCGGAGTGGAAGTCACATTGGGCTGGCAGTTGAGTAAGCGTACAAAGCTTAATGCAAATTACACTTATACACGTACTCGAAACAATGAAACCGGGGAAGAACTCTTACGAAGACCCAAGCACCGCTCAATGGTCAATCTGGACCATGCGTTAGAAAACGAAAAGACGAATGTCGGACTTACACTGGCGTACACCGGTTCACGTCTCGACAATCCGGGCGGAACGACAACTGAGCTTGCCCATTTTATGCTGCTCAATGTTTATCTGACTCACAAGCTCGATGAACGTTGGACTGCTTATTTCCGCGGTAACAATGTCACCGATCAGGACTATGAAGAGTTGTTTGGCTATGGAACTCCCGGAGCCACATTCTATGGCGGATTGAGTCTCCAAAGGTAATTACTCGTGGGGCGGTGAGTTCAGTCGGAATTTGAATTAGAATGAAGTCGGTTGAACTGCCCCTCGGTGACAGGATCTTTGGACATGACTGCTATCAAACGCCCCTTGCTTTTCATTTTTACATTGTTTGCTGTGATAATCTGTTTGGACGCGGACTCTAACGCGAAAGAACGAAAAGCCAAACCAACGAAATGGAGAAATCTGTTTGATGGTAAAACTTTGGATGGCTGGGCAAAGACAAATTACGGTGGCGAAGGTGAAGTCGAAGTTCAGGAAGGGCAATTACTTCTTAATTTTGGCTACTCAATGACGGGCGTCACCTATCAAAAAAATGACCTCCCAAAAACAAATTACGAAATCCGTACAACGGTTCGGAAAATCGACGGAAACGATTTTTTCTGTGGAGCAACATTCCCCGTTGCTGATTCGTACTGCAGCTTCATTTGTGGTGGCTGGGGCGGGGCCGTCACAGGTCTCTCCAGTATCGATGGCCAGGACGCATCCGAAAATGAAACAACGGGATATCAGAACTTCCCCTCGGGGAAATGGTACAAAGTCAAAATTCGAGTCGAACCTCATTTGATTCAATGCTGGATTAACGGCAAACAAGTTGTCTACCAAAACATTCTCGATCGTACGATTACAACACGCAACGAAGTGAATCTGAATAAGCCTCTAGGCTTTGCCACCTGGGAAACCAAGGCGGCCTATAAAACGATTCAAATCCGGGAACTGAAAGCTAAATAAAACGTAACACTAGCCCATGTTTCATAGTTTTGACGACGATTCTCCCGTAAATGACATGCTACGTCATGAGTTCTTTATGCAGCATGCCCTACAGCAGGCACAAGCCGCTGCCGCTCAGGATGAAGTTCCTGTTGGTGCAATCATCGTGCATAACCATCAAATCATTGCAGCCGCTCACAATCAACGCGAACAGTTACACGACCCGACAGCTCATGCCGAGATGATTGCCATTAC
>PAAT01000112.1 GCA_002698965.1 Rhodopirellula sp. | reverse complement strand
TAAATTCCCCCTCGTGACTCTCATGGGAAGGCGAACCTTACCGGCACATCAAATCGCAATACAATTTGTTGAAGATGTTGAGGCCGGCCGGTCCCAATACGATCTGGTTGTCTGGTTGGATCACGATCGTATTAATCAAACGGCTGCTCTTTTAAAATACGATGGGGATCATTCCGGTGAGAACTTTAAACGATTTAAAGACACACTTAAACGATCAAGTATTACCTTTGTGATGGAATACAAAAAACACGGGATTTCTGCCCTCGTCAGTAAACAGGTTCTCTACTTGTTCTATCTTTCAGTCATCACTGCTATTTGCTATGCCATTGCAAAATTTATATTTTTTCTTCGCATGACTCCAGAATCACAAATCTCTACTCGTCATCCATACATTAATGAAACATCTTGACCCCATGGACTATTCGAATCTTCGTGTCGATGGACACACGCACATTTTCTGCTGGGGAGAGAACCCTAAAGAAGGTTTTCTCTCACGACGTACGCAAAAATCTATCATTTCAAAACTTCTGCTACAGCTATCCGGCATTAAAAAAGAACGTGGAGATACAATCTCTGAAAAGATCTACAACCGATTATTTAAAGATCTGGAGTCAACCGAATTAGACTACATCGTGTTATTCGCTCAGGATGCCATCTACAAAGATGGAGCGGACATCGATTATGAACGAACTCATTTTTATGTTTCCAATGATTATGTGTTGGAACTAGCAAAACGTTCCGACAAAATTATTCCCTGCACCAGTATTAATCCGATGCGAAAGGACTCTATCCGGGAGCTCGATCGAGTACGTGATGCCGGTTGTAAGTTGGTAAAAATTCATACGGCTATTCAGGGAGTGAGCCCTGATCTACCTGAATTTGAAGCCTTTTATCGGCATGCGGCAAAAATCGGAATCACACTGATATTTCACACGGGATATGAGCACTCCTGCCAGGTTGTTTCACAAAAATTTACCGATCCTAAAAAGCTATCCCGAGCGTTGGATCAGGGAGGAAACATTATTGCAGCTCACTGTGGGACCTGTGCATTCTGGGACAAAGAAGATTACTATCCACACTTTATCGAAATGATGCATCAGTACGACAATCTCTATGGTGATACCGCCGTGATGGCCGGTTTTGTACGGCTCAATGCATGTGGCAAGCTGGCAGCGGAATCTAAGTCAGTCACCAGTCGCATCATCCACGGGAGTGATTATCCAATTCCACCAAGTCGCATTCCACATCGCAAACACGTAGGGCTGTTTCCTAAGTATCGTAAGAACTTGCTCGACTTAGATTTAAATATCAAGCGAGCGTACAACTACGGGCCTCGCTACGAAAATCTAATCCTGGAGCTGATTGGTTTTGAAATATAAAAAAAGGCCCCGCAAAATACTGCAGAGCCTTGTAGGAACCTTTCCTAAGTCAAAATCAATGACTAAATAGCGTCGTCTCCCATTTCACCGGTACGAATACGGATCGATTCAGTGATATCCGAAACAAATATCTTGCCATCCCCAACGTTACCTGTTTGAGCAGCTTGCAGAACAGCATCTATCGCTTCCTGAAGTTTCTCATCGGCCAGAATGATCTCCAGTTTTGCTTTGGGGACAAAATCGACGGCATACTCAGTACCCCGATACATCTCTGTGTGCCCTTTCTGTCGTCCGAATCCCCGTACTTCTACAACTGTCATCCCTTCGATACCAGCCTCTACAAGTGCCGATTTAACATCGTCAAGTTTGTGAGTACGGATAATAGCTTCCACTTTCTTCATGTTCGCTCTCCTGTATTTGAAAAGCAGAAATTGTTCGGCAGACAATTCTGCCGAACATCCTCTGATAATTATTCGCTTCAAGTCGGCTTAAAGCCAGATATAACCTTCTTCACCGTGTTCACTAAGATCCAGTCCGCGAGTTTCCGCATCTTCATCAACACGCAAGCCCATCGTCTTCTCCAACAATTTCAAGATGATTAGTGAGATCACGGCAGCATAAACAACCGTCACGATGACGCTAACCAACTGGCCAACAATCGCGTCTACATTACCGTCAATAGCACCAAGAGCCTCAGTAGCGCCCGTTACCTGCTGGGTGGCAAACACGCCCGTCAATATCGCACCGATAGTACCGCCAATTCCATGAACACCAAAAGCATCTAAAGAATCGTCATATCCAAGCTTCGACTTCATCGTTGTCACAGCAAAGAAACATAACGCACCGGCGATGAATCCCATTAGCAGTGCCGGCATTGGTTGGACAAATCCGGCAGCTGGCGTGATGCAAACCAATCCAGCGACAGCACCAGAAGCAGCACCCAACGCCGTGGGTTTTTTATGCACCGCCCATTCGAATAGGGTCCAGCCAACAACACCAGCTGCTGCTGAAAGGTGAGTTACTGCAAATGCCATCGTAGCCCCATCGTTGGAAGCCACGGCACTACCGGCATTAAACCCAAACCAACCAACCCAGAGCATCGCCGCACCAAGGACCGTATAAGTCAGATTGTGTGGAGGCATGGGCTCCGAACCAAATCCCATTCGTTTGCCGATCAGGATACAAGCAACTAAGGCTGAGACACCGGAACTAATATGAACCACATTTCCACCGGCAAAATCCAAACCACCGCCGGCCCATGCTCCTTCTACACCGTGCGCAATGATTCCTCCATCCCAAACCCAGTGACAAATTGGACAATAAACCAAAAGTCCCCATAAGACTGAAAAAACGGCCATCGTACTAAACTTCATACGTTCTGCGAATGCGCCACAAATCAACGCTGGCGTGATAATAAAGAACATACCCTGGAAAATAGCAAACGTCAGATCGGATACGTCCAATCCCAGTTCGTAGCTAAGTGCTCCGCCCTCCATCGTCAGACCTTGCATAAATAGAAACTCACCATTACCAATAAATTTGTTTTCCATGCCGTCGCCACCAAATGCCAGACTAAATCCGCACACCGCCCAAACAACACTCATCAAACCCATCAGGAATAAACACTGCATCAAAACCGAAACGACATTCTTTTTACGAACTAAACCGCCATAGAAAAGAGCCAAACCCGGAGCGGTCATAAAAAGAACCAGTGCACAGCAAACCAACATCCAGCCGTTATGGCCTGCATTAGCTGCCGCTACGACAGATTGTTTTAATTCAAACATCTGCTGTGCTTCGGGATCGAGATCTTCAGGATTCAGAACTTCTCCCTCATAAGCCTCTTCAGTCGAAACATTTTCCGACTCTCCTTCAGCCAGTTCTAAAGTTTGCTCACCTTCAGGCACGGCGTCCTGAGACCAACTTGTTAGTGGTAAGCCCACCAAGAACATGACGCATAAAAATACATACCCATACTTCAAATAAGACATCACAATTGTTCCTCAAAGATCAATAAACAACTAATGAGTAATTAGCTTCAAAATTAATAATTTTGCAGTAATAGATTTACCCCGACTGCGATCAGGGCCGCCTTGTAGAAAAATCAATTGTCACCAATGAACGATGGCCAGACGATTTTTCTGCCTGTCATTGTATCAAACTTCAAGAAACAGAGAGGGCGAGAGAATCACTACATCTAAAGAATTGTACGATTCGTGCTACGTTTGTCTTCGACCGTACAGCCACTATGAAGGACACCAGCAATCGCCCGGTCGCGCCAGGGTCCCGGGGCGTCATAGAACGAATCATCGAAGAAAATTTGATTCACCATGACCGTTGCCTTATGCAATGGTAACTTATTGACAATGGCTCCATCAGGCCGGACAACAAAGCTGCCCCATCTGGATGGATAGGCTGTGCTATTGTTTGCTGAAATCCAAAAGTGATTCTCTGCGGCACGACAAGCCATCGTGGAGGGAACAATTGTCTTCCAGATGTTGTACTCCTGATCTTCAACAACGGTGGTTCGAGCATTATGGAAAGACTGCAATAGTAACTGAACTCCAGCCTGCTTTAGTTCGCGGTACAACTCAGGAAATCGATAGTCGTAACAAATCAGAACACCACATTGGAACCCATCCACTTTAAAAGTAGTCATGTGATTTCCAGGAGAATAATGGATCAAATCCAATGTCGGATTTTTCCCGTCGATACCCGTGCAAAACCGTTTATCATATCGTTCGACGATGGCACCCTGATCATCAATGACATAAATACAATTGTGGGGCTTATGCTTTCCTGAGAGCTGATGNGTNGATCCCAACACGACCCANACNCCCAAATTCTTTGCCCATTGCATAATGTCACGCGTTGCCNATTTTAGTTGGTCCCAATTCAATGATTCGATCGAATCGAACTCAACGCCGGCATAACCGCTTAAAGCACACTCAGAAAAGTGAATAACACGCGCGCCNAGNTCAGCAGCNCGCTGCATTTGCCGAAGAACATAANTCNTGTTGCNGGCAATATCTGCCTCGACTGGAAACTGACAGGTAGCTACAGAAAGACCTGCCGGCTTAGCGGCAGGTCTCTTCATNATTTCAGTNTTTTGCCTGGATGCCATTTACCAGCTTTCCTCTAGCGAATTCTAAGGGCGTGCAAATTTGTAAATACATCGTCCACTGGCTGCCCCTACGGTGTAATAGATTTCACCATCCTCACCCAAACCAAAAGCCATCACGGGAGTGCCCGATGACTTGATTTCTATATTTGATATGACGTGCTCTTTCTTCACATTGTATTTCAATGCCCAGATACGACCGGATATATAATCCGCATAGAGGTAAGCTCCCTGCAATTCAGGAAACTCTTTTCCTCGGTATACATATCCGCCAGTGATCGATTTACCAATTTGGTGATCGTATTCAAAAATCGGATCAGTCACTTCCAATTCCGGATCCACCGGAGCGTTTCCAAACTGATAACTTCCTTCCCGAGCACTCCAACCATAGTTTGCACCCTTCTTGAGAATATTAATTTCTTCCCATTGATCCTGACCAACATCACCAATCCAGATCGTACCGGTCTTTGGATCGTTAGCAATACGCCATGGATTACGGATTCCATACGCATAAATCTCTGGTTGGGCACCTTCCATATCTACAAATGGGTTGTCCTTCGGAATGCTGTAAGGCCGTGTTTCTGTGGGATGATCTACATCAATTCTAAGAATAGATCCCATCCAGGAACTTAAATCCTGCCCCTGCCCTGTGGGATCGTTTCGGCCACCACCGTCGCCCATACCGATATATAACAAACCATCGTTACCGAAAGTCATCGGTCCGCCATTGTGGTTTGAAAACGGTTGAGGAATCGTCATGATCATCTTCTCACTTGCAGCTTTACCAACGCCTGACTTCAGATCGACCGTAAAGCGAGAAAGGTACGAAACGCGACCATCTTTGAGATTGGATTTATTCGACGAATAATAAACGAAGATTTGCCCGTTGTTCTCATAGTCGGGATGGATCGCCATTCCCAACGCACCTTCTTCATTCACATTACCAGCGGCATCATGAGCTTGCACTCGATCTTGAAAATCAACGACAACCTTCGCTTCCTTTTCTTTACCTGTCGCGTCAATCGAGTAGATACGACCACGTTGGTCCAAAGCAAACAATCGATTCGAACCATCACCAGGATGAACTAATTCAACAGGTCGCATGACCTGAATCTTGCCATCCTCATCGACACCTTCAAAGTCTTCCCAGGTCATACCTGGAAATGCTTCCACAGCATTCAAAGTGATCTCTTTGTCTGAAATCGATGGAACTTCACCATCTTTAATCTCACGAACCTTGATATTTCGGTAAGAAACGAGATTGCCGTGATCCTGCAGGCAGATATGCCCCTCACCCATTTTCCCAAAGTTCGGATATTTCGAAAACTTACTCTTAGCAACTAAACCATTCCACTCAGGACTACCAACCTTGAAGTAATAATAGTGCACACCATTAATCTGTACTTCGCAGTTCTTAGGACCAATGCGTAGATAAACTAAGTTCCACTCTCCGGGAGGACGAGTGGCATCGTCCATCTCCTTCCCCTTGAACCCAACCTGTTCTTCGAACATCGTCGCCCATGCCGGCTTCTTGGGCTTGTATAGCTGATATAACCAACCCGACTTTTGCGGATCATGCCCATCAACATTGTCCTGGACCTGAATTTCGGGACCCGTTTGCCATGGAGCGTTATACTCTTCGGTCACATGAAACATAATTCCACTGTTACCGCCTTTGGAGATGTTATATTCCAAGAACAACTCGAAGTGCTTGTATTGACCGGTTGTGATGATATCACCCGCACCGCCGCCTGCCCGGGTCAAGGCGCCATCCTTGATTTGCCAACCGTCGCTAACACTTTCTTTCTTGTAATTCCGCCAGCCGTCGGTGGATTCACCGTCAAACAGTACTTTCCAACCACTACGTTTCTCGGCCTCCGATAATCCATTAAGTGGGACTTCCGCGGTGACCGTATCCACAACAAAAGAAGTCAGCATCAGCGCACTAACAACAGTCAAAACTTTTAACGATTTCATAGATCTGATTCTCTAATTAAAAATGAGCCAATATCCTGTTGCCCGATTCTATCACACAAATCAGGCTGATTGGTTATTCACCAGCGACGGCAGCCAACACTTCCTGGGGATGTGCTCCGGCGTCCGAAATCTTGCTCCAGTGTCTCAATACCACACCTTCACCATCAATCAAAACTGCTGAACGAATAACTCCCATCGTCTTCTTACCAAAACGCACTCTCTCTCCCCAGGCGTCGTAATCTGTTAACATCACTTTCTCTTCATCACAGAGCAATCTGAACGGAAGATCATATTTGCAGATGAAATCATTGTGAGACTCAGCACCGTCCGGGCTGACACCAATCACAACAGTATTCAACGCTTCAAACTGTGGATTCAAATCACGGAACCCTTGAGCTTGCTTCGTTCATCCGGGGGTATCATCTTTGGGATAGAAGTATAAGACAACATTTTTACCCTGCAGGTCATCCAGCGAAACTTGATTCCCATCCTTATCGGGCAAACTAAATCCCGGAGCTACCTGACCGACTGTGACTGCCATTTAATTTTCCTCGTTTCTTTTTTCTGAACTGAATAGTATCAATTTATAGTTTTTCAGAGAGGATCCCAGCCGATTCCAAATAAGCAATCACCTGGTCCGCTAAAACATCAGGGGTTTGCTCATCTGACTTAAGGTGAACCTCCGGAGTTTCTGGAGGTTCATAAGGAGCATCAATACCTGTCATTCCTTTGATCTCACCTGCACGAGCTTTTTCATAGAGACCTTTTGGATCGCGGGATTCACAAACTTCCAACGGTGCATCAACAAAAACTTCGACGAAATCACCGTCGCGAGATGCTTCAATCCGTTCACGTACATTGGTTCGATCTTCACGGTAAGGGCTAACGAAAGCAACAAGCGTTACCAAGCCCGCTGCAGCAAACAACTCGGTTACCGCACCCACCCGACGGATATTCTCTTTACGGTCTTCTGCTGAAAATCCAAGGCCGAATCGTTGAGCATACACTTCACCCAACGGCGCCAATAACTGTGGACTGGCATTTAAGCCATGTCGCACATTGTCACCATCTAAAACAAAGGTATGGACACCGCGGACATGCAGTTTCTGATCAACCAGATTAGCTACAGTACTCTTGCCGCATCCACTCAACCCTGTAAACCAAACGACACATCCTCGATGGCCGTTTAAGCTCTCACGGTTTTCNCGTGTAATCGCATGGTCATGCCAGGTAATATGTGTTTCTTCCATCTCTTTTACTCCGCCGCAATACCGGCTAATTGGCACATCTGAGCNTTGACNACTGGTTGTGGACAACTCCAAACCATGAAAAACANTGCTTCACGACACCATCGACCGACAGGATGNCCGNTAACAAACCCCATACCTTTGGCNGCNGAAAGAGCTGCCTGAGTNGATCGGAGGACCAAACTATTGCAATGCTGACGTAATTNCTCGGTCCCACAGGTTTCATTGCCTGCTGCAGAATGTAGTAANATCTCNCTCAATGACTCACATTCTTCTTTNAGTGCTTCNGCGGGCGGCAATAAGTCCGGNCGTTTTTCACCTTCACTAAAAATGAAATCAATCGCNGCNCCTGCCAAACCAATCGCTAAAGTTGACGTTTGCAATCCNCCGGTGCGAGCCCCAATCCCTTGAGCCATNACGTTTTCGACAGGNCCTGCNAATAACCACTTGCGATCAACCTGAACATTCACCAACGAAATTTTACCNGTATGGCTTCCTGACAGGGCGACNAAGTTGGCCGGNGNCTCAGCATGCACTCCNGAAANATCNGTAGGTACCACCGTCAATATCTGNCGACCATCCTCCAGTTNCGCTCCAACNACAATCGTATCCGCATGAACTCCNCCNGTTACCCANGGGCTGAATCCNTTNAGCAGNAATCCTGNCTCNGTCTCTTCAGCTCTTAATACTGCCTGNGNTAAGTGACGACGNCTTGTNGTNAGNTGAGAAATCCCNACNGTCGAAAANNGNNTTCCNTCCAATANNGCNGGAATCAACGCNTCGCGAGCGAAATCGTTTCCACTCAAAGCAATTCGNCGACAAGCCCCCGTGCGTTGAGTGATAACAAAGGTTGTCGTTTGACAGGCAGCNCTCAGAGCNAGATAGCCAAGCGTCAAATCATAATCGCTCCANCCCAGACCACCGTNCTCAGGTTCCAGAAACCANCGNAANACTCCGTATTGAGCACANAGTTCCANCTGTTTNTGAGGCCANGGATAAACTCCATTNNCATNCTGNAAATCNAGANCGACAGACAGTTCATGCAACTGTTTACACAGTTCGCTTAAAGCAGGATCTTCAGGAGATCGAATTTCNANTGGCTCNTTGTTGTCTGNCATNANGCCATTATAGAANGGGNNTGCTTCTCTTGCGATAGGCTGNTTTATAGACGTAATCGCTTAAAGATTCGTTCNGGAANACTTCGAATAACNANCATNATGTANCGCCAAAACCATCTNGAGTANATGACNNCTTTACGTTTTTTNATNCCACGAACNATGTCTCGAGCCACNTGTTNAGGNGTCGCTACTAACGGACTCTTGGGATCAACGATCCCCACTGTCATCGCGGTGGCGACAAACCCTGGCTTGACAGTCATCACATGCACGCCACTATGTTGACCTCGATTCCTGAGACCCTGCAAATAAACGGTGAGCCCACCTTTGGCAGCACCATAAAGATAATTGCTCTGCCGACCTCGGTCTCCAGCCACAGAAGAAATGATCGCCAGGAAGCCATCCTGCTGATCTTCCAGCCGCTGCATCAATGGTTCAAGCACTGATACACAGGAAGTAAAATTAATATCCAGTGTCTTACGAGCAAGGTCCCAGTCACGTTCTGCCTGAATCTGCACAGGAAGGAAACCATGACAAATCACCGCTCCAGATATCTTCTCCGTTTTTTCAAAGCATTTGCTGATGAACGTTGCATGCTCGTTCGAGTTAAGTGCTTCAAACATGAGTGTCGAAACGTCGCATTCATATCGAATGACGATATCCTGAGCGATCGCATCCAATTCAGTCATATCCCGACCAGCCAGAATTAAATTGTACTGACAGGCCAATTCCATCGCCGTCGCACGAGCAATATCGGAAGTGGCCCCGACTACAATCACCGTCTCTTTATGTTTACTCATCGGATTCAACCAATTCGACTATCTTTCCTAGTTCCTGTACCAACAATTCTTGTCCGGCTAAGGGCTCCATTCCAACAGACAAAGCCCATAAAGGCAGGCTGCCTAATCGATCTACTTGTATCTTTACCAAATCCTTCATCGTGCAAATGATAGCCTCGGCTGCGACTGCATGCGTTCTGGCAGCAATCGTCTCTATATCATTGCGATTAAAATGATGATGATCTTCAAACTCAATGTGCGCCGCTACCTCCACCCCTTGTTCCTCAAGCAGCTTCAAAAAGGCCGATGGATTGCCAATCCCGGAAAAAGCGAGCACTCGTTTACCCACCAAACTACTAAGATCTAGTGTTTCTCCCGAGTAATTCTCAAAGCCTTCCACATGATGAACGAACTCAATAATCGCTACTTCCGGATTATATTTTTCAACGGTTTGTCGGATTGATTGGACCTCGATTGGTGTAACTTGATCGACGCGAGTAATAATCACTAGACCGGCGCGTTTTAATGACGATAACGGTTCACGTAACAGGCCGGCAGGTAATAGACGCCGGTAGCCAAACGGACAGGTGGCATCTATCAAAACAACATCCAGGTCCCTGGCGAGAAATCGATGTTGAAACCCATCATCAAGAAGCAGAATTTGCGCCTCAAATTCTTCAATAGCCATCGCCGCGGAGTCAACGCGACAGGGATTCTGAAGATGTGGCACATCCGGCAGCCGGCGTTCTAATTCCAGTGCTTCGTCATTCTTACTTCCATGTTCCGCCTTGTATCCACGACTCAGCAACGTCACGCGAACTCCGCAGTCTCGCAACCACCGTGCAATATATTGCACCATCGGCGTCTTGCCGGTTCCACCCGTCGTTAAATTGCCAATACTGATAACCGGCACACTAACGCGGGTAACAGAATGTCGGTTTTCAAAACGATAATTGCGCCATCCGACAATCAGTCGGTAAGGTACCGACAACAACCACAACAAAAACAGTGGAGGCCAAATTAGCGGAGATTTAGTAGTCCGATTTATTATTTTGAAATAAGCGGCCATCATCGTGATTACCCGGGTGACTTAGAGTTGAGCTCCTAAAGTCCACGGTACGAACTCTTCATCACCGATACCATGGATTTCACTTTTGGTTTTCTTTCCACTGGCAACTTCGATAATCTCTTCGTAGATATCCCTGCCCAGTTCCTGCACAGTCTTTCCTGTCAGTACTGTGCCAGCGTTAATATCCATGTCCTCGACCATACGTTCATACATTGGAGTATTGGTGGCAACTTTAATGGATGGGGTAGGTTTGCATCCAAAGCAACTCCCGCGTCCAGTCGTAAATACAACAACATTTGCACCCCCAGCAACCATACCGGTCACACTAGGAGGATCGAAGCCTGGTGTATCCATCAGTACAAAACCACGCTTATCCACTGGTTCAGCATATTCGTAGACCGCCTCCAAAACCGTAGAGCCACCTTTGGCCACAGCCCCTAATGATTTTTCAGCGATGGTCGTTAATCCACCTTCTTTATTACCTGCTGATGGGTTGTTATTTATCGACTCACCCCAAATATCGGCATACCATTCCCACCAACGAATTCGTTCCAGAAGCTTGTCCGCGACTTCAACCGAACGTGAACGAGCGGTAAGTAAATGTTCAGCTCCATACACCTCTGGCATCTCTGACAACATGGCGGTACCGCCGCTGGCAACCAGTAAATCGCTGGCAACACCCACGGCTGGATTAGCTGTCACTCCTGAATTTCCATCCGAGCCACCGCACTCAAGGCCAACCACTAATTCACTTACAGGTATTGGCTCACGTTTCACATCGTTGGCGGCTGGAAGCAACTTCGCGATCTGTTGAATACCAAGTTCCACGGTTGCCATCGTCCCACCATGATCCTGCATACTCAGAACTGGTGGCAATTTTGGTCCGACAGAGTTTGTCACACCGTCAATCTGTACAAGACGTTGGCTCTCAACCAGATAGCCAATCGTATTTTGTTCACAACCAAGTCCAACGATGAGATAACCACCGATATTGGGATGACGAGCAATGCCGCCCAACACCCGGTTTAACATCTCGTGTTTGAGTCCTCCGAATTCCATCCCACACCCCTCACCATGAGCAAAGGGAACAATACCATCAACATTGGGATAGTCTTTAAGAATACTCTGATCGAAATGCCGGGCAATGTACTTGGCCACCGAGGCTGAACAGTTTACCGACGAGAGAACGCCAATATAGTTTCGTGTTCCCGCAGTATCATTGGGCCGCTTGTAGCCCATAAAAGTCCGATCCGTAATGGGTGGTAAAGGCTCCGGATGATTTGTCGCTTTTTCGTATTCGGTTTCGGGAGCGACATGTTTTACGTTATGAACATGAACCCATTCACCTGGTGTCACCCGGTTCGTTGCGAGCCCAATCGGTTGACCATACTTATAGACAGGTGTCTCAGATTCAATCTCACGAATCGCAATTTTGTGCCCTATCCTAATGTCCTCCTGAAGCTCGAACTGCTGGCCTTCAACCTCTAAGTTCGTCCCTTTGGGAAGATTTCTGGTGGCGACACAAATATTGTCGTTTCCATCGAGATAAATAAAATCTACTTTTTCTGACACGGCGAATTACCTAAAGGTTGCGGCGATTGAAATGAAATCGCAATGAGGAGTCTTTAAGCACCGATTTCCAGAGGCTGGTTGAGCCCGGCGAAGGTATTTTCCACCAATCGAAACTGTGATTACCACAATTGGCTCGGAGAATGACCCGTATTGAAACCGATAAATGTAAGGTAGTGCTTACCTTTTATTCTACTGTAGACTCTTTGTGAATTCAGGGTAATAGCACTACTCGGAGCCATTGCCCCCATTTAAGTTGCCTCTTGTCTCAAAGAACTTTTAAAATCAATGGAACTTTGACGCAAAACAGACGTCTATAATAATAAGCAGAAGTACTTTTTAAGTTTTAGCGAACAGCATCATGGCCACGGGCTCTTTATCACAGCACGATATTGCTACTTCGGAAGAAGCGGTGCAAATTGCTGAATTGCTCCAAACCAACTGCCGGCGATGGAAGCTACTCGACCTATTACTTATGTTCTGTCAAACAGCACTCGCTGGTTTGGTAATTCTCTTTTCCTCCTTTGTGATCGATCATTGGACGTATTTGATTGTGCAGGACGGCTCGCTCGGCTCGGTAGGACGATGGTTCTACTTCCTCACCCTGTTTGTCATTTATCCGCCGGTTAGCCTTTACCTGATCACTCGGTCTCTCAAGGGGCGCATCAATCCGCTCTTTGTGGCACAACAGATTGAAGAGCTCTCGCCAGAAATCAAAAACAGCATTTCAAACTTCTGGCAAATAAAGTCGGAGAGTCATATACATCCTTCGATTGCGAGATCGATGGCTCAACGCGCTTGCCTGGACCTTAACGATGGTCGTACAGACGATGGCGTGGATACCACTAAAACATCGTTATGGGGATACACCAGTCTGGGTTTTCTGGCAATCACTGCAATCTATTTTGCAATCATGCCCAACCCGACGATACAAACAATGCATCGCATCCTCATTCCCTGGGATAGTGTGCAGCGCCCTTCTGAGATAGTGATCGAATCCGTCCAGCCGGGAGATGCTACTATCACTTACGGCTCCACGCTTGAAATCACGGCAACGATCCGTGGTACTGATGATGATATGCCTGTTTATTTAGTCACTGACTCAACCGACGGGAGTCTGGGAAAACAAAGACAACTAATGGATTTAAAGAACAGTCAGTATCAATTGCTTCTGGAGCAAGATTCACTGGGAATTCAACGGAGCTTCAGATACTGGATTGAGGCCGGTCATCCCGATGGGCGTACGGCAATAAGCGAACAATACGATGTCGCTGTGAAACCAGCCGCTGCCATAAGGGTAACCCAGGTCGAATACGAATTCCCCACCTATACCGATCTACCAAATGTTTTAAGCTCCCGCCAGTTCAACGTCGAAGCTATTGAGGGAACCACCATTAAAATCAAGGCGTTGGCAAACGCCGATATCGATGCAGCATGGCTTGAATTAAAGACAGATTCGGGCAGCACTGAAAAACGAACCATGACCGCTCAGGGTGATCGGACTTGTGAAACAACATTTGAACTTCGGGTGAATGCCAATCAAATTCCCGCCTATCTGGGATATCAGGTTTTCTTTCGAAGTAAAGCCGGCGAAACGAATCCTGAAACAATTGAATATTCGATTACCACACTTACCGATCTGATTCCGGTCATCGAATTTACGAAACCTGCAAGACGGGAACTTAGACAGGGTCCCATGGAATTGCCAATCAATCAGTCGCTCCCATTGGCTTGGGCAGCTCATGATCCCGATTACTTGTTATCTTCTGTCGCCATGGTAGTGGCCGAGCAAAACCGTGACGACATTCGCATTGAGCTCCTGAAACCCAATGAACAAAACAAAAAACAACGTGAGTTTTCGACCATTTTTACACCCGCCGAACATAATCTTACGGCCGGTACACGAATCACTGTCTACGGCGAGGCGACCGACAATCGAAGAACCTCTTCCAATCCACAACCCAATCGGACTCAAAGCGAGCTCTTAATTATCCACCTTACCGAGCCCGTTGAATCAACAGACATGGAAGCTACTGATGACATGTCAGAGCAGCCCGGGATGCCTGATTCTCCATCCAACGAAATGGAAGACGAGCCTTCGGAGCAAGCATCGGAAGAGGGGACGTCTTCTGATGAGAGTGAAGGAAGTGAATCGGGTGAAGGAATGACTGGTGGAGCCAGTGAAAGCTCTGAAGAAGGTGGTGATCCCGGCACCGAAAACAATGGTGCGGGTGGACAAGGAGACGCCTCGGATGAACCCAACAACAGCACCGGTGAAAACGCTCCAGCCAACGAAGGTGGAAATCAAACAAATCCCACCGAAGGTGATTCGGAAGATGGGATGACGGATGGAGAAAATACGGATGGAACCAATGACATGGAATCCCAAGCCGGTGGTGAAGGAAGTGCATCAGAAAACAACTCCAAGGTAAATCAAACTGGAAATAACACCGCCCAACAGTCCGAAGAAAGTGGTTCTGGTGAACCTCAAACAAATGACGAATCCGTAAACGGAAACCCGACCGGTGAATCAGGGGACGACAACACTACCAATAAAAATCCCGACAAGGAAGGCAACGCAAAGTCAGATGACCAGCACGATGGAGACATCTTTGAAAAGCTACTGGATCGCCTGCGAGACAACCAACCGAAAACCCAACAGACGGACAACGAAAGTTCAAAACAAGAACCGATGAAAGGTGAGAACAACGGAGTCAATAACCAGAGCCCCAAAGACAACTCCGGCGGACGTAGTGAAGACCAGCCCTCTACAGAAGAAGGGGATGGACAAGCCAATACCCAAAGGGACTCAACCAATCCCAACCCCAAAGATCCTTCCAATCCAGCACCTCAGGAAAAGGGGAATGCTACGGACCCTAATGCTGAAGGTATGCCCACCAAGGATCCGATGACGAACCCTCGTGACGGGAATACCGGAACTGAAGGTGAACAGGTCGACGATGACGGCGGTAGCGATACGATGGGAGAAAGCGCCGGCCCCCAAGCGAGTGATTCAGACAACAGCGATAGTACGGAGCCGAACGGGGGGAACACTTCGGAAACGGCTGGTAACGAAGACGGCATGGGTGCCTCAGCAGACACTGAAAGCAATGCCGGCTCTCAAGCGAGCCCTCAGTCGGGAACAGGTCAGGAAGATGCGAGTTCGACGGATGAATTAGGCTTACCGGATGAAGTCCGCGACACCGATCAGGCGCGACTGGACTATGCCCGTAAAGCCACCGATTTGGCGCTAAGATATCTTCGCGATCACCAAGACAGTCCAAGTGATGAATTACTTGAAGATCTGGGGATCACGGCAGAGCAACTTCGTGAAATGGTTTCGCGGTATGAACAACTAAAACAAGATGATACTCAGGCCGGCAAACAAACACTCGATGACACTCTCAAGTCCCTTGGACTACGCCCCTCTGCTCAAACGCAGGCGCGCAAGGTAGAAACAAACCGTCAAGACGTCGAGGGAGTGTCTGGAGGGGGGGCATTATCCGGGTTGCCACCTCATCTTCAACAGCGATTTAAGGCGTTTCGAACGGGTACGACTGTATCAGATGAATAGGTTGTAAGGACAGCAACAGCATCAGGCCTTAAAAAGCGGCGAAAAGGAGATGTCGCTTTCCACGTGTAAGGAGTACTGGAACCACTGTAGCGTACTATTAAGAGTAGTATTACCTGCAGGAATTTACAGTGATGCCTGATATAACACCTCGTTACCTGGTCCCCTTCCATCCTAAGGAAGTAGCGCACCGCTTTACCGATGTTCTGATTATCGGTGGTGGCCTGGCTGGTCTGCGCGCGGCAAACGCTGTTGATCCGTCCAATAACCTGATGATTGTAACCAAAGATCGGCTGCAGCAATCTAACAGCAATTATGCACAAGGCGGAATCGCCGGTGTAATGCATCCCGAAGATAACTTTGAAAACCATATTCAGGATACACTTACCGCGGGTGGTAGTTTGTGTGATCAGGACGTTGTTGGAATGGTTATCAAAGAGGCGCCTGACCGAATCCGCGAATTGATGCAGTGGGGCACGAACTTCGATAAAGACTCCGGTAAACTTTCATTAGGTCGTGAAGGCGGGCATAGCCATCATCGTATCCTGCATGCTTTGGGAGATGCTACGGGGAAAGAAATCATTCGAGCCATGATTCAATGGACTCGCAAACTCCGCAATATCAGGATTCTGGAAAACACCTTTACACTTGACCTGCTGACCGCAAACGGGGTTTGCCGCGGAGCGTTGATCCGTCAAGGTCAGGAGATGATTATGGTGTGGGCCAAACAAACCATTCTTTGCACCGGTGGTGCCGGGCAATTGTATCGTGAGTCCACCAATCCCCCGGTAGCTACGGCAGACGGACATGCTCTGGCATTTCGTGCAGGGGCCGAATTATCAGATATGGAGTTCATGCAATTCCACCCAACCGTTCTTTACATCGCAGGCAGCAGCCGAAATCTGATCACGGAAGCCATGCGCGGAGAAGGCGCCTATTTAGTAGATAACAATGGCTATCGTTTCATGAAGGAATTTGACGACCGCGGAGAACTAGCTCCTCGGGACATCGTTTCTCAAGCCATCGTTTCCCAAATGGAAAAGACTCGGCACCCATGTGTCTACTTAGACTTATCTCATTTGAATCCGTCATACGTCACAAACCGATTTCCCGGCATTGCAAGAACCTGTGAAAAGTTCGGGATTAATATTACCTCGGATCGTATTCCGGTTCGGCCCGGGGCTCACTACATGATCGGTGGTGTCACCGTCGATTCCTCTGGACGCACAACCTTACCAGGCCTGTGGGCCGCAGGGGAAGTTACCGCGAGCGGCCTTCATGGTGCTAATCGCCTAGCCTCGAACAGCCTTTTAGAAAGTTTAGTTTTCGGGGCACACGCCGGACAACAAGCATCTCTGGCAGCCACCAACATGCAAGATCACTATGAAGCCCGTCAGATTAGTAACCCACACGTTGCATCAACAAACGAAGTCATGGACCTGAATGACATTACAAATTCACTCAAGAGTTTGATGTGGCGATTTGTCGGCGTGCGTCGGGAGGCCAATACGCTTCGGGAAGCACTCGCTTCCATCGACAGTTGGAGACGATATGTACTGCCAGCTCAGTACACCAGTTTGCAGGGGTGGGAATTACAAAATATGCTGACGATTGCACGTATCATGGTTGATTCTGCGTTACAACGAGAAGAATCTCGAGGGGTTCATTTGCGAACGGACTTCCCCAGAATTGATGATGAAAACTGGAATCGCCACCTACGGATTTCCAAATCGGGATAAATGAATTCGCAGGGTTCAGATTCTGTTAACGGTATAGAACCAGAATCCATCCAAAATCGTATTAACACAAGATATAAATCTATATATAACCGCCTTCTAACCTCACTCGAAAAACTCAAGCAAACATCTCCAATGACAGAAGACGACTCCATAGCACAATTGCTGGCAAGTACATCTGAAGAAACAGATGTGGCGGCGGTCAAAACACCTGAACCACAAGTGATCAGTCACGATCAAACAGAACCAAGTGATGAGGTCATGATTGAAGCGCATCAACTCTCGAAGTTCTACGGAGAGTTCGCGGCCACAAGAAACGTGAACTTCCAAATCAAACGAGGCGAAGTTGTTGCCTTCCTGGGACCCAATGGTGCTGGCAAAAGCACGACGATGAAAATCCTCACAGGGTATCTGTCCCCCTCTGAAGGGATTGCCAGCATCGCTGGGTACAACATGGCCAGTGAACGCATCGCTGGCTCCCGCCACCTTGGTTATCTACCGGAAAATGGACCACTGTACCTCGATATGACTCCGCATTCCCTACTCTCGTTTTTCGCAGATGCCCGAGGGATGTCCCGACAGGCCAGAGCGGGACGTATCGAAGCCGTCGTCGATTTGTGCGATCTAAGTAGTGTGATCTATAAGGCCATCGGGAAACTATCGAAGGGGTATCGCCAGCGTGTCGGTATGGCACAAGCGCTGTTACACGAGCCTGACGTTCTCATCATGGACGAACCAACTGCCGGCTTGGATCCTAATCAAATCCAGGAAGTCCGAAATACGATGAATCGTCTTGGGAAAGACCGAACTATCCTGTTGTCTACTCACATCATGCAGGAAGTGGAAGCGATGGCCAATCGAGTCATCATGATCAATGAAGGGCATCTGGTTTACGACGGGCCAATGAACAAATTGGCTGACGCGGGTGAAACCTTAGATCAGGCATTCCGCCGCAAAACTGAATTTGTTGACACCATTTAATCGCATTGACGCCGTGACGAAACTAAAATCCAACAAACGGAAATAGTAAATAGCAGACTATGGACCAAATCGGAACCAACTTAATTGTATCTTTGGGTGACCTGATTTTTCGCGATCTGTTGATCGTGATCATTCTGGCTGGCATTCTTGTGCCTCTCAATTACACACGACATGCAGCTATCGCCGTGGTACGTCAAAACTTCCGCGGGTACTTTAGTAACCCGACTGGATATGTTTTTCTGTGCGTTTTTGTGCTTTTGACGTCATTCGCTGCCTTTTGGCCCAAACAGTTCTTTAATGCCAATTTGGCAAATCTATCCCAGCTAAATGAATACCTGCCATTGATCATGCTGATCTATATCCCTGCGATAACGATGGGGATTTGGTCTGAAGAACGTCGTGGAAAGACCGATGAATTACTACTCACCTTACCAGCCCGGGATTCAGATATCGTCATTGGTAAATTCATCTCTGCGAGTTTGATCTTCACTGTCTCACTACTGTTTTCACAATTGTCGAACTTCGTGGTGTTGGCATTACTGGCAAAAGATCCTAATGCCTGGACCGTTGACTTGGACACCGGCCTACTGGCGACGAACTACTTTGGTTACTGGCTCATCGGCCTGGCAATGCTAGCCATTGGAATGGTGGCTTCGTTCCTGACGAGCAATATGACAATCGCATTCGTTTTTGGATTAGCTTTCAATGTCCCATTGGTAGCCGCTAAATCCGCTGACTTATTCGCATCCACTTCAAGCTTTGCTCAGTTAATTTCTAAATGGGGTATCCATGCTCAGTTTGATGACTTCGAACGAGGCATTCTGAGTTTGTCCTCCATGATGTACTTCCTCATGATCATCTGTATCAGTCTCTACCTGTGTATGATCATGATTGGCAAGCGACACTGGTCAGGGGGGCGTGACGGAGACCGACTGTGGATTCACTTCCTTGTGCGAATCTTTGCACTCATCGTCATGGTCTTTTCACTCACGATCGTCTTTGATAGCCAGGATCTGATACGTTACGATACGACGCGAGGAAAAATAAGCTCACTGTCAAATGACACTCGCCAGTTGATTGACAATCTGGAGCCCGAGCATCCTGTCTACGTCGAAGCTTTCATTAGCAATCAGGTTCCCGAACAATATATTAAAACCAGGTATGACCTGATTTCATTACTGAAGGAATTCGGAGCTCACAGCGATGTCTATTTGACGCTACATGAAAATCTCGAGTCTTATGACGAAATTGTCGCCAACGCCGAAGATAATCACAGCATTCCAGTCGTCACCGTGGCCGGCGAAGACGCCAACCGCCCCATTATTATGGGTGCTGTATTTCGTAGTGGACTCCAGAAGGTCGTGGTACCCTTTTTTGACTACGGGATTCCGGTGGAGTATGAACTCGCTCGCTCAATTTCAACGGTGGCCAAAGGAACGCGTAAAACAATCGGCGTCATTGACTCGGATGCCAATATTTTAGGCGGATACAGCTTTGCCAGCGGACGCCCGACTCGAATTCCTCAGCAAAGCTTCATCACTGAATTACAAAAACAATATCGAGTAGTTAATGTTGATGCTGAACAGGAAATCTCCACCACCGAATATGAATTATTATTTATCGCACAGCCTTCTTCCCTGGAAGATATGAAACTCACAAATATCCTTCGTGCGCTTCAGGCCGGTGTACCTGCTGTCATTTTTGAAGACCCGCGGCCAGAAACAATCTCGGCCCCCGGTACAGGCATGCCTCGCCAGTCTATCGAACAAATGATGGGGCTGCCGGGACAGCCTCAGCAAAAAGGAAGTATCTCGCGATTATGGGATTTATTAGCAATCCAGATTCCGGGAAAACCTTCTGAAACAAACCCCGGGCTATGGGACCCGAATATTGTCTGGCAAACAGAGAACCCCTATCCACTACTTAAATATCAGGACATTCTCGATACATGGATCTTCACTCGAAACCTAGATTCTGATCACCCGATCACAGAAGAGCTTCAGGAAGTGTTAATTCCAGTAGGAAGTTCGATCATACCCGATCCCACTAAAGATCATATGACAATCACTCCATTGATTCGTTCGTCGATCCGAAACTCAGGCACGCTTGAATCATCTCCCTATCAGATTGAATTGCAGGCGATGGCCAATGGTAGTCGACGTGCTAAAGCCCGAATCAAACAGCTTCAAAATGAAGGAACCAACGGGATTCAAAATCTGGCGGTGCATATTACAGGAACACCAAGTGGTGCCCAGGCTGACGACAACGGCAATACGCCTCAATTAAATGTTGTGTACATCAGCGATCTAGACATTATGTTCAATGCATTCCTGACGGTACGAGCCAGGCCGACTGCATTTCAGGATGTCTCCTACAAATTTGAGAACATCACCTTTCTCCTCAACGTAATCGACTTTCTGGCAGAGGAAAACGACTACATTTCTATTCGCAACCGTAAGCTTCGTCATAGCTCACTAAAGACCGTAGAGTATCAGGTCAACGAGGAACAACAAACGCTGACGAATGAAATCAGTAAGTTCCATAAAGTCATGGATAGTCAAATCACATTAATTGAAGACGGTATGCAAAATGAAATTGAGGAGTTACAAACTCAACTAGCTACTCTGCAGGATCCGACGAACACCGACAAGCCTGACCCTGCTGTACTACGGGCAAAAGTTATCAACCTGAATAGCCGACAGCAGGAGAATCAGAGAAAACTGGAAGTTGAACAGGTAAAGCAGGAGCGTGACCGTGATAAAAAGATCGCCACAATCCGTCGTGACAGCAATCGTAAAATAGCCAGAATGCAGAATAAATACAAGTTCCTCGCGGTCCTGATCCCACCGATTCCTCCCCTGCTAATAGCTGTCTTTGTCTTTTTCAACCGACGGATTAAGGAACGTGAAGGAGTCGCAGCATCTCGACTCCGCTAACAACACGGTCGTCAGTATCCCTCTCACTACAACATTAGATTCATCAATATGAACAACGTCATTCAAACTTGCATTTTCGTTGCCCTGGCAGCCGGCTCCGTAGTAGCCGCTGTACTCACCAATGACATTGGTGAAACAGATACACAACAGAACCGCCGAAGCATTGCCAAACAGGATGAAGGTAAACCTGTTTTTGAAGGCTTCACCGCAGAACGGGCGGTCGAGTTAAAGATCACCACCTATGATGATTTAACCGCGCGGATTAAATCGTTTAGTGTCAAGCGTGACGGCACAGGCCAATGGGTTATTCCCTCACACAATAACTATCCGGCAGATGCTGAAGAACAAATGGGATCCGCAGCTGCGGCCTTTAGCACCCTGGAAGTCAAAGAAGTCATTGATGTCGACAGTGGCGCCCACGAAGACTACCACGTCATCGAACCAAACACGGACACACTGGACGTTGGCACCGATGGTGTTGGAACGCTTATTACGGTGAGCGATGAAGAGGGGAAATCCTATTCACTGATTATCGGAGCCAAAGTAATGAAGGGAACCGATGCGGGTCTCGACCCTCGGATGCAGCAAGCCTACTACGCTGCACGCAGGCCAGATAGCGACACCGTCTTCACCGTCGACCTGAATATGGGTATTTTTGAAACTGAGTTTTCCAAATGGATTGATACAAACCTTCTTGGAATCAATGGACTGGATGTACGTCAACTTGCCATTCAGGACTACTTCATCAGTTTGAACCAAGAAGGCAGTCCCATCATGCTACGCCGCTCCAACTCTTCCATGATTTTAGATAATGTCGACCTGGTCTGGAAACTGGACAACATGGTCCAGTATGACCAAAACACACAGGAGCCATTCACGATTGAGCTCAGTGATAATGAGGAGCTCGATTTAGACCGAATTAATATTTTGCAAAGTGCTATTGAAAATCTGACTATTGAAGGAGTACTTAGAAAGCCAGCTGTCCTCCGCCCCGATCTGAAAATCACACCCGCTGCCATTGCAGACGCCAAGACTTCAGAAACACTGACCCAGCTAGGATTGTTTGGTGACCCTAACACGACGGTCGATAACCTAATGGATCTAAAAAGCGCTAACGGCGAGATCCACATTTCGTTGCAAACCGGCATTAAATACATCCTTCGTTTTGGAGAAGTTGATTCCACTTCAGGAGCACAAGACTCTATCCATAGGTACCTGTTTGTCACCACTGCCTTTCAGCCAAATATGATTCCCACCCCTGTATACACTCCCCTTCCAGAGACTACCCCCGCCGAGCCCGTTCCTGAAGGAAACTGTCAGGATGAAGAGCAAGCCACAAAAGAAGAACCACCTGTATTAACACCGGAACAATTAGCCGAACTCAAAGAAACAATCATGCGGGAAAATGCTCGTTTGAAAGAAGAATATGATTCGAAGCTGCTAGCAGCTCAAAACTCGGTACGCATTCTCAATAGCCGTTTTGCAAACTGGTTCTATTTGATAGACGAAACGACATTTAACAAAATCCACTTAACGAACAACGATCTTATCAAAGCCAAATCCTCAGAGCTTGGAGATAGTCTTCCCGGGCTTCCGAACCTTCCGGGGCTGCCGGGTGTGCCTGGTCTTCCTGAAACTCCCAAAACTATTCCTGAATCAACGCCAGATTCAGTGAATCAGTAATTCACTTTTTTCTGTTGAAACTTTCCTTTAAAACCATGCCTACTCCAGCGGGACTCGACGAAAGAACATATCGTGACGAGATTCAATCTTTGTCGCGCGAGGCACTGGAATGTCTACAGTTGGAAAAACTAAATACCCTGTTGGCACAGATTGTTCCAGCCAATCGCTTCTATCAGAAAAAGCTTGGAGACCTCAAGGCACTAGAAAGTCTGGAGCAATTAAAACACATTCCCTTTACGAACAAAAGTGAGCTTTTGTCGGAGGGTCTTTTCGCCAACAACCTGACTTGGCCGGTAGACCAATACGTTCGATTCCATCGAACTTCGGGGACCACAGGGAAACCTCTGGCTGTTCTGGATACAGCCGATGACTGGATTTGGTGGATGAATGTCTGGCAGTATGTTCTGGATGCTGCTGAGGTTCATAGCAGCGACCGTGCCTTTCTGGCATTTTCTTTTGGGCCATTCATTGGCTTCTGGTCAGCGCACGATGCCATTGTAGCTCGAGGAGCCATGTCGATCCCTGGTGGGGGACTTAGTACGCGAGCCCGTCTGGACCTGATTAAAGACAGTCGGCCAACCGTCCTGCTGTGCACACCAACGTATGCCCTTCGTCTAGCCGAGGTAGCGGCCGCAAACGACATCGATCTTCGCGCTTCGTCCGTGACCCGTATTATTGTCGCGGGTGAACCCGGTGGCTCAATACCTTCAATCCGGACTAGAATTGAAAAGGCCTGGGACGCGAAACTGATCGACCATGCCGGCGCTTCTGAAATTGGACCCTGGGGGTTTGGAGATGCGAATCAAACAGGTTTACATATCTGTGAAGCTGAATTCATCGCTGAAGTAATTGACCCCGAATCCGGCAACGCTATTCAACCCGGAGAAACTGGTGAGTTAGTATTGACTTGTCTGGGACGTCCGGGAAGTCCCTTGCTTAGATACCGTACAGGCGATCGTGTACTCCCTACGAATGCAGACGGGAGTAACTTTGTGTTGTTAAAGGGTGGAGTTCTGGGACGAGCTGATGACATGATCGTCATTCGGGGAGTTAATGTTTTTCCAAGCGCCGTGGAAGAAATCCTTCGTACCTTTGAGGATGTCATCGAGTATCGTATTACCGCATTCAAAAATGGAGCCATGGACGGCTTAACGATCGAAGTCGAAGACCAGACTGAAAATACGGGCCGCATAAAAGACGCCATCGAGGTGGGGTTAGGCTTGCGAGTTCAGGTTATATTGGCAGAAGCAAATTCGCTTCCTCGTTTTGAAGCCAAGGGTCGGCGGTTTATTGATAACCGTTAGCCTTCTGGTTTTGCCACAAGCATGACGGAATAAGACCTCGATGGCTCAACAACTCACTCCAGAACTCATACAACAATGTCGCAATCAGTTCCCTGCTCTTGCGCGACAACACAACGGACAAACTGCCATTTACCTTGATGGCCCGGCGGGTACGCAGGTAACCCAATCTGTGATTGACGCTATCAGCCATTACTACTGCACGTGTAATGCGAATCATGGCGGTCAATTTGCAACCAGTCGTGAAAGTGATGAATTTGTTGAGAAGGCACATCAAGCACTAGCTGATTTCGTTGGTGCTGACAATTGGAAAGAAATTGTCTTCGGGGCTAACATGACCTCACTCACGTTTGCATTTTCCCGGGCGATCGCAAAAACGTGGAAGAAAGGCGACAATATCGTCGTCACGCGTCTCGATCACGATGCGAATGTGACGACCTGGGCTCTAGCTGCCAGAGATCATGGTGTTGACGTTCGATACGCCGACATTAATAAAGACGACTGCACCTTAAATGTTGATGACCTTAAATCTAAAATTGATGAACGTACACAAATAATTGCAGTCGGTCTGGCATCCAACTCTTCGGGATCAATTAATCCCGCAAAAGAGATTATCGCCTATGCCAAGCAGTTTCAGGCACAGGTCTTTATCGACGCCGTTCATTACGCCCCTCATCGTTTGGTAGATGTAAAAGATCTCGGCTGTGACTTCCTGGTCTGTTCAACCTACAAATTCTTTGGCCCTCATATCGGCGTGCTGTGGGCTAAAGCTGAAATCCTAGAAAAATTGGAGGCCTATAAAGTTCGCCCATCTTCACCTGCTATTCCTGACAAGTGGATGACCGGAACTCAAAATTTTGCCAGTTTATGCGGGTCACGTGCAGCCGTAGACTACATCGCGGATCTGGGAAGAACTCTGGCAGGTGATGGGTCGCTCCAACGACGGGCTGCTTTACAAGTCGCCTATAAAGCGATCGCCATTTACGAAGATAAATTGTGCAAAACATTGTTAGAGGGATTGGCATCCGTCGAAGGATTAAAGATCTACGGCATTACTCAGGAAGATAGAATCGGCGAACGAGTTCCGACAGTTTCGATTACACATCCCAAACTATCTGCCACCCAATTAGCTCACGAATTGGGTGAACGTGGCATCTATGCCTGGGACGGAAACTACTATGCGCTTGAATTGACTGAACAATTAGGTCTAGAACCAGAAGGTATGGTGCGTTTAGGACTTGTTCATTACAACACCGACGAAGAAGTTGGCCGGTTAATCTCAGCATTAAATGAAATTCTAAATTAGAGTTGCACTAAATCATGAGTGAATTATCAAGCTATCCCACTGGTATCAGGCTGTCAGACGATAATCGTTTGGTGATTGATTGGAGTGACAATGTGCGTTCGCGGATTCCATTTAGGATTCTCCGCGATAACTGCCCGTGCGCACACTGCCGTGAAGCGGAACGTAATCCACAACCTGCAGAATTACTTCCCGTCATTTCTGCTGCTGAGGCTCAACCCCTAATGGTTCAGGGAGTAAAACCTTTGGGCAACTACGCTTATACGATTGCTTTTAGTGACGGTCATGACACAGGTATCTACAAACTGGAATTACTACGCCAATTAGGAGACGCCATTGCCGACGCGGAGAGCTAAATCCTATTGAGGATTTAAAACAGGGGATAGCGTGACCAAAACGACGTATTTAAACTAGAGACTTCCCCATTCCCCCGATTCTTGAAGTAATTCATCTATGACTGACGAACCTCGCAAAGGCTCTCTATTTGTTATCTTCCTGACTGTTTTTATCGACTTGTTAGGATTTGGACTGGTCCTACCATTGTTACCAGTTTATGCCGAGTATTATCTGGCAGAATCAAGCAACGCCGGTGTGCAACTAGGCCTGCTGATGGCAAGCTTTTCTGCTATGCAATTCATCTTTGCGCCATTCTGGGGCAAGCTGTCTGACAAACATGGACGGCGACCAATCATCATGATTGGCTTAGCCGGCTCGACGGTCTTCTACACGCTGTTTGGCCTGGCAACAACAATCGCTAATGACGCTGCCACAACTATGTTATTGCTCTATGTCTCACGCATCGGAGCAGGTATTTTTGGAGCCACAATTTCCACAGCTCAAGCATATATCGCGGATACCACAACACCCGAAAAGCGAGCGAAAGGGATGGCCTTAATCGGGATGGCTTTCGGGGCCGGATTTACTTTTGGCCCGTTGCTTGGCATGGTCGCGGTCGCCGGGGATGGAGAAGCACCCAATGCATGGCCGGGGTATATTGCAGCCATTTTATCATTTTCAGCTTTACTCTTAGCAAGCAAGAAGCTGCCGGAATCACTTACCGAATCGAGTGAAACAGCCGGCCATAAGGTCTTTGATCTAAACGGTCTGAAGCAAGCTCTTTCCATTCCTTCGATCGGTCTGATTCTAGTTTCAATTTTTGTATGTATCTTTTCTTTCGCAAATTTTGAAACCACATTATCTTTGCTAATCAAGGGTAGTTCCAAGCATTTAGAACAAAGCCCTTTCAAATTCTCGTATTCTGAAATTTGTGGGACGTTTGCATTCATCGGGGTCACTCTGTCTTTAGTTCAGGGCGGTATTGTTCGCCGGATGGCTGGAAAACGCTCGGATGCGTCATTAGCAATGACTGGTGCGATATTCGAAATTATTGGCTTTGCCATTATGATCATGGCGATCCAGCAAGAAAGTAGCGGACTTTTATATCTGGCTTTGGGGATCGTGGTTACAGGGTTTTCATTTATGCAGCCCTCACTGAATGCCATGCTTTCCAGGCGAAGTGATCCCACCCGACAGGGAACCATTATGGGAGTTGGGCAAAGCGTGAGTTCGCTGGCTCGAATTGTTGGCTCGGGGATCGGTATCCCACTTCTCACCATCCAACTCAACATGCCCTATTATGTTGCCACCGGGCTCATGATTTTAGGTGTATTTCTAATTGCTTTAACCTCAAAACGCGGCAAAGACTTTGAGACAGTTGAGGCGAATACGACTGCGAATGAATAATCAATTGCTTAAATTGCGTGACCCAACAAAGACGGGTAATATTAAGCTTAACTATCAATAAATCATTTCTTTTGTGAGAAGCTCATATGATCAGCCGTTCCCATTTTCTGGCAGTTTTCGCCAGCGTTTTGTTCGTATTACAATCGGCATCCGCTCAAGAATGGACGCGATTTCATGGCCCCAACGGTCAAGGTGTTTCAAGTCTCAAGTCTTTCCCAGCTGAATGGTCTGAGGAAAACATTGTATTCAAAGCGGAATTACCTGGAATTGGACATTCATCACCTGTGTTGTGGGGCGAAAAGGTATTTCTCCTTAGCGCAGATCCTGAAACTGCGGAACGCTATGTATTGTGTCTGGATGCGAATTCCGGAAAGATCCTCTGGCAACATGATTACAAATCGGTGACACATAAATTACATTTACGCTCTAGCTACGCTTCCTGCACGCCAGTCGTTGACGAGGATATCGTGATCTTCGCCTGGTCTGACCCTCAACACACATGGGTCAAAGCTTATAGCCATGACGGTAATCAACTTTGGACAAAAGACTTAGGTACCTGGGCCAGTCAACACGGCTTCGGTACCTCACCTGTAATCTACAAAAACAAAATTCTGCTAAACGCCTCTCAAGCCAATAACAAACTGCCTGAAGGAATCGATCCCGGTGAGAGCTATTTTTATGCTTTTGAAAAAGAAAGCGGTGAGATCATTTGGAAAACCCCCCGCGGAACAGCCTCGGCTAGCTATAGTGTTCCGGCAATCTACAAGGGTGTAAATGGTGACGAAATAATCTGTTCGAACACGGTCGACGGTATGTATAGCCTAAATCCTGAAACCGGTGAAGAGAATTGGGCTGTCAAAGCTTTCGACAAACGAACCGTTTCTTCTCCTCTCTTTTCCGGCGGCCATATTTTCGGTTCAACCGGCTCTGGTGGTGGTGGTAATTATGTCGCTGCTATTAAGCCTGGCAAAGAACCTGTCGTCAGTTATAAGCTGGATCGCTCTGCTCCCTATGTACCCACATCGGTCTGCTTAGACGAACTGATGTTCTGCTTTTATGATAAAGGGATCCTTTCCTGTCTGGATACAAAAACAGGGGAAGTCTATTATCAAAAACGCCTCGATTGCGCATTCTCCGGTTCTGCGATTCGAGTTGGTGGTAAACTCTTCTGTGTAGATGAAGAAGGGATCGTACATGTCATTGCTGCCAGCAAGGAATTCAAAGTCCTTGCGAAGAATCCACTCGGTGAAGATTGCCGCAGTACCCCGGCTGTTTCGGGTGGTCGTATGTATATCCGTACTTATTCACAGTTGATCTGTGTGGGTGCCAAGAAGAGCTAGTGTCTTTTGGATAGCACGTCTTGGCAATTCCTGATTGATGTCGGTGGAACGTTCACGGATTGTATAGCACAAAATCCCAACGGATCCGGGGAGTCGTCACGCCGCCACAAACTCTTAAGCTCTGCCATTACGCCGGGGGTCATCGAGTCCGCTAAGGGCCGATTGATTCAAGATACCCGACGAAACGATGACGTCGATGCATTTTGGAATGGGGCCACCTTTCGTATTGCCGATCTGCAATGCGACTTCGCTTTCGAGTCTCCGATTATTAAAACACAAAATGGGACTCTTGAGCTTCAAAGACCAATTCCTTCGGAAGGTATTGGACTCCGCTATGAAATCCACACCCCTCTGGAGGCTCCGGTCATTGGGATCCATCATTTACTGCAGGTCCCACTGAACCAACCACTCCCTCCGGTTAGTCTGCGTCTCGGTACGACCCGAGGCACCAACGCATTGCTGACTCGTAGTGGTGCTCGAACACTTTTTGTAACGACCGAAGGCTTTGGCGACATTCTCCGTATCGGTAATCAGGATCGTCCGGAGCTGTTCACCCTGAATATCGAAAAACCCGCTCCTCTCTTCGAATCCGTGCTGGAAGTTAACGAGCGTATTGATACGCATGGAAAAATCCTCAAGTCGCTGGAATCCGAATCCATTCGCAAAGCACTTATAAAGGCAAAAGCTCTGGGATTCGAATCCGTCGCTATCTGTCTGATGAATGCGTTTGTCTGTGATAAACATGAAGTCAGCATCGAACATCTGGCCAAAGAAGTTGGTTTTGAAGATGTTAGCCGTTCCAGCCTGATTTCACCTCTCATCAAACTTGTCTCCCGCGCAGACACCACCGTAGTGAACAGTTATCTCAATCCGGTACTAACAAAATATATCCATGACATCACCCGGCAATTACACGCAGAGTCTTCCATCCGCCTGTTAACCTCAGCCGGCGGGCTAGTTGAAGCGGAGAGCTTTTGTGGCCGAGACAGTATTCTTTCAGGCCCCGCCGGGGGCGTTATTGGATTCAGTAGTGTCGCCAAACAGGCTGGTTTTGCCAAAGCCATTGGATTCGACATGGGTGGTACAAGCACAGATGTGTCAAGATTTGATGGCGAATTTGAATATGAATACGAAACGCAAAAAGCAGGCGTGCGAATCGTCACACCGATGCTTGCTATTGAAACTGTCGCAGCTGGCGGCGGCTCCATCTGCAGGTTTGATGGGATCAAACTAACCGTAGGTCCTCAAAGCGCTGGTAGCGTCCCGGGACCGGCTTGTTATGGTGCCGGAGGCCCGCTAACTGTGACCGATTTAAATTTGGTGCTGGGACGTATTCTTCCTGATCAATTTTCGATTCCACTCGATCATGCTGCAGCTAATAATCGTTTAAAAGAGCTCTGCAAACAAATCGAGGAAACAACGGGCTATATCTACAGAATCCATGATCTGGCGGAAGCTTTTCTTAGCATCGCAAATCACAATATGTCCCAAGCGATCGGAAACATTAGTGTCGCCAAAGGATATGATCCTGCAGATTACGTCTTGGTCAATTTTGGAGGTGCAGCTGCACAGCATGCTTGTGGTGTCGCCAATCTGTTAAACATATCAACGATTCTGAATCACCCTGATGCAGGAATCCTATCGGCCTATGGGATGGGGCAGGCCAGTGTAAAACGGCAAGGTGATCTGGGAATCTATAAAGAGCTAGACCAAGAACTGTTTGTGAATCTAGCAGAACAAGTCTATCAAACGACTAATACACTGCAGCGTCAAATTATCAGGGAGGGATATACCCCCACAGATATCTCTATACGAATCGTGGCTGAAATACGTCCCCGGGGAGTCAATGCCACCCTGCAAATTCCTATCATTGAATCTCCTGTGATGTCGTTCGTCTGGAAGGTCGATGCGGCGGCCATCACATCGATGTTTCAAGTCAGTCATCTGCAGCGGTATGGCTTTGAACATTCGCAGCCATTGGAATTAGTAACTCTAAGAATCGAAGCTACTGGTGACTCTGGGACGCCAGCCTCTCACTCTACGGAACCTCCAACGCATGAGTGTACAAGTACTGTGACGACATCCGTATTTCATAACGGGCGATGGTATGAAGCGCAACGCTTTCAACGCTCTGAATTATCATCGGGCACATTGATTGCCGGACCGGCTATCGTTACCGAACAAATCTCCACCACCTTTATCGAACCAGGGTGGCAAGGAATCGTCCTGAGCAACTTTGAAATCCTGCTAAACCTGGTCTCCTCCTCACAAAACATTTTGCCTGTTCAGAAAGACCCCTCTAACCCAGCTATGTTGGAAATCTTCAACAATTACTTTGTGTCAGTGGCCAACCAAATGGGTCTCACGCTACAAAATACTTCCAGCAGTGTGAACGTCAAAGAGCGGCTGGACTTCAGCTGTGCTATTTTCACCGCGGAAGGCGAACTGGTCGTCAATGCTCCTCATATTCCTGTCCATTTAGGAGCGATGGGGGAATCGGTCAGAGCAATCTTACAAGACCACGACCTCATTGCTCCCGGAGATGTCTTCATAACCAATGACCCTTATCGGGGAGGCTCGCATCTACCCGATATAACGGTAATCACGCCAGTTTTTAATTCAGACGGAGAGCGTATTTTCTTTACTGCCAGCCGCGCACATCATTCTGAAATCGGGGGCTGCACACCGGGTTCAATGCCTCCGTTTTCCAAAACGCTAGCAGAAGAAGGCATCCTCATTCGCTCACAGAAAATTGTCGAAGCGGGAATATCCCGAGAAGCGGAACTTCGAAGCTTATTAACCACGGGTGAATTTCCCTCACGAAGTGCCAAAACGAATATGACGGACATTCATGCCCAGGTGGCTGCCAATCGCCAGGGAGCAAATGATCTAAATCAGATGATGGAAAACCATGGTGAATCGACTGTATTGGCATATATGAAATTAATACAAGATGCGGCTGCCAAAAAAACACGTCAGGCACTACTGGCTATTCCTGATGGCATCTATGAATATCAGGATTATCTAGATGAACACTTCACGGAGGATTACGAAGCGAAAATCCACGTCACTATCCAAATTGATGGGGATACGGCCAAACTCGACTTCACGGGAACCTCACCAGTCTTGCCAATCAACTTAAACGCCAACCGGGCAATCGTAACAGCGGCAGTACTCTACGTTCTAAGGCTTTTAATTGATGAGCCTATTCCACTTAATCAGGGAGTACTTGAGCCAGTCACACTCGTCCTGCCGGATTGTTTTTTAAACCCCACACCTGGTTTAACTGCGGCTGATTCACCAGCCGTTGTTGGAGGAAATGTGGAAACCTCGCAACGTATCGTGGATGTACTTATCGGAGCTTTACAACTCGCAGCAGCCAGTCAGGGGACGATGAACAATCTACTCTTTGGCGATAAGTCTTTTGGGTACTACGAGACAATTTGTGGAGGAGCAGGTGCCACTTCAGAAGCAGCGGGTGCTGATGCCGTTCATACCCACATGACCAACACTCGAATCACGGATCCCGAAATTTTAGAACGTCGATACCCTGTTCGATTAGAACAATTCCGTATTCGCACAGGCTCCGGTGGAAAAGGAAAATATCGAGGTGGGAATGGAATCATCCGTCAAATGACATTCCTGAAACCGGTCACCGTCTCTCTGCTGACTCAACGCCGCAATGAGAATCATCCAGCCGGTTTAGCAGAAGGTGGAGCAGGTCAATCCGGTGTTAATAAAGTATTGTTTGCCGACGGTCGCGAAGAATTGCTGAAGAATCGACAACAATTCGCCGTCAATGTCGGCGATCAACTGACGATCGAGACACCCGGCGGGGGTGGTTGGGGAAATGTAAATGGTTAAAACCACATCGGAGTTCGTTCCTCGTCGATTCCTGAATTGTCCTCACCGGCAGACAATTCTCGCCGCACTCTTTGGCGGTAAAGTCGCCTTGCCGAACAGCAACCAACTGACTGTTGATTTACCGGACGGTGACCAACTCTATATTTATGATGACTCCGCACCCGCAGCAGCAAAGTCAGCTGCACCTCCTGTACTTCTTGTTCATGGGCTGGGCGGTTCTCACCAATCTTCCTATATGATTCGAATCGCCAATCGCCTACGTCGTCGATCTCGGAATATCTTTCGCATGGATATGCGAGGTTGTGGGAATGGTATTTCAATCGCAAGAAAAACCGCCCATGCCGGGGCCAGTGATGATCTTGCCCAAACCGCACTGTGTATCCAGAAGCTTACAGGGAAGCCGGCAATTCAAATCGTGGCCTTCTCTCTAAGTGGTAACATTCTGCTAAAACTCCTGACCGAACTCAATGCATACCCGGAACTACAGATAACTAACGCCATCGCTATCTGCCCTCCAATCGATCTGGCTTATTCAAGCCAGATGATTACAGATAAGCATCTCGGATTTTATGACTACCAATTTATTCGCTCTTTGAAAAAAGACCTTCTTCAACGTCGTCAACACCACCCCGATTGTCCGTGGGGCCAACTTTCACCATTCCCCAAGACACTCTTTGAATTTGACAACCGTTTTACCGCTCCACTCAACGGATTTTTGGATGCAGCAGACTACTATCAAAAGTCCAGCAGCAAAGATCGCTTAAGCGAGATTACGGTTCCGACAATAGTACTCGTTGCGAATGACGATCCCGTGGTTCCTGCAGAAATATTTGACGACGCTCAAATATCGGAATCGACAACTCTTATTCGTACGGATTTTGGAGGTCACCTGGGTTTCCTGGCTCGCGAAGGAAAACGCTGGATGGATGACCAACTCATGTACTGGTTATAGCAACTTAATACGATAAACTTCTTATTTCTAAGGGCAACCGCCTACCTAAACCCAATACTAAATGACAAGTTTATTGCTAAGAATCTTACAAAGATTGGAGGAACCGCGGAACACTACAAGGAAGAAAGAGTTTAAACTCAGAGAATAGAAGATTCCGCGTTTTTACTTCTCTGATTTATCGGCAATGAGACTCTCCCATCGTTTTCCGGTGTCCGATTCGACTTGTCTAAGACCAATCAACGTATTAATATTCGTTGATTGGTCACACACTATTCTCAATTTTCAACCTGTGAAGACCGCAAGTAGACTTTTTGCAGGTGATTAGGACTAACCAAAGTATTAATTATCAGCCTTTAATGGATTATTCAATGACCACGGTTACTACACGAAAAAACATTCTGCGTACTGCTGCCATTCTTTTATTAGTCAGTGTTTGCATTCCATTCTTAATGGGTGCAGAAATTGGCGAACCAAGCACAAAGAATCGACAAATCGCTTTGATGGTGCGTGGAATCGTATCTTCTCAGCATCTGACCCGTCACGAACTGGACGATGAGATTTCTCAACGAGCCATGTCGACATTTATTGATCGTCTGGATCCAATGAAGCTTTACTTTCTCGAAGAAGATATTAGATCTTTTGAAGAAAAAAAGCTTGAACTTGACGACATGCTAAAAAAAGGGGAGTTGCAATTCGCTCACGATGTATTCCTGAAATACATGTCGCGAATGGAAACAAGTATCGAAGTGGTGCACACACTCATCGATCAGGCACATGATTTCACTGTGGACGAATACATCAGCACCGACTGGGACAATCTTAAGTTTGCCACATCTCAGGACGAACTTACCGACCGCTGGCGCAAACGCATCAAATACAACTTATTAGTACTCAAAGGAGACAAAACGGAAGGCGAGGAAGCACGTGAGAGATTGCACCGTCGTTACAACAGCCAACTTAAACAGATGCAACAAACCAAGAGTGATGAGTTGCTGGAAATCTTTCTAACCGCTGTAACTACCAGCTACGATCCTCACACGACCTATATGTCACCAACAACTTCTGAGAATTTCGCTATCCAGATGCGATTGAATCTTGATGGCATTGGAGCTCAACTCACACTGGAAGATGGCTACACGAAGGTCACAAAGATCATTCCCGGCGGAGCTGCCGACAAACAAGGTGAACTAAAAACAGGTGACCGAATCGTCAGTGTCGGACAGGACACAGAAGGTGAAATGCAGGATGTCATTGATATGAAACTAAATGACGTTGTATCGCTCATCCGCGGTAAGCCCGGCTCAACAGTACGTCTGGGAGTCATCCCTGAAAAGAGTACCGAATCGAAAGTACTATCCATTAAACGGGCTAAAATTGAGTTAAAAGATAGTGAAGCTCGTGGAGACATCATCGAGTATAAAGTCCCTGGTAGTAAAAAGACTCTTCATATTGGCGTCATTAACCTACCATCCTTCTATATGGACATGGATGCTGCTCGTCGTGGAGACAAAGATTATCGAAGTACCACTCGCGACTGCCGTCGTATCATCGAAGGCTTCAAGGAAGAGGGTATTGATGGCATGATCATGGATCTTTCCACCAATGGTGGCGGAAGCCTCACGGAGTCGATCGACCTGACTGGATTATTTATCGATCTGGGAACTGTTGTTCAGGTGAAAGACCCATCAGGACGTGTACAACAATACGACGACCGAACTGAAGGTACTAGCTACGATGGGCCATTAGTCGTGCTTTGCAGTAAGTTCAGTGCGAGTGCAAGCGAGATTTTCGCCGGCGCGATTGTTGATCACGGTCGAGGCATTGTCGTTGGTGACTCAACGACTCACGGCAAAGGTACAGTGCAAAACTTTCTCGAACTGGGGTCTCGCTTCTTTAACATCAGTAATCCTCCAAACCTGGGGGCATTAAAAATCACCATGCAGCAGTTCTACCGTCCGGGTGGTGACAGTACTCAACAGCGTGGCGTGTACTCGGATATCGTTCTACCATCGATTACTGATCACATGAAAGTATCTGAATCCGACTTAGATTATCCTGTTCCGTTTGACAGCGTCGAAAACGAAGTCAGTGAAGAACTTTTAGCACGTGACAAAGACTTAATCGCCAGTCTTAAAGAAGCTTCTCAAAAACGAGTGAACGACTCGAAAGACTTCCAAAAATTAAAGGGGCAGATTGCTGAGTATAAAAAACAGCAGGAAGAGAAACGAGTCTCCCTGAAAGAAGATGTTTTCTTTGCAAAGAAAGAAGAAAACTCTGCTCAGGAAGAAGCTCAGGAGAATCTGGAAAAACGCGCAAACGGAGAAACCGATGTATTTCCTGACACCTTTTATAATCAGGAAGTTCTGAATATTACCGGCGAATATATTCGGGCTCAATCGAAGTAAAGCTTCGCATGAACCTTAACTGAGCGTTAACTGCATTCCGTCATAAGCTAACTCCATTGAATCTGGCAAGTCTTTGTTGGTTTGCTCATGCTCAAGATCATGCGAGATATGCGTAAACACCGTGCGTTTTGCACCAATCTTTTTAGCCACTTCCACCGCTTCATCCAGACCAAAGTGAGTTGCATGCGGCTTACGACGCAGGGCGTCCAGAATCAAACAATCCAGCCCCTCAAGCAGAGGCCAACTCTGTTCAGGGATCTCGTTGGTATCAGTGCAATAAGCAATGTTTCCAATTCGAAAACCAAGCACCTTAAACCGTGGGCCATGATAAAGGCGGATCGGTATCACTTTTGTCCCCAGCACTTCAAACGGCGCGGTTGAAATCGTATTCATGGAAAGCTGTGGAATCGAACCTCGATGTGTCTGTTTGCGGTCTGAGAACGCGTAGTCAAATGACTGGCGTAACCGCTGCTCTACGTTGGGCTCGCAATACACCGGTACGGCATGCCCTAAGTAGAATTGAAACAATCGTAGGTCATCCATTCCAAAAATATGATCTGCATGCTCATGGGTATAAAGAACTCCATGAACCAATCCAATTTTTTCACGGAGCAACTGTTGCCTAAGATCAGGCCCGGTATCAATCAAAAGATTACCCTGCTCTAATCCCAAAATAACTGAACAGCGAGTACGATTATTTTTCGGGTTAGGACTAGTACAAACGTAGCATCCACAGCCAATCGATGGCACTCCAACGCTGGTACCTGTTCCTAGCAGAATTAGTTTTCCACGGATATCGGTGGTGACAGCTTTCTTGGTCAACAGAGAATACTTTCTGGCGGCGCCACATCATAAGATGAACAACAGATGTTAAGCACCCATTATAGGGGAAAAAAGGGAAATCACCTTGGGCTACTGATTAATACTCGGTACCGCTGATAAAGGCACTTTCAAAACCGTCCCATGACGCATTTGACCGACTGGCAAATCTAACTCCGCCGAACGATTTTTCCATGTCTCAAGATCGTCGCTTGTTGCCAGACAATATGAATATTCACTTCCCGGCGCATCCCAGTACAAGTGCCACTGTCCTTGATGTTGGAACAACGTCGGGCCTTCGCTCATTTGATTTACGATAGCTGTACCTGCACCAACGATTGGCTTTCCTAACGTGGTTCCATAGGGCCCCAGCATCTTTTTTGCAAAGGTTAAACGAAGATTCTTTCCACCTTTGTCTGCTGCTAATTCATGCTTAATCACCATGACCCATCGATCATCCTTCTTAGTTTTCGTACCACGATCATCGTGAGCAATAAACGGATCGATAACACTGTATTCAGGGTCCTGAGGACTGTAAAACAATTTAGGGGAAGTGAATCTTTTGAAATCTTTGGTGCTACTGTAATAGCTGCGGTGATCATATCCATGTTGATCTTCGCTATGATCACCATCGTTTAGTTCTGCCAAGGTTGTGGAACTCCACAGAATAAGAAATTCCTTCTGCTCCGGATTCCAGTGAAGTTCGGGAGCCCATGTATTGTTAACATCGTTTCGCTCACGCCAAATATTAATCTGCTTGGGCTCCGTCCAGTTCCGTAGATCTTTCGAAGAGGTATAACCGATAGATCGGGAATTCCAACTGGTCGTCCAAATCATATGGAATATACCGTCGTGATACAAAATCGAGGGATCACGCGTTAGACTTTCATCTCCCCACTTAGGTGCTGGCACAATCAAATCCCGATCTGACAGCCACTGAAACTTCAAACCATCATAGCTGTAGGCAAAATAGATACCGGTCTCTCCATTACCAAGAAAATATGGAAGTAAAAACAGATAGCTATTTTCAGTAATCTTGCCATCGTCAACTGATTTGGAAATGGGTTGAGCAAAGCAACTAGCATTGGCTCCTAGTAATAAGATCACCAGCATCACGGTGATTAGATGTTTTTGAATTCCCATAACTGCCACCATACTCCTTGAAGATAAGCCCACCCCATTTATCAGATGCCAAAAACTCTTGTACATCGAGTGGTGTGAAGTTGAAAATAACCTCCGTTGACCGCATTTTCATATGGGGATAAGCTACCAACGGAACTATATATACCTAAGATATACATAAGCGCTTATGCTTTGTAATAACCCACTTCTATTTGTGGTGGGAATCTTTACGGAACTACAGATACAAGATCCAACGTAACCAACAACTTATGCCCTGATCGGAATTACGGCGTAAATTTACGCGGTGATTAACAACATTCAGGTTGGGTTGCTTTGGATCGGAGTGACAATGGACATATTTGCAAGAATCTGGGAGCTAATCTCAGCCTTTTTCAATGGTTTGGTCAATACATTTGACACGACCGTAACGTCGGTGTTTGGTTCGTCGAATAAACGGCAGGTTGATACCTATCAAAATGTCGTGGAAGAAATCAATGCTTTAGAATCTCAGTACCAAAGCATGTCGGACGAAGAGCTTAGTCGCCAAACCGAACTGTTCCGCGAACGTATTAAAGCCGGACAGACCCTCGATGATTTACTCAAGGAAGCTTTTGCGGTTGTGCGTGAGGCCGGACGACGCTGGCTTGCTATGCGTCACTATGATGTTCAGCTTATCGGCGGCATGGTCCTCCATGAAGGTAAGATTGCTGAGATGGTTACGGGGGAAGGTAAAACATTGGTTGCCACATTACCTGCCTATCTCAATTCACTCAGTGGCGATGGCGTGCATGTGATCACCGTCAACGATTACCTTGCTCGTCGTGATATGGAGTGGATGGCCCCACTCTTTTTAGGACTGAAGCTTACCGTTGGCTGTATTCAAAGTGACATGAAAGCCGATGATCGTCAGCATGCCTATTCATGTGATATCACATACGGAACCAATAACGAATTCGGCTTTGACTATCTGCGCGACAATATGCGGCCGGCAGCTCAGAACGATAGTCGCTTCCCCAAGCATCAACAGCAATGTCAGGGAAAACTTACGTTCGCAATTATCGACGAAGTCGACAATATCCTTATCGACGAAGCCAGAACTCCATTGATTATTTCAGGCCCCGCTCATGACAATCTGAAGAAATATGAAGAAGTGGAGAAACTGGCACGCCAGTTGAAGAAAGAAACCCACTTTATCGTCAACGAGAAAGATCATAGTGTCAATCTGACCGATGAAGGTATTCGAGCGGCTGAAAAGCTTGCCGGGGTCGAGAGTTTCTACACGGCGGGCAATATGGAATGGCCTCACCTGATCGACAATGCATTGAAAGCTCACTATCTGTATAAAAAAGATGTGAACTATGTTGTTCGTGAAGGACGGATTATTATCGTCGACCAATTTACCGGCCGTCTGATGGATGGTCGTCAATGGTCTGATGGCTTACATCAGGCTGTTGAAGCGAAAGAAAGCGTCAAAATTAAAGAAGAGACGCAAACGCTTGCTACAATCACCCTGCAGAACTACTTCAAACTGTACTCCAAGATCTCAGGGATGACNGGGACAGCCTTAACTGAAGCCAAAGAATTTTGGGACATCTANAAGATGAATGTAGTTGCGATTCCAACCAATCGCCCCTTACAACGCATCGAACATAATGATGTCATNTACCTGGAGGAGAAGCACAAATTCAAAGCCGTGGCAGATGAAGTCGAAGCATTGAATAAGCACGATTCGATTGAGCTCCATAATGGTGACCAGTACTACGGAACCGTCGAATCAACCAATGACAGTTCGGTTGTTCTGTTACCACCTGAAAGCCGAAAGCGGGAAACCTTTGACCGCGAAGATGTTGCTCGTATTTATTACGCCGGCCGGCCGGTGCTGATTGGAACGGTATCCATTGAAAAGAGCGAGGCTATTTCTGAATTCCTGCGCAAACGTGGCATCGACCATGAGATTCTTAATGCTAAAAACCACGGGCGCGAAGCTGAGATTATTGCCCAGGCCGGCCGTCGTGGCGCCGTTACCATTGCCACCAACATGGCCGGTCGTGGTACCGACATCGTTTTGGGTGGAAACCCGGACACACTTGCCTGGTCAAGACTGCAAAATGAGTATCCAACCCGTCTGGAAGTTCCTCAGAACATCTGGGACGACCTCGTGCGGGAGATCGATGAGCAATACTCCATGGCTGACGAAGGAGAAGACCTGAAAGAACTCGGAGGCCTCCATGTAATTGGTACAGAACGACATGATGCCCGTCGTATCGACCTTCAGCTTCGCGGACGTTGTGGCCGACAGGGTGACCCTGGCAGTAGTAAGTTCTTTCTCTCACTTGATGACGATCTGATGCGTATTTTTGGTGGAGGAAATCTCAAGGCAATCCTGTCCAAATTCGGTATGAACCCGGAAGACAGTATTAACAGCAAAATGGTTACACGACGTATCGAAGCAGCTCAGAAGAAAGTTGAAGAGCGAAACTTTGAAATTCGTAAAAACCTTTTAGAGTACGACGAGGTGATGGATACGCAACGCAAACGTCTGTACGAATTCCGTCAGGAAATCCTTGATGGTGAAAATGTATCGACGAAAGTAACCGACTGCCTCGAAGAACAAATCGAATACTACGTCAACGTCTTCCTGGACCCTAACTACGGGATCGATTCCTTTACTACCTGGGTGAACTCTCAATTCAACATGCAGGAAGAAAGCCGTACGTTCAAAGGAATGGACTTTAAACAAGCGGATGATGAAAGCCGAAGCTTTGCTTTCAAATCGGCCGTAAGACGTATCCGAGATGCGGTGGACGAAAATTTACCACGTGATTTCGAGGAATCAGAATGGAATTGGCTGGCCTTAGCCAAATTCATGAACTCAAACTGGAATACCTCGCTTCGTCCACGAGACCTCCAGGCTTTTCAACTGGATGATATCGAAGATGAACTTTCAGATTTGGCTTATGCCCATATCGAGAAAGTCGATCTCAGTGACGGAGCGATCTTCCTCGACGAACGATTTGGTCGCAGCTCTCTGGCAACCTGGATCCGCAATAAATTTGGTTTCGAACTGGAAGAGGACGAACTCAAAGACCAAACCAACGAAGAGCTTCTTCAGTCCATTCACCATCGTGCAATGGATATGTATCAACATCGGGAAGCTGAATACCCTGTCATGGCTGGCATCTATCGATACGGGGGCGGCGCTGAGAAGCAACTGGACCGTGAAGGATTAATCGATTGGGCCTCCCAACGTTTCGATGCCGAGATTTCAATCGAAAGTATACGCCACATGCAGCGTGCTGAGCTTCAGGAGACTCTCGTTGATTTAAGCCTAGCCAGCCAGAAACGTTCTGAATCACATCGACAATGGGCTAGGAATAAAACGGCAGAACTGTTCGCAGGCCAAACAGAGAACACTCGACTTAATCGGATTGCCAGCGAAGGGGAGATCGCTTCAATCTCTCTTTGGCTGCGGGATAATGCAGACACAGAGCTCCATGTCGAGGAAATCGGGAATTGTAATCGTCAGGAATTAAGTCGCCGACTGTCATCCGCTGTAGAAGATAAGCATCATGCTGAAATGCGACGTATGGAACGTGCATTGCTACTGCAGATCGTCGATTCATCTTGGAAAGAACACCTCCTGACCATGGACCGTCTTCGCAGCTCGGTTGGGCTTAGTGGATACGCTCAGAAAGACCCGAAGGTCGAATACAAACGTGAAGGAATGAAACTCTATGAGAACATGTGGTTCTCGATCGGCGAGCAGGTTACTGACCTCATCTTCCGTATGGAACAACTCAACGAGCAGTTTGTTGGTTCAACCTGGGTTGAGACCTCTGCAACACATGCCGATGCAGTATCATCCAGTGACGCGATACGCATGCAGGAAAATGGTGAAGATCCTTCACAGCCTCGATCCGTCAAAGTGAAGACGATTCGAAATGCTACACCCAAGGTGGGGCGTAACGATCCCTGTCCTTGTGGAAGTGGTAAAAAGTACAAACACTGCTGCCTCGGCAAATAGGTTTATTCCTGCCGGCCACAGTTTCTCGGGGAACAGTCGCAAGTCAGCCTCTTAAGGGCATAAGGTGAAAACAAATAACTGATGCCCCACGTACGAAATCTCGTCTACCTGCTTTTACTAATCCTGCTTTCACCGTGGTTAGTAATCAACGCAGTTACTAAAGGAAAATACCGACAAGGGTTGACCGAAAAACTCTTAGGTCTGGTTCCTCGTTTGCCTGCTTCGGGTGTGGATTCCTCAAAACGACGGATCTGGCTGCACGCTGTGAGCGTTGGAGAAGTCAATCTGTTACAACCTGTACTTCAGGAACTCGAGCAAAGATATCCAGATTGGGAATGTGTGATTAGCACAACGACCAAAACCGGATATGAACTGGCTCGACAAAAGTATTCTCCGCGCACGGTCTTCTATTGCCCGCTGGATTTTAGCTGGGCTGTGAAAACTGCATTGCGTCGAATACAGCCCGATCTATTAGTGCTTGTCGAGTTGGAACTATGGCCCAATCTCATTCACTATGCTACCAAGAATTGTCCCGTCACTATTATTAATGGACGCTTGAGTGAAAACAGTACTAAAGGCTACAAACGCCTGGGGTTACTCATTAAGCCAACATTGCGAAAACTCAAACATATTGCTGTCCAAAATGAAAAATACGCTGATCGTTTTATTGAACTCGGTGCCAAAAATAATCAAATCACGGTCACTGGCAGTATTAAATTTGATGGCGCAGAGACAAATCGCAAGAACCCAAAGACACGCGAGTTAAGACAACTGGCTGGTATTTCAGATGACGATGTCATCTTACTGGTTGGGTCATCGCAAGTTGAAGAAGAGGAGCTGTGTCTTAAATACTTCAAAGCACATATGGATGAATTTTCTCAATTGAAATTGATCCTCGTTCCCCGCCACCCCGAACGATTTGAGGAAGTCGCTCAAAGATGTCGGCAAATTGAAATTCCCTTCCTTCGACGTTCTGAGATGACCTCAAGCGACCAAACGAATGCTCGCCTGCTATTAATCGATGTTATAGGTGAACTCGGAGCCTGGTGGGGCCTCACTGATATTGCATTTGTTGGCGGCAGTTTAGGATCCCGTGGTGGCCAGAATATGATCGAGCCCGCCGCGTATGGAGCCGCCGTTAGCTTTGGACCAAACACCTGGAACTTCAAAGATATTGTGGAATTGATTCTGCATCACCAAGCTGCCAGGGTTATACACTCCGATGAGGAATTTGAAGAATTTGTTCGCTGGTGTATCGAGTCGCCCGAGGATGCTGCTGCAATGGGACAAACGGCTGCTGAACTAGTTGCTAATCAACAGGGTGCCACTCGTCGAACGGTCGATATCCTTAGCTATCTCTGAGAAACCTCTGATCTACCCGGACGACTGGTTGTCGCGCACTTCCCTCTGACTTTATAATCAAACGTTTAACTACCCTTGAATTTACTCTCCCGATAAGAGGACGCATTCTCGTGACATCAGGACAATATTTATTCACCAGTGAGTCTGTCAGTATGGGCCATCCCGACAAACTGGCCGATCAAATCTCAGATGGAGTGCTGGATGCCTTATTTGAACAGGATCCCTACAGTCGAGTAGCCTGTGAAACGATGGTAACAACCGGGATGGCAATCATCGCGGGTGAAATTACAACAAAGGCTCAGATTAATTATCCTGATGTCGTTCGCGATGTCATTCGTGAAGTTGGTTATACTGATGACGAAATGGGGATCTGTGCCGACACATGTGCCGTTCTTACTTCAATCGACCGACAAAGCCCCGATATTGCTCAGGGTGTGAATGAAAATAGTGTCAGCGGAAAAGAAATTGGGGCCGGCGACCAGGGGCTGATGTTTGGTTTTGCCTGTCGCGATACGGAAGAAGAGCTAATGCCACTTCCCATTGCTCTTTCCCATCGCATTCTTGATCGCCTGAACAACGCTCGTTTTGGTAATGAAGTGTCTTGGTTACGACCTGACAGTAAGAGTCAGGTCACGGTTGAATATGATGGCCTCAAACCGGTACGTATTGATACTGTTGTTGTGAGTACTCAACACAGCCCTGAAGTTTCTAATGAAGACATCCAACACTTTATCATCAACGAGATCATTAATCCTCTACTGCCTGAAGATCTCGTTTCGGGAGATGTCACCTATCATGTGAATCCAACTGGACGATTCGTTACGGGCGGCCCTCACGGTGACTGTGGATTAACCGGACGTAAAATCATTGTTGATACTTACGGCGGCTGGGGACGCCATGGCGGAGGAGCATTCAGCGGTAAAGACCCGACTAAAGTTGACCGAAGTGCCGCTTATATGTCGCGCCACGTTGCAAAGAACATTGTGGCAGCCGGGCTGGCAGAACGATGCGAAGTACAACTCGCCTATGCAATCGGCGTTACCGATCCTGTCAGTGTCCATGTGGATACACAAGGAACTGGTGAAGTCGCTGACGCACACATTTGCGATGTGATTCGTGAATTCTTCCCACTCTCGCCTGGTAAAATCATCGACTATCTGGATTTGCGAAAGCCTATCTATCGTAAAACAGCTGCTGGTGGCCACTTTGGTCGCAGCGAATTTAGCTGGGAAAATACGGACCGCGCCGAAGAGCTAAAAGCTCAGTTTTAAGAATTAAAAGCCGGGCCCCAAAGACCCTTCTTTACTTTGACTGCCTTTCTGCTGTACTCTTACCGCTAGTTCATCAATGAATTGAAGTGGTAGGACCATGGTCTCTGTTATAAGTGATATAAATACGAGTCGACAACATTCAATTTTTGAGTTGCTGCGCAATAAAGCGTTTGCCGTTCCATGCCTGTTTAGCAGCTTCGCAGCCTTCTTGCTGTTAGCACGTAGTCATTTGTACGTCAGTGAACTGAACGAATCGCAAGTCTGGAGTATTGGACTGGGTGTTGTTAGCGGCGCCGCGATCTTACGCTGGTTGTGTGGATTTCCAACCGATCCAAATCGTTCATTATCGGCCAAATGGGGCTGGTACTTACAATCACTGACGACCCTGCAAATCGTGCTTTTATTATCCGTTTCCACCCATTCCGCCACTGCTCTGGGGCCAATTTGGTTATTTGCTTTTTTGAGTGAATCGATATGGTGGAGCCAAAATTACCGTCGTCGTCAAAATACCATGACCACTCTGCCTAATGAAACTCCATTAGGCTATGTCATTGAAGACGATCTCGAAGACCGACTGCTGCGATCCCTCGAAGATCAATCCGGAAATCATTCGACGCAACGGAATAATAGTAAAATTCCTGATCACGCCAGTCAACTGTGGATACGATCTGCGGATATTCATGGAGAGACAATCTCAGCATCACAACGAGTTCCATTCGCAACCGGCCAACGACACCAAAATCTCCACCTCTCTTTTGTCCCGGAACTTCCGTCAATTCCTTATGTCGAAGCGACCCTCCTGGAAGGTCCTGACGTAGACATCATAGTCGGAGAAGCACAACAATTCGGACTTCGACTGGACTTGAAGTTAGGTCAGATCTATGAAGAACCGGTGGAAGTATTCGTTCAACTGGAAGTTTTTGCCGAAGCTAAACAAGCAGCCTAGAATAAAGAAAAGTAATCAACCCCCTTCATGGTAAGATCGTAGGAATCATGGCTCGTTGGCCTCGAAAAATATGGACCTCAATATTCACCTATGGCCTTATCTTTGTGCTATTCCCAACACTTGCATACGTTGCTTACCTCTGGGTTCGTGGAGAATTTTAGTGAGCTAAAACGATAAATAAATACCATGTTCGCACCGCCTCCACAATTGACCGATCAACTCTCCCGTTACGGGCAACAACACGTACTGCAATACTGGGATGACCTCGATGACGACCAACGGAAAAACTTGGTGGCGCAACTGGAGAATGTTGATTTTGAATTAATCCAATCGCTCTGGGAGCAATTCAGGGGAGGAGTGCCCGACGTTCGAGATTTTTCGAAACTTGCTGCACCAAATTCCATTCGACTCGCTGATGAAATACCTTTTTCTTACGAAAAGGCATACGACCATGGTGAACAGTTGGTTAGGCAGGGTCGCGTCGGAGTCGTGATCGTAGCGGGGGGACAGGGAAGCAGGCTTGGCTTCAATCACCCGAAAGGCCTTTACCCGATAGGCCCGCTGTCGGAGCGAACACTGTTCCAATTCATCGTCGACAAAATCGCCGGTTACGAGAAGAAATGCTCCACACATATTCCACTATTTATCATGACAAGCCCGGCTGTCCACGATGAAACTGTAGCTTACTTTCAACAGCAGCATTTCTTTGGACGTCAGGATCGAATAACGTTCTTTTGCCAATCCACCATGCCGGCAGTGGATGCTGAAAGCGGCAGGCTATTATTACAGGCCCGTAACCAGTTATTTCTTAGCCCAAACGGACATGGTGGCATGCTCGAAGCAATGCAGTCACAAGGGATTTTGAGTACCTGTGCCCAGCAAGGGGTTGACACTCTTTTCTACGGTCAAGTCGACAATCCGCTCTCTCCAACCTGTTCACTGGCATTACTTGGATATCATGCATTGAGTAAAGCACAGGTAACATTACAAACCATTGCGAAACAGTCACCTTCTGATAAAACAGGCAACATTGTTTCGATCGACGGCAGAACCCAAATTATTGAATACAGTGAAATTCCGGAGGCTCTGTCTAGTGAAGTCACCCAAGAAGGGCAGCTAAAGCTGTGGGCTGCCAATATTGCTGTACATGTGTTTCAGACCGATTTCCTGCGTGCTGTGACCCAATCGTCTGACGGACTTCCTTATCACTTCGCCCATAAAAAAGTCGCTTATTTGGATACCTCCGGAACATTAAAGCAGCCTTCTAACCCCAATGCGATCAAGCTCGAAAAATTCATTTTCGATCTACTGCCGTTAGCTGAGAGAACGCTAACCGTGGAAGCTCTTCGCGAAGATGTCTTTGCTCCGGTTAAGAATGCCCCAACCGAGAGCTTTAGCACTGCCTCTACTAGTCGCGAAGCGATTTGTCAGTTGCATCGTCGTTGGTTGCAAGAAGCCGGTTGCCAGGTGTCTGACGGCGTTCAGGTGGAAATACATCCGCAATATGCCGTAAACTTACCGCAACTAATGCAACGTTCGGACCTACCGGAGAAAATTGATCGGGACACCTATTTGCAAATACCACCATTTCACTCCTTTAGCTCTTCTGAGAACTGATGTTACATGCCGTCATCATGGCCGGCGGTGCAGGAACTCGCTTTTGGCCCTTAAGTCGAATTGCCTTACCAAAGCAATTACTTAGCTTTGGGCGCGAACACACCTTGCTCCAGGAGGCAGTCAACAGACTCGCCCCGGCGATCTCTAGTGAACGTATCTCCGTCATCACCAATCAGCGGTTGGTCGAATCTATTCAGCAACAACTACCGCAATTTCGGGCAAATGCCATCATTGGCGAACCCGCCAAGAAAGACACCGCTCCATGTATCGCTTTAGCCGCAGCGCTAATCGCAGCTGAAGACGATGATGCCACCATGATCGTGATGCCCAGTGATCATATCATCCAGCCAGTCGAGGCATTCCAACATGCCCTTTCAACCGCCGTTGAATTGGTAAAGGAAAATCCAACAAGGCTAATAACATTTGGAGTGACGCCAGACCGACCGGCTGAAACATACGGTTATATCCAAACCGCGAATGAATTAAGCACCGGTATTTTTGAAGTTCAACAATTCAAAGAAAAACCGGTGGCCGAAGTCGCACATCAATACCTTCAAGATGGCCGTTATTTTTGGAATTCGGGAATCTTTGTTTGGAGAGCTCAAACGATTCTTAATGCCTTATCTGCTACTCGCCCGGATATTCTAGAACATATTAATAAGATCGTTGAAAGCCGCCATCAACATAACTTTCAAGAGATTTTTACTCGGGAGTTTACAGCGATTAAAGGAATTTCTATCGACTATGCTGTCATGGAGCATTACAAACCAGTTTTGATGGTCAAAGCACCATTTCAGTGGGATGATATCGGCTCGTGGCAAGCGTTATCCAGAATGTTTCCTACCGACGAAAACAATAATACGATCCTTTCCCGGCATGTAGGATTTAAAACATCAGGCTCTATCATTCAAAGTTCCTCAGACCATCTTATTGCCACCATCGGACTCAAAGATGTGATTATTGTTCATACCGACGACGCTACATTAGTTGCAAATAAACACGATGAAGAGTCCGTAAGAAGGCTAACTGAAATCCTAAAATCCAGTGGGCACGAAGTGCATTTGTAGGGACCTAACAATGACTCACAACAGACGCTTAATCCTAACTATTCTGACACTGTCGATTGCATCTTCCCATCTCAGTCTCGCTGGAGATGACTCGACATTCAATCTCAATCTCCCGTTAAAAACCTTCGGTGGAAAACAATTCTGGACCGATGTACGTGTTCAAGGCGGTTGGCGAATCCAAAGTAATTACTATACTGGTCATTTCCGCATTTTGGATGACAAGAATGTAAGGCAGACGTGGGGATCCTTTCAACACTGCCAAAAAAGATTTGATGCGTTTGTCGACGATGGCACGATAAAGCCCTACAAAAAGAAGATCATCGTATTACTCCACGGAGTTATCCGGACTCGCAATTCACTAGACCTACTCAGCAGATATTTACAGTCTCGAAATGCTGCTGACATCATCAGCTGGAGTTACGCTAGTACACGACAAACAATCAGCCAGCATGCCGACAAATTCGGCGAAATGCTTGGCCATTTTCCCGAAGACGCCGAGATTCTCCTGATTGGCCATAGTATGGGAAACATTGTGGTTCGCAGTTATCTGAAAACCAGAACCGACAAGCGAATTAAACGTATGGTGATGCTGGCGCCTCCCAATCAAGGGTCCGCATTGGGCCGAACCGTGAACGATAATGTACTTTTTGAGGCTGTATGGGGCGTCTCCGGCCAGCAGTTGGGAGGGGACTTCCAGAAACTGGAAAAACAACTGGGGACACCGGACTTCGAATTTGGAATCATTGCAGGGCATCTGGAAAATAACCTGATCCGTAATCCACTGTTACCTGGGCCAAGCGACCTTGTGGTGGCCGTAGATGAAACTAAACTCCGTGGTGCCAGCGACTTTCGCACAGTCAATTCAACACATACACGAATCATGAATCAGCGTGAAACGTTACAATACGTTCAGCACTTTTTAAATCGTGGCTATTTTGAGACAGCCGAGACTCGACAACCCATCAAATAAAACCCCGCCGTGACTACTAATTTCCCTCATGAAGGCCGTTTAGCCGGTATCGACTTTGGCACGGTGCGCATCGGTATCGCCATCTGTGATCAAAATCAGTCCTTTGCCAGCCCCGTTGAAAACTATCAACGAAGGGAACTTGAAGGAGATGCCAGACGATTCCAACAACTCGTGGAACAGGAGGACATCGTCGGAATTGTTATCGGCCTTCCTATTAGCACCGACGGGCAAGAAACCGCCAAAAGCCGTGAAGCTCGGGAATTTGGTGCCTGGCTAGGCAAAGTAACATCACTTCCCATTAGATTTCATGACGAACGATTTACAACATCTCTGGCACATGAATTGATGATAGCCGGAAATATCAAAGCCAGTAAACGCAAGAAAAGGCTTGACATGATCGCAGCGCAACAAATGCTTCAGGCATATCTGGAACAATAACTTCGGGCGAGGACCGATAACTTGTTACGGGGAATCTGCATTCTCATCCGTTGCAGCATCAGCATCACGAACTTTCATTTCAGCGATAAGCTCAACAATCACGGAGGCTGGTAATGCGTAAGAGGCAACTCGAGTAGCACGCGCGATATTAATGCCGATGGCCTGGCCTTTTGTATTCAATATCGGACCGCCACATTGTTCCGGTCGTAATACCGTATCATGTTGCAGAACCGACAGGAAACCGCTCCGACGTGTGCTCAAAGGCCCGCCCAGGTTCTGTTGCTCGACTGCCCGGCTGCCGGCAATATCTTCTTCTCGTCCCAGAACAGCGTCAATCGACAACTCCTCTTCGCCTCGACGTACCAGCAATGTAATCTTTTCACCCGGCAGGTGACTGCGAACGGTATTGATCAGATGATCACGATTCATAATTTCAATCTCATTCACCTTAAGAATAACGTCCCCCCGGCGCATCTTAGCACGCGCGGCGGCGGTGTTTGGGAATACCTGTTCGACACGGACTCCATTGGGAGTTTCCCCAAGAAAAACTCCCAGCAACCCACCCCGAATAGAGCGAGGGTGAGCACTAACCACGCCAATCGCCATCGGATCCTTACTGGTTGATGGAGAAATCAGCCAACTACCCAGTGGCTGTTCATCCGTGTTCCACTTTATTGGTTTAAGTTTTTTGGCATCCACCTTTAGCATTAATAAGTCATATTTAGGACGATGGGACACAAAGTTTGCCTCAAATTCATTACCTCTCCCATCTTCACAAGCGAGAGGAAACTCTAGCTCATCACTAAGTATTTCACTTGCCTTCGTCAAAATATAACCGTCCGCACTGACGATGACTCCCAATGATAATTGACGTTTCCCTTTCGAGATTTTTACCGTTGAGTTACCCGCTTTGTTTACAACGGGCGAAAAGGCATTAACAATCGTCTCATAATTTCGCTGATGAACAGTGGCTGGTTTGTAAGATGCGATGTAACTCATCCAACTGTTGTAGTCGGTGGCCACAGGCTCCTCTCGAATACTACTATCCTCTTCGGGTGCCCGGGGTATCCGGCGGCCTGCCCGTCCAACAGTCAATTCAAGTTCAACCTTTTCGCCGTCCCGAAGAACCTTAATATCAACCTTTTCACCCGGGCGATGAACTGCCACAACATTTACCAACGAATCGAATGTTGTGACATCCTTGCCGGCAAATTGAATAATGATATCGCCTTTTTGTATTCCGGCCTTAGCTGCCGGACTACCGGGAACCGTACTTTCGATTTCCGCCGCATCGTTGTTTTGGCCACCTGTAACACCAATAAACGGAGCACCGGGAGAATTACCCCACGCTTCTTCGTTGGCCATGCGTTCCCATCCATCTTTAAATGAATCAATCGGCGCGTGGACGTTATGGCTCAACTCAGGACCAATCCGGCTATGGATGCCAATTACTCGTCCATCCATAGAAAACAATGGCCCACCAGAGTCACCACCGATCAGCGTACAGTCGGAGGTAAGCACATCTTCATAGGTGTGGACGATTCGTCCTAATCGAACAACGGGGTTACGATCTTCCTGAAATCCACCCGGGTGGCCAACAGCCATTACCCACTGTCCTAAGACAACGTCACCTGAAACACCCATATCGGCATGAGGCCAGTCTTCGGCCTCCCAGTCCTCTGCCATGATCTTCATCAGGCCCGCATCAAACGTGTTATTCAGCCCTAATGTTTTGGCTGGAACCACACGACCATCCGAAAGAAAAAGCCGGGCATTTAGGCCAGGTTTACCGGAAACGTGTGCCGCCGTTAACACATAGCCATCTCGGCTGATGATGACACCACTACCTTGTGCTGCGCCAACACCAATACCAACCACCGTCTTTTGGACTTTTTCGGCAAGCGTCTGCACATGTTCCTGGACAGATTCAATCTGATCAATTGACGAGGGGGGCTCTCCCAAAAAGAAAGCCTCAAGCTTCGCATCCACCGAGACATTGATGGCTCGTTCATCTCCTGGATCTGGCTGAGCCAAAACCATCGAAGCAAAGGAAAAGATGAGTAGTAGAGAAAATAAGCAGGAAACTTGCTGGCTCAAATTCTTATGGGATCGAAACATGCGTTTTTTCTAACTCTAAGGTGATAAGAGCATTCCCTGCTCGTCCATCGCGACCATATCCATATGACGTTTTTTACATTACATATAATGTAGAATACTTCATCAATAATTATTACCCGTGAAACATCTCTTGTAGATGAGATATTGAACTTTTTCAGGAGTTTGGCGACTTCTATTTACTCCTCAAACTTTACCACCTTTACCTCACCGGTATTTAGTTACTTCAATGAATCGCGATAAGAACGGCCCAGACAATCATCAGTAGGTTGATATGACAGATCGACTCATTATAGGATGCGGCTATTTAGGGCTGCGTGTTGCCAAGCAATGGATTACCGAAGGCCACAGGGTGTTCGCGCTGACCCGCACCGAAAAGAACGCGGCCACTCTGGCGCAAGCTGGAATTCAGCCAATCCTTGGCGACGTCATGTCACCAGAGACTCTGCCAATGCTGCCAGTTGTTGAACAAGTCCTCTACGCCGTCGGATTTGATCGCCAAAGTGGCCATAGCATTGAAGAAGTCTATGTTCGTGGTCTGAAGAACATTGTCGCAAACCTGCCAAAGACCATAAATCAGTTTCTCTACATTAGTTCCACAGGTGTATATGGCCAAGCTGATGGAAGTTGGCTTACAGAACAATCGGAAACAAACCCGACACGCCCTGGCGGTAAAGCATGTTTAAAAGCAGAGCAATTTCTATTGGAGGTGTCACTCCCGAAACAAACCACTGTTTTACGTCTTGCGGGAATTTATGGTCCTAATAGGGTTCCGCGGTTGGATCAGATCAAAAGCGGAAAACCATTGGCCATTCCTCAAGATGGCTGGCTGAACCTTATTCACGTCGAAGATGCCGTCACCATTATTAACATTATGGTGCAACAGACACCAAAAAAGGCCTGTTATCTAGTCTCGGATGGTTGTCCCGTATTGCGAAAAGATTATCTCGGAGAAATCGCGGGTATACTTGGTGCACCGCCGGTAACTTTTACCGCCGTTGATCCTCACAGTGCCGTCGGACAACGAGCGAGAAATACAAAACGCATTAGCAACGAGCAATTGGAATCAGAATTTGATATCGCGTGGAAGTACCCAACATTTCGAGAGGGCCTTCAAGGGATATTGAAAAACCTGTGAATTCGATGGCTTGTACATAAATCCACCAAGAATTAGAATCGCTGTAAGTTAACCATAACGAATGATAGGATTCATCCATGCTGGAACGTCGCCCTGTTTTTCCTAATGTCATCGAAGTCAATCACCAATTGGGTTACGTCGTCGGCTGTAATATCTACCTGATTTACAGTGACGACGACTGGATTCTCATCGATATTGGCTACGAAGAAGTGGTTGAGGAGGTTGTCGACCTGATACGCAATTTAGATTTCCCCTTTGCTAACTGCAAAACACTTATTGCGACTCACGCTGATGTCGATCACATTCAGGGTCTCGCCCAGCTAAAGCAAATCTTTAAAACGACCGTTTCCGCACACCCACTTGCTGAAGAATCTCTGCGAATCGGAGACAAACTAAAGACGTTTGCTCAGATCGAAGCTCAAGGTATTGATTTAGACATGCCGCCGGTGGAAGTCGATAACCTGATTAATGACGGTGACAAGATCACCGTGGGAGATCTCGAACTTGAAGTTTGGTTAACACCCGGACACACCGATAGCCAATTGAGCTTCCGTATGGGCGACCTGCTTTTTAGTGGAGATAATATTTATCGGGATGGCTGTGTTGGTGCTATTGATGCACACCATGGCAGTAATCTGGACGACTTCATCAAGTCCCTGCGTAGAATTAAGGCCAGTGATGTGAAGTGGCTTCTACCGAGCCACGGCCCTATCTTCCCGAAGGATGATGACCTGCTGGAACGAACGATCACCCGTTTGGAAAGTTATCGGCATATGGCAGACTTCGGCACTTGTGCCACTGACTGGCCTTTAATGGATGAGTGGGAGCGTGAAATTGCCGAAGGGAAAATGCCCGGATAATCGCCCATCAATACGTGCCGTCTAATTGAGGAATCCAGTAAACATGTCTAACAAACTTTTGGAATTGTTACAGGATTTGGTTCGCATTCCCAGCGTAAACCCAATGGGGCGGGAAGTTTCGGGGGATATCTACTACGAAGGTCGCATGACCGAGTATCTGGAGCGTTGGTTTTCTGCCTTGTCCGGGCTAGGTGTTCAATTCAAACGTAATACGCTGGAGCCAGGGCGGGACAATATCGCTGCCATCTTCCCGGGTAGTCGCAACTGGGAAGATGGAGGACGAGTCATCATGCTCGAAGCCCATCAGGATACTGTTCCTATCGATGGAATGACCATCAGCCCTTTCGAGCCGATCATTCATGACGGTAAAATGTATGGCCGAGGCAGTTGCGATATCAAAGGGGGAATGGCATGTATGCTGACGGCGTTTAAACGCTTTGTTGAATCTCCACCAGCTGATCGACCTACCGTTGTTATGGCTTGTACCGTCAACGAAGAATTTGGAATGTCCGGAGCAGCCAAGCTTTGTGACTTGTGGATCGAAGAGCAATGGTTCCCTAAGCCAGATGCCATCATCGTCGCTGAACCTACACTGCTTGATGTTGTTGTTGCTCATAAAGGGGTGACACGATTTGAAATTGAAGTCACAGGCACCGCCTGTCACAGCTCGCAACCTGAATTAGGAAAGAATGCCATCTACCGTATGGCTCGAATCATTCAAGTACTCGAGCAGTATGCGGCGGAGGTAGTCGGTACCTTAAATAAACATCCGTTAGTGACAAATCCAACACTCAATGTAGGGATGATTGAAGGGGGTATCAGCGTGAACACCGTTCCTGATCGCTGCTCCATCGAAGTTGGACGGCGAACCAGTCCAACAGAGATTCCGGATGAGGCTTATTATCACATTCTTGATTATGTGAAACAGAATATCGCTGATGAGCCATGGTCCGAAGAGGTCATATTTCACGAACCTACGATTTCATGTGGGGGGCTAAGCGATGAATTTAATGGTGAATTTGCATCCTATGTGCAAAGCGTGGTTCAACAGGCCGGGTATGCCGGTCAACGTATTGGTGTGCCATACGGAACTGATGCGCAGGCATTTTCTCTTCATCAAATCGCAACGATTGTTTTGGGCCCGGGCTCGATTGACCAGGCTCATACGAAAGACGAGTGGATCGAAGTGGAACAATTAACAGCAGCGGCCGAATTGTATTACCAATTGATCACTCAATTCGCTGCCTAATACAGCGAAGCTCAGAAACGTTCGCGCACAAAAGAAGGCGGCACTCTGAAGTGCGAATCAGAGTGCCGCCATAAATCCGTTAAGCTGTTTTACCACGCCATAATGTGCCGTTATGTCGTAGGCTTCAAATCTGTTGCCCCATAACCCCACGGACAGATCTGAATTCAACGGATTTAGAATACGTCAAGCCGGAAATGATGTCCCCAGTGATAACGTCGCTGTTGAGGATAAAAATTGTGCCATTGGGTATTGTAAGCCGGTACACGCATTTCCTGAGGATACCGATGGTACAAGCTCTCATAGCTTCGGTAGTACTCCTGTCCCCAGTAATTTTGCGGGTAGTACACATAAGGATAGTGATAAAAACGATCCCAATTGTAATGACTGTAGGCACTTCCCCAGACTCGACCATAAGCTCGTTCCTGAGCCTGGGCATCCGAGTTCAAACAAATCCCAAGCATTGCTGTACAAATGGCTATCAGCAAGACCTTTTTGATGCTCATCGATTATTCCTTTCGTTTCCCATGCCTCGGGAAATGGCATGATTCCATTGGGGTTCCCAAGGTCGCAGGCGCAAGCTACCCACGCAGCCTATCTGCCCACACTTAAATCTTCGGCAGGAAGTATGACCCGAATTGAAGGAATATTCCGCAGAATCGGAAAAGGTGGACCGATTAAAAATACTGAATAACCCTCCGAATAGACGCTCACCAGCACAATTCGAGGGGATAACCGTAGATTGATGGCCTTCTAGTGCAAAAATGACGTGCAGAGGCTATTGTGTGAATTCTCGGATTTCATCAAAATAGAAGCCTTAGCACTGCTAGTTGTCATACGACTGTGGACAATCACTTTTTCGGCAATAGCGGTCTTTTTATCGGGCTAACTTTGTGATTTTTTTCACAAAGTTAGCCCGATAAACAGAGCTTCTTCCTGACATGAGGAATAGGCGAATACAACCTATTTGCAGTATGTGGAAATAAGGCATTGCAAAAGCACATCATAAAAAAAGGTCTGTCGTTACCAATCGAAGGGAATCCTTCTCCGACGATCAGTCGGGCCAAGTCTGTTACCCACGTCGCGTTGCTTGGGGATGATTACATTGGCATGAAACCAACTCTGGCCGTTCAGGTCGGAGATCAGGTCAAAAAGGGACAGGTTGTCTTCGAAGACAAAAAGACTGCCGGTGTAAAATATACTGCTCCTGCTGCGGGAAACATCGTCGAGATTAATCGCGGCGCCAAGCGTAAATTTGAATCCATGGTTATTGAGGTTGCTGGTGAAGAAGAAGTTACCTTCGATTCAATTGGTGATAACTGGCATGATCTAAATCGGGATTATGTGATCAGCGTCATGGTGGACTCCGGACTATGGCCCACTTTGCGAACTCGTCCATTCGGCAAAGTGCCGGCCATTGATAGTGTTCCTTCTTCCATTTTTGTTACAGCCATCGACACCGCCCCACTAGCCGTTAATCCGGAAATTGCTGTGGCGGAGAAGAGTGAAGAATTCCTGATGGGACTTCGAGCTTTAACCCAGTTGGCCGATAACATTCATGTCTGTGTTGGGCCCACCGTTGACGTTCCCGGCAATGGTGTTGAAGGGGTTAATTTCCATACCTTCGAAGGTCCGCATCCAGCCGGCCTGCCAGGAACCCACATTCACATGATTGATCCGGTCGGTCCTAACAAGACGGTCTGGCATATTGGGTATCAGGACGTGAGTGCGATCGGCACATTAGTTCGCACCGGCAAACTGGACTCTCAACGTTACGTTTCTATCGGCGGCTCTGCTGCGAAGGAACCTCGTTTATTACTGACATGTGCTGGAGCCAGTCTGGACGAACTGACGGAAGGGGAATTTGAAGGAGAACACGTTCGGATAATTTCCGGCAGCGTGCTATCGGGACGAAAAGCTGAAAAACCTGTAAGCTTTCTGGGACGATTCCATAATCAAATCTCTCTGTTGGAAGAAGGAGGGCATCGTGACTTCCTCGGTTGGCAGAAGCCTGGATTCGATCAATTCAGTGTCACGCGAGCTTTCGCATCGGCTCTGAACCCTGCTAAGTCGTTTGCAATGACTACTTCCAAAGGTGGTAGTAAGCGAGCGATGGTACCAATCGGTTCCTACGAAAAAGTAATGCCTCTTGATATGCTGGCCACTCAATTGCTTCGAGCATTGATTGTTGGAGATACCGAGCAGGCACAACTTCTCGGCTGCCTAGAACTAGCAGAAGAGGATCTAGCCCTCTGTACATTTGTTTGCCCTGGCAAATACGAATACGGCCCGATCCTCAGAAGCAATCTGACGACCATTGAAGCCGAGGGCTAACTTTTACTTACCGCAGACACTTAGCTGTCTGTTTAATATTTAACTTCAACTGGATCCAGTTAAATGCGTTGGTTGAGACAACTTCTTGATTCAAAAGCCCCGCTTTTCGAAGACGGCGGAAAGTTTGAGAAGTTCTACCCGCTTTATGAAGCGGCTGATACCTTTTTCTACACGCCTGGCGAAACCACTAAAGGTGCTTCGCATGTCCGTGACGCTTTGGACCTTAAGCGAATGATGACGATGGTCGTTGTCGCTTTAGTACCTTGTGTCTTCATGGCCTGCTACAACACTGGCTATCAAGCCAATAAAGGTTACGCAGATGCCTTGGAGCGAATAGCAACCGTCACTCCAGCAGTCAATGCGGTCGTCCTGCAAGACAGTGGAGCTGGAGCAAATAAAAAGACGCCTTTGGAGGCTAATCTCCCGGAAAAGGGAAACGCTACGAAGCTTAGCGAACTCGAACAGTCGCTTGGATGGCGTAAAATGATCGTGGGGTCACCAGATCCAAATAGTTTGCTTAGTAATCTCCTGCATGGCGCGGCTTACTTCTTTCCGGTCTACATCGTCTGTATGACAATTGGTGGTATCTGTGAAGTCATCTTTGCGATGATCCGTGGGCACGAAGTCAATGAAGGGTTTCTGGTGACTGGATTGCTATTCCCGCTGACACTTCCTCCTTCAATTCCGCTTTGGCAGGTTGCTGTGGGGATCGCTTTTGGTGTCGTCATTGGGAAAGAAGTCTTTGGCGGGACAGGACGCAACTTCCTGAACCCTGCCTTAACAGCCCGAGCTTTTCTCTACTTTGCTTACCCTGCTCAAATCTCNGGTGATAAAGTTTGGAACGCTTTAGGAAGTGTCGACGGCATTAGTGGAGCAACGGTGCTTGGNGATATTGCTGCATTACCGAACAAATTAGCGGGCCAGACGTTACTTGAAAACTTCGATCTTACAANCTNCTTTTTNGGTATGACTGGTGGCTCNATGGGAGAAACATCAACGCTATGCTGTCTNATTGGAGCNTTCTGCCTGATTGCNACAGGCATCGGATCCTGGCGAATCATGGTCTCCGTTCTAGCCGGCGGATTCCTGACAGCCCTGCTNCTCAATNCNGTCTCNGGTGATGAGAATGCTGCCATGTTTGCCATGACACCTGTACAACATCTNGTCGTAGGTGGCTTTGCNTTCGGCCTCGTCTTCATGGCGACTGATCCTGTTTCAGCNGCNATGACAGACAANGGTAAATATTTCTACGGAGCGTTGATNGGTATNNTTGCGATNCTAATCCGNGTAGTGAANCCTGCATATCCGGAAGGAATNATGCTGGCCATTCTNTTTGGTAACGTGTTCGCCCCGCTNATNGACTATTTTGTTGTTCAGNAAAACATTAAACGACGTACAGACCGTTGGGCCAACGATGCNTTGGCGGAGGGTTCTNTCAATGAATAATCGCGATTCAGTNAAAAATACTTTCCTCGTAATGAGTNTNCTCTGCATCATCTGCTCTGTGCTTGTTTCCNGNGCAGCGGTCGGACTGAAANGNCGNCAGGACGCNAANGCCGCCTTGGANTTGNGGAAGAACATTCTCAGTGTTTCCGGNATCGACTATNTCGATGGTGATATNGAGNAACTATTTAGTAANAATATTGAGGCTCGNTTGGTNGANNTGAACACAGGAANCTACGTNAAGAAAACCNAATACTCANAAATGGATGCCACCTCNTTCGACCTGAAGAAACTGAATNNNAANGANGAAANGACTGACCTCAAAGGNAANGANCCTGCAGGCATNGGTGGACTGCGTGAAAATTATGCTGTTGTTTATCTCTACCCGGAAAAACAACAGCTTATCCTGCCAGTCCGTGGAAAAGGTCTTTGGTCTACACTNAAAGGCTTCATTTCCGTATCGGCTGACGACTTCACAACACGAGGTATCACCTTTTATTCACACGGGGAAACTCCCGGACTCGGTGGTGAAGTCGACAACCCTACCTGGAAAGCTCAATGGAATCAAAGCAAGCAAACGCTTGATGTCGATGGGCAGGTCATTCTGAATGTAACTAAAAGTGGCGCTGCCGGACCGAATGATATCGACGGACTGGCCGGAGCCACAATTACGACTCAAGGAGTCGATAAACTAATTAAGTACTGGCTCGGAAGTGAAGGATTTGGGGTATATCTCGAATCCGGCGACAAATTCATCGAAGCCTCAAACTAAAACAATAACAACCTTCGTTGGTAATTTAGGAAAAAGGAAACTGAAGTATGGCTGAACCAAAAGCCAAAGACGTACTTCTTGATCCTGTATTCAAGAACAACCCTATTGCGCTGCAAATTCTTGGCATTTGTTCAGCCTTGGCAGTTACCACCAAACTCGACACCTCTTTGACTATGTGTGTGGCGGTGATTTTTGTAGTTGCGTTTTCAAATCTGGCAGTTAGCCTGATTCGAAACTACATTCCCTCCAGTGTTCGAATCATCGTCCAGATGACGGTCATTGCATCTCTTGTGATCCTCGTAGATCAAGTTCTCAAAGCCTACGCCTTTGATGTGGCTAAGCAGATGTCTGTCTTCGTAGGACTGATCATTACCAATTGTATCGTCATGGGACGAGCTGAGGGTTTTGCGATGAAGAATCGCCCGATGGTTAGTTTTCTTGACGGTATTGGAAACGGACTTGGCTATAGTTTTATCCTTCTCACCGTTGGATTCTTCCGTGAACTATTTGGTAGCGGCAAAATCTTTGGTATGGAAGTGATGCCAGCTTCGTATCAGAACAACGGCTTAATGCTTTTGGCACCCAGTGCCTTCTTCCTGATTGGAATCATTATTTGGGTAATTCGCACCTTCAGGCCTGAACAGATTGAGGAAGCCTAAACATGTCAGAACATCTAAGTATTATTGTAAAATCAATCTTTATCGAGAATCTGGCACTCTCATTCTTCCTGGGNATGTGTACGTTTCTGGCGGTATCCAAAAATGTCAAAACTGCTCTCGGACTCGGGGTTGCCGTTATTGTCATACAGGCTATTACTGTCCCTGCGAATAATCTCATCTATCAGTACCTGCTAGAAGACGGAGCCCTAAGTTGGGCCGGTGTAGAAGATTCAAATCTAGAGTTTCTCGGACTCATTAGCTATATCGGTGTCATTGCAGCGATGGTGCAAATTCTTGAAATGACCCTCGATAAGTACTTCCCGCCTCTCTACAACGCACTGGGCATCTTCCTGCCGCTTATCACCGTGAACTGTGCCATCCTTGGTGGTTCGCTTTTCATGGTGGAACGTCAATACACCTTTATTGAAAGTGTTGAATTCGGCATTGGTAGTGGAGTCGGCTGGGCTCTGGCAATTGCTGCTTTGGCTGGGATTCGGGAGAAACTGAAATATAGCGATGTACCCCACGGACTACGAGGGTTAGGTATCACTTTTATTATTGTCGGTCTGATGGCAATGGCCTTTATGGCGTTTGGCGGCATCCAACTGTAACAGACAACCGTTTCAGCAACACAACAAACCAAATATCACCTTTACCTATTAGGTTGAAGATTTATCACAATGGATACGAACACGATATTTCTTGGCGTTTTTATGTTCACCGCAGTAATGCTTGCACTCGTGGCAATCATCCTGATTGCCAAAAGCAAACTAGTTGCTTCAGGCCCGGTCAAAATCCTGATTAACGACCAAAAGGAAATTGAAATTCCGGCTGGTGGCAAGCTGTTAGGCGCTTTGGCGGATAACAGTATCTTTGTCTCATCAGCCTGCGGTGGTGGCGGTACATGTGCTCAGTGTCGTGTCGTCATCCACGAAGGTGGTGGAGACATCTTAGCGACCGAGAAAAGCCACATCTCGAAGCGTGAGGCTTGTGAAGGGCATCGCCTTTCCTGTCAGGTCGCGGTGAAACAGGATATGAAAATCGAAGTTCCACCGGAAGTCTTCGAAACCAAAAAATGGGAATGCACTGTACGCTCTAACAATAACGTAGCGACCTTTATCAAAGAACTGGTACTGGAACTGCCTGCAGGTGAAGAAGTTGGCTTTAAGTCAGGTGGTTATATTCAAATCGAATGTCCTCCGCACGTCGTCCATTACAAGGATTTTTCCATCGAAGATGAATATCGCGAAGACTGGGACAAGTTCGACGTATGGCGATATACATCCACCGTCACAGAACCTGTAATCCGCGCCTACTCCATGGCCAACTATCCGGGNGAAAAGGGAATCATCATGCTCAACGTACGTGTTGCTTCTCCACATCCACGTGCNCCTGAAGGTACACCTCCCGGNCAAATGTCNTCTTATATNTTTAATCTAAAGCCNGGTGACAAAGTAACNATCTCCGGACCCTATGGTGAATTNTTCATTCAAGACACTCCGTCTGAAATGGTNTATATCGGTGGCGGNGCNGGTATGGCNCCCCTGCGAAGTCATATCTTCGAATTNTTCAAAGAACGNCANACTGACCGTAAAGTATCCTACTGGTACGGTGGNCGAAGNACTCGTGAATTNTTCTATCTAGACGAATTNGAAGAANTAAAACAGAAATNCGAAAACTTCGANTACCATATNGCCTTNTCAGANCCTGTTCCAGAAGANAATTGGACAGGNCATGAAGGNTTCATTCATCAGATCCTGNTGGACGAGTATCTGTCGAAGCATCCCAATCCNGAAGATGTTGANTACTATATCTGTGGACCGCCGATGATGCTATCNGCNGTGCGCAATATGCTGGATGACTTAGGAGTCGAGCCTGANAATGTNATGTATGACGACTTTGGTGGCTAACTTCCAGAGACTTGNCANAGCCAGGNTGCGGTNAATGAAATCCAATTCNCCGATNGNTAAATTTACACTGGNTCTGTTCGTCCTGTTCTTTATCTTGTGGTGTTTCCGCAANACNGATCCCCTCATTCCCACNACGNCNCCTGNGTTGGAACTACGNGGGCGGACNATGGGCACTACCTACAAAGTGGTACTGGCNAATCNTGANCNAGAGCGNTCNCNNGANNCCTTACAACNACAAATAAATANACGANTGCGGGAAATCAATCAGGTCATGTCGACCTATCTTGAGGATTCNGAACTCTCTCGATTTAATCAGTCAACTTCCACGGACTGGATCGCCGTCTCAGATGAATTGCTCCAATTAGTTCAGCGTGCCCAGAGCATTAGCAAGGCTACCAACGGCGCATTCGACATTACCGTAGGGCCTGCAGTGAATCTATGGCAATTCGGCCCTCGAGATATCTCACAAGAAAGGACGCTCCCCGCTGACAGGGAGATTCAGTTAGTTCAAGCTAAGATCGGCTACCAGCATTTACATATAGATCACGAACGCAAATCCTTACGCAAAGACCTTCCTGAGCTTTATGTTGATTTGTCTGCGATTGCCAAGGGTTACGCTGTCGACGAAATCGTAGCGCTCCTGAAACAATACCCGATCGACAATGGTTGCATGGTGGAGATTGGTGGGGAAATTGGAACGTATGGCCGTCGGGCCGACGGAACTCCCTGGCGTATCGGAATTCAGGATCCCGACGCGGCGGCCGGTATTTTATCAGCCACCATCAATCTCTCAGCACAGTCAATGGCGACATCCGGCGACTACTTCAATTTCTTTGAAGTGGATGGAATACGATATTCACACACAATTAATCCTGTCACAGCGAAGCCGGTGACACACAAGTTAACAAGTACCGTCGTTATCGCAAAAAACTGTGCTGAAGCTGACGCATGGGCAACTGCCCTCTTGGTGCTAGGACCGGTTCAGGCCTATGATATAGCTAAGCAGCATGATTTAGCCGTTATGCTGTTTGAACGAACCGATTCAGGTATCACCTCTCAACGAACGCCAAACTTTGAAGAAAGGGTAGTGAAAGATTAATTACGATGTCTTTTTTTGAACTATTTTTAATCTCATGTGGCGTCTTTGGTGGAGTCTTCCTGGCCATGGCCGTAGGTGTCATTTTCAGTAATCGACAGATTAAAGGAAGTTGCGGAGGGCTGGCAGGGATGCTAGATGAAAACGGTAAGTCCCTATGTGATTCGTGTTCGACCCCAGTGGAAGAGTGTGAGGACTTCATGCAACAACAGTGTGATTAAAAAAGAGAACACGTCCCTGTTCGCCATCTTCCGAAGGATGAAGGCTCCTCAGTTCACTAAAGCCTAAGGTTTTTAGAAAGAACGCATTCTCTGATTCGTAATAAAACCGCAAACCAAACTTTGTACAACTTTTTGAAAACTTCAAAATACAACAGCGGAATATCATTACCAACCAAACGACATTTTAGAAACAACTTAAGCGTCATCAATTATTTTGTGGTTGCGCCTGCCATTTACTGACAACTCCGATTCTCATAAGCCAAAGATAAATCAGGAAACACCATGACTCAGGAATTAACACTCACCGCTGTACAAGATGTTCTTTCGGGATTCATTGATCCGGAAACTGGTCGTGACATTGTCACCATGGAACAGGTTAGCAATATTCAAGTTGATGGCGGCAGTTTGGTATGCGATTTCGGCCTGTCTACCCACAGTGCTCCAATCTGGGAAAGCAAGCGAGCAGAATTTGAACAATATCTGCGCGCCAATCTCGAGGGTCTTACCGATCTGTCAGTGAACCATGTCATTCACGAACGCCCTGCCCCACCCGTCGGGGAATTCGGTCTAACCGTAAAAAGTGTTATTGCTGTCGGGTCAGGTAAGGGAGGTGTTGGTAAGAGCACCATCGCAGCAAGCCTAGCACTTGGTCTACAGGCTGCAGGATCGAAAGTGGGTATTATGGACGCTGATGTGTACGGTCCAAGTATTCCACAGTTGCTGGGTGTCAATAACGCGGGTAATCCAACTGTCAATGAAAACAAGAAAATAGTCCCCGTAGATGCTAACGGAATCCCTGTTCTTTCGATGGGCTTTATGGTGCCGGAAGGTGAAGCAGTTATTTGGCGCGGACCAATGCTTCATGGTGCTATCACACAGTTTCTACGCGATGCCGCATGGGGCGATTTAGATTATCTGATTATTGATATGCCGCCAGGGACGGGAGACATCGCATTGACGCTGTCTCAGGTCATTCCGCTCACAGGAGCGGTCGTTGTTTGTACTCCGCAACGAGTCGCCTTACTGGATGCTGTTAAATCCATCGCTATGTTTCGTAAAGTAAACATTCCTGTACTGGGGATGGTAGAAAACATGAGTGGTTTTATCTGTCCTGACAACAATAAACGCTATGATATTTTTGGCAGTGGTGGCGCAAAGAAAAGTGCTGCTGAACTGAATGTACCATTCCTGGGTGAAGTACCGATTACACTCAGCATTCGTGAACATGGGGACGCCGGTACCACGAATCAAAACCTCGAAGACCCTGAATCCTCCGCATCCTTACGAACGATCGTGGAAACACTCGTCGCCAATATGGCCGGTAGTGCGGAACAGGAACCGCCACAACCCCAACTACCGGTCCTAGGCTAGATCAATTTTACGTAGATCTCTGGCTCGGCTGAGCGCATAAAAAAACACGCTTCCAACACTAATCTGGAAGCGTGTTTTTTGTTTCAGAATTAAAAACTTATCTCTTCTTACGACGAGTAGTTTTCTTCTTAGCAGCCTTGCGTTTAGGAGCAGCTTTCTTCTTAGCTACCTTCTTCTTAGCTACCTTCTTCTTAGCTACCTTCTTCTTGGCAACTTT
>PAAT01000111.1 GCA_002698965.1 Rhodopirellula sp. | reverse complement strand
GCAACCAGCGAGTGCTACCTTCATTCTCAAATGATTTACCTCTCTTTAATGCAGCTAACATGGCGTTATAACCTTCCACCCGGGATTTAGCTGCAAGAATACGCCCCATCGCTAAATCGTAGCCAGCTTGCCATCGCAGCTTGGTCAGTTGTTCACGATCAGATTCACCAGCGGCAAGCATGTTATAGGCGGCGTTTAGTCCGGGTTCTATCTGGGCAGCCCCCAGCTGAGCCTGACTTAAAGCCTGATTCAATCGGGTCACATCGACCCCATCAAAATCGACCTGATAATTGATTAACGTTGGAATATTCTTCATTCGTGCCACATTCAACAACGCTTTGATCGCGCCATTGGCCTGAATCATCTCATCGTACTTCGCTCGACTTACATAGTCAGGTGCGTATTTTGACATGATCGAGCCACCATAGGAACCGATTAATGCTACCGGACGGCTTCCTGGACGACTAAGCATCGCAGATGTATAACCAGGAGCTTTCAAGCCAAGAAATACACCGCCACTACTGCGACATAACAACTCCCATGCAAACGGGCCATAGCCGCTGTCGACAGTGTCCATACTTAAACCGGCTGCCGGATATGCAAGCAACAACTGTTCTAGGTCCCGAGTTTCTGGGCCCTGATTAATCCGTGATTGACTCGCTTGCCCGTTCACTCCGGCTTCAACATGTTCAGGCAGAATCGCGCGTTTTCCAAAAGGAGCGTTCACGCCGATGACGTATAACGGCATCGCATACTTGGACAAGTCAGGGCGAATTTCATCCGCTATTTGCTGATCGTCACCCGCTTCATCTGTCACGACCACCAAAAACACTTCGTATCCGTGTTCAACACGCATTTTTTTCGCTTCATCGACAGCGACTTTTAAGGCTGCAAAAGAATTTTCAATCCCGCTGTTGTCGACGGGAATCGTCGAGAAGGCGGCCTTCGCTTTTTTCAACTCAGGCGTAACTGGCAACGTGCATTCAACTGTTTCGCCAAACGTATAAATACCCGTATATAAATTATTCCGTTCGATTTCAGCCTGATCTTCCCGTTCAGCTTTTCCATGTTCGACGGCAAGTTCGTCATAATAGTACTGAATCTGTTGGCGAATACCATCAACCATATTCGCCGCACTATTACTACGGTCGATAACCCAGGCAACCAAGGTGGGCCCTTCCTGACGACTAGCATCAATCTGTTCAAGTAACTTCGTAACTTCTGGTTGAATGACCCCGACGGTGTTTACCAATCGACGCGGAGGAGCTTCCGCTTCCAGCCCAAGACCCGTTGTACGTTTTAGCTCTTTCTTTTTTGGGCGGATATCACCTTGCGGATTTAATGGAATATCCACGCCTGGTACTAATTCACGAGGCTGATCATTATTCGTCTGTTCGGCTTGTTCGGTCTGGCCACATCCGATGATCAATGCCGTCAGAACAAGGCTGCATGCTTTCAGGATTTTCATTTCTGGAGCTATTCGGTTCATTTCTCGATCAACAATTTCTAACGATTCAGTTCAACTGAGTTTATTGTATCTATTACGTCATTTATGATAGAGGCCATCTTACCAATAAGGAATTCCGATGTCGTTCGCACATTTAACGTTAGCTACTCAGGATGTCGTAGCCTCCAGTCAATTCTTTCAAAAGACCATGGGATGGACGCCTATTTCCCGTCCTGGCAATATCGACCGGACAGCGGACTGGCTCAATATCGCTCCCGGCCAACAGCTTCACCTGCTGCGGGTTGACGATTTTCAAGTTTCCCCATTTGAGGCTGAATTTGGTAGACATTTTGCTGTCTTTTATAAGGGTAGCGAATTTAACTCGCTAAAAGCACGTCTGGTTGAAAATCGCGCCGAACTGATAGATCCCATCCGAGACACTCCCTTTGAACGATTCTTCTTTAAGGATCCCAATGGCTATATCTTTGAGGTTATCGACGAAGAAGGCTATAGTCCTGAGTAGGACTATAGCCTTCTACCATACTTTTGTGGGGTTATTACAAGCCCTATTTTTCGTCTGAGCTTTCGACCACCCAGATGTTTCGATAACGTACAGGACAGCCGTGATTCTGCAGGAAGACAGGACCTGGCGCGGCACCAGCTTTCAAAGGGGCCGCAGTCGTATTGCGTTCACCTGGCAACTGAACCTTGTCGTGAATTTTAACCCCGTTGTGATAAACCGAAACAAATGGATGCTTCACGACTTTTCCGTTATCGTCATATCGACCGGCTGTATAGTAGATATCGTACGTCTGCCAGGTTAGCGGGGGAAACGCCATGTTAATCGGGGTTTCAGTAACACTATAGATTCCGCCACACTCGTTCATCGCACCGTGAAGCCCAAATGAATCCAACATCTGTATTTCGTACCGACCCTGCACATAAATACCTGAATTACCTCGGCCTTGCCCACGATCAAGTGGTTGGTAAGGTATTCGGAATTCCAGATGAACATGGTGATCCTGGAATAAATTCTTACTGGTCGTTCCTTCCATCAACAAACCATCATCAGACAAACGTCCATTCTTCCAGTTATCTACGTTAGAACCGTCGAACAAGACAACCGCTCCCTTAGGAGGCTTTTTGCCGAGCGTCGGACTCTTTCGATGGACTTTCTTAAGGACCGGTCCACCATTGCCGTCAGTGTCAAACAACGCGACGCCGTCTTTAGAAAGGACGGCGGATCCTTGGTCTGAAGAAAACTTTACTTCGCCATTTTCTAATTTCCCATTAGCTCGAGTTACCTTAGACTTGTCTCGGCCAAATCCATCACCTGGCAGTCCACCAGGATAAAACGAAATCGCAAACTCTCCATTACCAAGAGCAATGATCTGGGCTCCGGCTTTCCATGTTTCACCATTATCTTCAAATGTGCCCGTATACTCTCCCTGGAGAGCATAGTCACTGTCCACTTTAGCTGGGTCTGTGATTTTAGGACCTGCGGCATTGGCAGCGACGACACCGCCAATCATAAGTGCCAGAGCCATGACTGTTCGCATCAATGTACGGTACATATTCTTTGTTCTCCTGGAGTTTAATCCCTACAAAGTAGGGCTGGAACTTTGATTCATTGTCGGATTAACCTTCTATGTTTAATATGAAGGAAAGCTATATTTTGGTGCCTTCCGCACCATCTTGCAAGCAACCCAGACCACTCGTGGCTATTTTCGATGAAGATCACAATAGAGTATTACGGTATCCCGCGACAACGTGTCGGCATCGCCAGCGAAACTTATGAATTTGATCGTGATGAAATGGGTATTCATGATGTCATCAGGGCCGTTGCAAGTAAGCATCCAGCTTTCGAGAAACACTGCATGGATGATGGCATCGTCAATAAGCACATGACCGTCAATCTCAACGGCAACCAGTTTTTTCACTCCGAAGATGGCATCGCCCGCGATGGCGATGCGCTGTTGATCCTCTCGATGGATGCTGGAGGATAGAGTGAGCAAAGCTAACGGTTATCATCAGCAATATCTGGAAATCAATGTTTCCAATGGCGTGGCAACGCGACATGAGTTGGACACGACACTCTTACAACAGTCCATCGGAGGGAGTGGGCTGGGCACACACCTTTTGCTTGAGCATGAATCATGGAAACATGATCCACTTGCGGCTGAGGCAAGTATCGTTTTCGCATTCAGCCCTCTGGTTGGTAGTCCGTTAACCACCAGCGCTAAATTTGCAGTTGTCAGTCGAAGCCCGCTTACCGGGCGGATTAACGACTCTCTAGCCAGCAGTACATTCGCTATTGCCGGCAAACGTACGGGCAACGATGCCCTGTTAATAAAAGGACGCGCCGTCTCACCATCGATTCTAGTAATCGAGGAAAATCAAATTAGTCTCAAACCCGCTGAACATCTGTGGGGCCTTTCGGCTGAAGACGCGGAATTACAACTGCGAGAGGAGTTTGGGAACAAGTTCTCCTTTGCCGTCATTGGACCCGCCGGCGAACAACTCGTGCGATACGCTACTATCTCCCATAGCGGACGTCACGCCGGTCGAGGAGGCAGCGGCGCTGTGCTTGGAGCCAAGAACATTAAAGCCGTTGCTGTTCGAGGCAATCAAAGAGCAGCCTGGCACGACACCGAGGGACTCATCGCACAAGCACGTAACCTGTCACAACGTTCCTTCGGACCGGCAACTGAGAAATATCGGGAGCTTGGGACGGCGGCTAATGTATTGATTTTCAATCGCCTCAATTGCCTGCCAACACGCAACTTCCAAAAGGGTTCGTTTGAAAAAGCCGGAGAATTGTCGCCCGAAGCTATGAACATCGCACACGAAAAGATAAGAGAAAGTTGTGCTGCCTGTACCATCGGCTGTACTCATGTCTACTCAATCCCCGTCGACGGTCGGCCATCTCGTGCACGTATTGAATACGAAAATCTGTTTGCGCTGGGACCACTCTGTGAAGTAAGTGATCAACAGACGGTATTGCAAGCCTCTCAGCTTTGTGATTATTACGGTCTCGATACGATCAGCACCGGCGGAACGATTGCCTTTGCCATGGAGTGTGTTGAACGGGGATTTCTTAATGAAACGTGGTTAACCTTTGGCAATGGCGACGCACTGCTCCAAGCCATCCACATGATTGGTCGCGGGGAAGGTATTGGTGTAAGGCTCGCTCAGGGAAGCCGCACCTTAGCAATGGAATTAGGCAATAACACCATTGCTTTTGCCCCTCAGGTAAAGGGGCTTGAGCTTCCTGGCTATGAGCCTCGGGCTCTCCAAACAATGGCACTCGGCTTCGCAGTGGGAACTCGTGGGGCCGACCATAACCGAAGTGGGGCCTACGAAGTCGACTTCTCGGAAGAGGTTGACCGTCGCAATGCTAAAGTCCATCAGGCTCGTCTGGCCGTAGAAACGGAGGATAAGGCCGCTATTATGGATTCCCTCATACTCTGTAAATTCCTACGCGGAGTTTTCGACGATTATTTTGCCGAATGTGCCACCATGCTCAACCTCATTACGGGCTGGCGGTTGGAATCCAGTGACCTAATCAGCACCGCCAAAGGAATTATTGACGCTAAAAAACGATTTAACATCCTATGCGGATGGTCTCCTGAAGAAGACACTCTGCCTGAGCGGATGTTGACCTCGGCGTTAGCAGATGATCGTGATGCAAGATTAAACCGAGAAACTCTGGAAACACTCGTAACAGCTTACAATTTAGAGCGCGGCTGGGATGAGGCTGGCTTTCTGCCTGGATCTTCAGCAGGCACTTAGAAAGGCAAGTAGTTTCTCAACAGCGAGGTCCAGATTTTGTTCGAGCGTTCGCCCGGATAACTTTCTAGGCTTAAAGCTATGATCACCATCGGGCAGCCACACTTTTTTAATTCGGCGAGCAAGATGCATCTTCTTCACCTCTTCCTTATTGCCAAACGTATCGCGTTCACCCTGAATAATCACTGCCGGCACTTTAATATCTGCAAGATGATCCGTTCGAAGTTTCTCTGGTTTCCCAGGCGGATGAAACGGGTAACCCAGGCATATCAACGCACCGACGCCTTCAAGTTGAGTAGACATCGAAGCAATCCGTCCACCCATTGACTTGCCACCAATGGCTAGCCTCTGCCCTTCCTTTAATGACCGCGCTACATTCCGGGCAACCTCTTCCCAGGCAACCAAAAGTTTCTTCATGGCATCCGGCGGCCGTCGTCTGCCTTCTTCGACAGCGCGTTCCATATAGGGAAAATTAAAGCGGCCTACACGCACACCTTGTTGTGAAATGGCATCCGCCATATACCGCATAAACGGCGAATCCATTCCAGCTCCGGCTCCGTGAGCTAACACCAAGGTCCATTCCGCAGACCGTGGCCCATTCCATTGCAAAGACGGCATGCTGATTATTTCACGCCAGGTGCCGCGACGAATGAAAGTACTTCGACACCATCCTCAGCATTCCAGATTTTAACAGCACCATCAAAGGCGCCACCGGCAATACGCTTGGTTCCTTCGTGAAATGCTGAAGATAAAGTCCAGTCCGCATGACCACCATAATTGCGAATTTCTTTCTGAGTCGCTGCATCAATCTGTCGGATTGTTTTGTCTGCAGAAGACGTGGTGATCATCCCACCTATCCTTTCCAGTTTGTACACCTCACCGCCCAGAGCAAGCTCTCCACCTTTTTTGGCGTCCGCTGAATTCCACCAATGGACTTTATTGTCGCCACCAGCAGTATAGATCTGATTGTTGTCCGGGTGGAACGCTACGCCTTTGACTGGGTTATTGTGGCCACTATAAGTCACTAACAATTCACCCGTTTCGATATCAAACAACTTTGCGGTCTTATCGCGCGAGGCAGAAGCCAAACGCTTGCCCTCGTTGTCCCATGCTATCGCCATAATCCAATCTGAGTGACTTGAAATGGTGCGAAGAAGATTGCCCGCTGGGAATTCATAAATTCGAATGGAGCTGTCCGCACCAGCCACAGCTAATCGATCTCCCGCAGGGTTAAACTGCACATCAAGTACGACATCTGAAGTCGTTCCCACCACAGACACTAATTCTCCACTGACGGCATTGAAAATACGAGCTTCACCCAATCGGCCGGGAGCTCCTCCCGCCGCTACCAAATGCTGCCCATCATTGCTAAAACGCAGGGCAAAGGTGCGTTGACCAACGTTTTGAATTCGCTTTAACAAAGCTCCATCTGCTGTGTTCCACAAAACCACTTCGTGGTAGCCGCCAGTAACAACCTGACTTCCATCAGGACTAAACGCCACCGCCGTAATCGGTACACTTCTGGGATAGGCTTCCGGTGGTACAGGATGAGTTGGTGCCGGCACGATCGTCGCGAGAGGCGCTTTCGGGTCCTCGGCATCATATTTCGCACCTTCCGTAATCCATTTCTCGATCAACGTAACTTCTTCTGCGGATAAAGGCTCTCCTTCAAGAGGCATTCGCTCGAATTCGTCTTCTGACTTGATACGTCGTAATGATTCACTTTCGTCGTGATTCGCAGCTGTAATAGCTGCTGCTCCTGAGTCACCCTCCCGCAAAAACCGTTCAAAGGTATCTACACGATATCCACCTTCGGCTTTCTTGGGTCCGTGGCAAGCAAGGCAGTTATTGATGAGAATTGGAGCAATATCGGCCTTAAAACTGGCTGCTTCCTGAGCGTTGGCAGATGCCGTCAGCAATGACACAACACAAATCGTTTGGAGTACTCTATTCATTAGTATGATGTTACTTTCGATATTTTTCTTAGTGCTGAAAGAGGAATTCGTTGGTGTTGAGAATTGCCCAGCAAATATCTTCCAAGGCCTCCACTCGATCTTCCTTGGAGGCGATGTGATCTAAGCTTGCCTTCAATTCAGTTTCGCTTGGGTTTCGACAAACTGCCAAATTATATAACAGTGTGATAATCTGATCATTATCTTTACCATCGGTCATAGATTTACGGAAAGAGTTAGTTTCGCTTTTGAGCTTGTTGTAGATCAGAGGCCCATTAAAGAACTGAATCGCCATACTTAGGTTAGATTCATTTGTTCGTTCGCAAGCACAAACTGTCTGACGCTCAGGTTGACCAAAAATCTTCAGAAATTCATTGTTCACGAGGTCAGGAGCTGGCAGATGAGTCGCCTTCGTTCCGGCAGGCAACCCGCCAAATGTTTCCGCGACCTGTGTTACGTGACAAATAGCATCCAATAACTGCTCTGCTGACAATAGACGTGGTTGGTAATGCGAAAAGTATTTTGTGTCATCTTCATTAAAGTCATTTGGCTGATAGCTGGTTTGATAAGTACGGCTCTTGAGGATGGTCGCTAATATCGCTTTTCGATCATAACCATTCTCCACAAAATCTTTGGCAAGTTGTTCAAGCAGCACAGCGTTGCTCGGAGGATTCGTATCACGGAAGTCATCTGCAGGCTCTACGATTCCTCTTCCAAACACATGACTCCAGATTCGATTAACTTCAATCTTTGCGAAGAAGGGGTTGCCTGGCTTGGTTAACCAACTGGCAAAGTCGAGACGACGGTCGAATTCATTGGGATTCTCTATATCTCCCTGACCGGGGACCCACGGTTTCATTTGTTGTTGCGTACGAGGCTGCGTCACTTCACCACTCTGTGAAACATAAATGAACATCTCGTTGGCGCGCTTCGTGTTAGTCCGCTGAACTCGATTGAAAAAGGCTGCCATACCATAGTAGTTATCCTGGGTCCAACGCTCAAACGGGTGATTGTGACATTTGGCGCACTGCAGTCGAGCTCCCAGAAAAACCTGTGAAATAGTTTCAACACAATCGTTCATGTCCTTAGATGTTCGGTAGAAATTGGCCGCCGGATTGCTAAAAGTACTACCCGTCGCCGTAAGTAGTTCTGTAGCGAACTCATCATATGGTTGGTTCTCGCGAAAAGACCGCTCTACCCAGCGATAATACTTATAGACACCTTCGTTCGTTACCTGACCACTCGTTAAGCGGAGCAAATCACCCCATTTTAACGCCCAGAATTTTGAATATTCGGGACGCTCAAGTAGTCTATCAACGACCTTGGCTCGTTTTGCAGGATCTACATCTTCTGCAAAGGCCGTCACTTCCTCCAAAGAAGGCAGGATCCCAATAACGTCCAAATAAACCCGACGAATAAACTCTTCATCAGTGCATAAATCAGAGGGTAAATACTTAAGCTGCTTGAGCTTTTGATCAACAGCAACATCAACATAGTTGTTTACCTGAGGATCGTTCCAAACGAAATTTTCTACCTCCTCAACAAACGTAATGAAGCTGGATTCAATAAACTCCAAATAGCGAACCACTACCGCCACTTCACCACGCTTTAGCCCTTGCACATATCCATTACGGTCGACGTCCGCAACTTCAACGTCTGAGCTGGAGTAGACAGCCAATGGCGTTACGTCTCGGACTCTTCCATCTGAATAGTGAGCCCAGACACTCAATTGTTGCTGAACAGCAGGCTTTTTCAAAACACGCCCTGACTTTGGATAGACTTCAATTTTCACGGGGCGGGCTGCATCGGCTGCATCCATCTTACAACCTTCCAAAATCCAATCATGAATCACCGCATAGGCCGGATCATCAGCACGAATCTGGCGACCACCACCGTGGGCTACCTTCATAAGTGGCTTCAACAGCAACAGGCTGTTATCAGGATCAAGACTGTTAGTCCGCCGGCCAAAATCTTCCCGAATTAATGTCAACTCGTCCAGCTTTGGATCAAAGGCTCGCAGCGACAAACGGAAGCCTCCTTTGCCACTTGGGGAACCATGACAGGCTCCGGCGTTACAGGAATTTTTACTCAGGGCTGCAAGTGTGTCGTAAAGGAACGAAACGGGCTGTGGTTGCTGCTGATTAGCAACCACAACTTTCACTGGTGCTGTCTTCCCCTCATACTCGATATTTAGCGAACCTTCCCCATCCGCTTTAGGATAAACAACGGAACCTTTGACAATCGCCACGTCCGCATTGGCCGTCGTAATTGTCGCAACTCGAGTTAAGTCCTGAATCGATCCATCTGCATAGTAGCCCGTGACAAGTAACTGTGCCTGTTCACGAACACCGGTCAGTTGCACTTCCGTCGGGTAGACTTCAATGCGATCGATCTCGACATCTGCGGCTCGCAAGCTGTGAGCGGATAAACCGACCATCAACATTCCAGTAATTATCCGTACAAATGTTCTTCGTAGTTTGCCCAATTGCATTTCTACTTTTCCTCTAAAGGTTATTCCGCCACTTTTACTTCGACAGCAATAGCAGCACTTACCGCTGATACATCTTTGCCGGCGTATTTTGATTTAGCTGAGATGGTAATTCCATCTGTTTTTGCAACCGCAGCATCCGTGGCTGCAGTAAATTCTACTTCGAGTTCAGTTTGATCTGCCGCGATAGTCAATTCAGCTGGTACCGTGACTTTGTCCGGCAAGCCGGCTAGCGTCAATGTAACAATTTCAGCGGCTGAACCAGGAGCGCGAACAATGGTTACCAATGCTTTTTGACTAGCTCCGGGAGCGATGGCAGTCTCAAGTTTAATCGAGACTGATAGTGGATCAACCACTTTAATCGGGACACTGCGTTTTACGAACTGTAAGTGACCTGCATGTTCAGCATAGGCTTTTACTGAAAAAGCTTTTTCATCGGCAAGATCAGCGGGAACCGTTACGGTAATCGTGTGAACGCCCTTGTCGGCTTTATCCGCCACAGTAATTCCTTCAGGTACATCTTCAAACATGCGGGACAATGCACCTTTAAAGTCCTTATGTTTGCTGGCCGTTGACATTTGGATCGTCGCCGTGGTTTCACCGCGGGCAACATAAACCGCTTCCGGCTCAAACTTAGGCTCGAAAAACTCTTCAATCGCTGACACTGTCGCGTACTGCACAACACCCTGCAGGAATGAGTAAGGATAGGTGACAGCTCCAAACTGCGTTCGCGTCCAGTCTCTGGACGTCAAAGATACCTGAGTCATCTGACCGTCGATCTCAGCTTCACCAACAATCTCCAAATTTACAAAATCACCTGCTTTCGTCTCCGGTGAAAACTCCAGCAGGACGGTAATCTCTTTTCCATCCTTAGCAATAACATTATTATGCCAGGTAACCCCCGGAATCTCGGTCTTCGATTTAATCGTGATCGGACCTGCATATCCATCACGAGCGACAGTGATTGGAACCTGAAAGCCACCTTTCCCTTCGTCTACAACAAAGCGATTTCGGGTTGCTTTGTCATTCTTTAACGTCAGCGTAAATGAATTGCCAATCGCTGATTCGACAACATAGGCATATTCGTCGCCGCCTCGCTGAAGCAATTCACTGGCTTCCAAAATGTATTCACCATCTTCCGGAACACTCCAAGCTACGAGTAATTCATTTTCCGGATTAATCGGCGCGGCAGCGAGCTGAGTCCCATCGGTTTTGAGCACACGGAAATTCACAACTGCCGGAGAGCCCAGCTTAAGTGAATGCCCTGAAAAGCGAAGTCTTTGCCCCTTCATCGCATTGAACTTGAAATAGTCTTTATCTCCCGGTTGCTGGAAAACTCCACTGGCACCACCAGGGAATGTCGCCGTAGTTGCCTGAGCAATTTCATCATTCGGTTCCGTTTCGACCGCCTGAACACCGCTGCTAGCTCGAGCACGTGCAAAACCTGAAATCGTGCCATTGGCGATTTTAGCTCCGGCTCGGATATCGTCCCCGGCCAGCGTAGTTCCCATAGCAATCTTAGCTGTTAGCCCGCTAGCTCCTGCTCCACTAAAGCTGACATCGCGGTCCTCACCTACCTGCACTGAAGCGGGCAGAGTTGTCGTTGCAAGTGGAAACTCTCCAATTCGTAAGTAATAAGGAAGGTTGCCGGCATACTTGCTGTCCAAAACCTCAACAACATACTGACCATCAGAAGGAATCTTAGCCTGCACACGAGCATCCGCTCCCAAACCATCACTATCATCTGCATAAGCCAGCTCTGCTCCATTTGCCGCTATCAAACGAACAACGGGATCCATCACAGAATTAATTCGAGCGGCAAGTACGTCCACAGAGATAACCTGCCCTGCCTTGGCTTCGAATCTAAAATAATCCGCTACGGTTCCACTCGAGGAAGCCTGCACCGCGGCAGGTAAGGTCATCAACGCAGCATTAGATAAAGTATTATTTGGAGAGGGTTCTGCGATCACAGGTGCATCCTCGATGACCACAAGATAAAGCTGACTAACACCGGTAGCGCCAGCGACTGAAATCGCACCAACTCCTACACCCACATTGTCCGTTAGCTTGAGTCGCAACTTAGCAGTGGTCGCATCATCTGCGCCTTCGGCAGTCGGGAGCAACTCCACTTCGGCAGGGAAGCTTGTCCAGATCTTGAGTGGGGAAGTGAGCTCGGTTCCACTCAAACTAACTTCCGTAGTCGCACCAGGCTGTAAACCAAGGGGAGTAACGGATGAAATATTGGGAGCGGCTTTGACCGTAGTAGCCACTAAAAGTAATAGCCCAAAAAAGACGGGAAGCAGTCGTCGGAATTCTTTCATAACGGCGTCAGGTAAACTTTTAAAAAGGGTAGGATGCATATAAGGCGGGCTTTAATGAATCTTTATTTTAGATAGTCCAAATACCACCCGTCAAACTTGCGATTTCCTAATTTTCACTTTTGAACCCGCTGAAAAGATGCCTTCCATGCCGCAAATATCCAAAAACATTCTGTTTTGTCTTATATTCGTTTGGTTTGCTTTGCCCACAAATGCTCAAACTAAGCAAAAAATAATAATTACCAGCTCGGTGGATCAGTCTAACCAACCTTGCTATTTCATCCTTCCNAGGGATTATGACAAGGATAAATCACAGCGCTACCCTGTTCTNATGGCCCTTCATACCTGGAGCAGCTCCGTGGAGCAAAACAACACTGATTGGGAAGCCGAAGCATACAAACAAGGATGGATTTACGTATTCCCTCACTTTCGGGGGCCAAACAACCGTCCACAAGCCTGTGGAAGTAAAATTGCTCAGCAGGACATTCTCGATGCGTTGGCTTATGCAAAATCAACTTTTCGCACTGATAACCAACGAATTTATCTGGCGGGAGTTTCCGGTGGTGGTCACATGACCATGCTGATGGTGAGTCTCCACCCTCAATACTGGACTGCTGCAAGTGCCTGGGTGGGAATTAGTGACCTGAGTAAATGGCATCGCCAGCATGTGAAGACCAGATACGGGATGATGATGCGGGCAAGTTGTGGCGGTCCGCCAGGAGCAAACAATGCCGTTGATAAACAGTACAAAGAGCGTTCTCCGATTCACTATCTGGCAAATTCAACACGAGTACCGCTCGATATCGCTACCGGAATTCATGATGGGCATACTGGATCGGTTCCCGTTTCACACTCACTCGAAGCATTCAATGTCATCGCGAAAGCCGCCAGGCAGCGACTTGTTTCAACTCAAGAGATGAAGTTGCTCAGTACACCGACTGGTCGTCTTACCACTCCATTGGAATCTGACAAAATTGATGATGAAGTGTTAGGCCGCAAAATTTACCTCCGCCGGTATGCAGCTCAAAGTCGAGTTACGGTTTTTGAAGGCGGCCATGAAGGCATAGCGGAAGCTGGCATTGATTGGCTCGCTCGCTTTCAAACTAACGACCAAGGCCAAAATGTTAAAGCAGACGGAAATAACAAAACCCATGAATGACAGTCAACAATCCATCGCGAAACAACACAACCGAGATGCCTGGAACCGCATGGTCGCCGGCAAGAAACGTTTTACACAACCCGCCAAAGATGATGATCTCAATCAACCGCTTCACACGGTGGATGCCATTGGCTGGCTAGGTGGAGATATTGCCGGCAAGAAAGTCCTTTGTCTTGCTGCTGGTGGAGGACGTCAAAGTGCGATCTATGCTGCCACTGGAGCAAAAGTAACTGTGGTCGATATCTCACCTGCCATGCTCGAGCTAGATCGGGAAGTGGCCGCAGAAAGAGGGTTCGATCTTCAGGTCGTTGAAACTTCAATGGATGACCTGTCGATGTTCACCAATCAAGAATTCGACATCGTCGTTCATCCGGTAAGCACCTGCTATTTACCATCGATCGGCAAAGTCTTTTCAGAAATTGCGCGTGTCACCATTCCCGGTGGTCTTTACATCAGTCAACACAAGCAACCAACCAGCCTACAAACCGGGATGAAACGTTCTCAAAATGGGTATGAACTAATCGAGCCCTATTACCGAACAGGGCCACTACCTCCTGTGCAGGGAACCCGTCTACGGGAGGACGGCACGATGGAGTTCCTACATCGGTGGGAAGAAATTATCGGTGGAATTTGCCGTAACGGATTTGTCATTGAAGATCTCGTCGAGCCATTTCACGCAGATCCAAACATGCCTTGGGACAGTTTTGGAGATCGCTGTTGCTACACGGCGCCTTATGTACGAATCAAAGCACGACGTAATGGAACACGGATAGAAACGACACCGGCAAATAAGATCTTTTTGCCAGAGTAATTGCAGAATTGCAAAGACCCTAATAAAACTAAATATAAGAGTATCGATATTATAAACTCTCCCAGGCAAGGACACTCACCGTGGCAGATAAACCGATTCAGGAACTTGTATCATGTATGGGGCAACCAGTCGCCGGAAACCCAACACAGTTCATGATGGAACGAGCTTTCGCAGATTGTGAATTAGATTGGCGTTATCTCACACTGGAAGTTCCTGCAGAAAACTTAAAAGACGCCATGGCGGGTTTCCGTGCCATGGGACTTCGTGGTGGCAACTTCACCATTCCACACAAGGTGGAAGTCATCCAGTATCTCGATGGACTCAGTGAAGCGGCCGAGCGAATGGGAGCCGTAAACTGCGTGAATGTCGTCGATGGCAAGCTGATCGGAGAAAACACGGATGGCAAGGGATTTGTTCAGTCATTAAAAACATTGGTTGAACCGTCAGGCCAAAAAGTTGTGATCATCGGCGCTGGTGGAGCCGCCCGTGCAATCTCTGTAGAGTTGGGACTAAACGGTGTGACTGACATTACAATTGTAAATCGAACGGAATCTCGAGGACAGGAACTTGTCAACGTACTAAACAATATCGACGGCGTAACAGCAACTTTAGATGTTCTGGATGGCGACTATGAAGTGGATGACGACGTAACCGTTGTTATTAACGCCACTTGTATTGGTCTGGGCGATGCTGAAGCTCGCGTTCCACTCGACTTAGAAACGCTTTCTCGCGATATGGTTGTTGCCGATGTCGTATTCAACCCTCCAATGACTCGACTATTACGTGATGCCCAGCAACGTGAGTGCCGTGTCCTCGATGGACTGGGGATGCTCGTTAATCAGGCGGTGATCGGATTTAAAATTTGGACGGATGTTGACCCGCGACCTGAAGTCATGCGAGAAGCACTCGAAGAATATCTGGAAATCTAAGCTGATTCATGACCCCTGGTATTTTTGTAACTGGAACCGACACCGAAGTCGGTAAAACCTATGTGGCGGCGCTAATTGCTAAACAGTTGCATAAGCAAGGTGTAAATGTGGGTGTCTATAAGCCCGCTGCGAGCGGCTGTACTGAAACCGGCGACAATATACTCTTCAGTGAAGACGCGAATGCGTTATGGAAAGCCGCCGGACAACCCGCTACAGTTAACCATGTTTGCCCACAAATGTTTCGAGCACCACTAGCTCCACATTTATCTGCTAAAGCAGAAGGAAAAGAAATCGATCGGGAATTACTCGTTCGGGGAATCGAATACTGGCAGGAAAACTCTGACTTTATTATTGTCGAGGGAGCCGGTGGTTTAATGTCTCCTATCAGTGACGACGACTTTATCGCGGATCTTGCATATCAGTTTGGATTTCCGCTCGTTGTTGTCGTGGCAAACAAGCTTGGCTGCATTAATCATACGCTGCAGACACTTATTACCGCGGCGGCTTACGAGGATGGGATTCCAATTGCCGGCATCATTCTTAACCATGTCATCCCCATTGGTCTCGAAGACCGAAGTCTGGGCTCTAATCCAGCTGAAATTGAACGTGTTTGTATTCCTCCCGTTTTGGCAAGCGTCGGCTTTGAACAGGGATTGAGTTGCGAAGTCGACTGGCTCAAGTTGGTACCGCCGTCATTAGACTCGTAATTGTCGATGGAACCCTGAGCGTGATAGACTAGGTATATGGACACCGAGCAACTCATCACCATTCTGGACTCTCCGGCCGTCGCACGCGAGTGGTTTCAATCACTCTCCATCAAAGATATGCGGCAAGCCCATGACGCGCTAACTGCCATCGCCGAATCCGGAATGACGCTCGATCTTGTCGCTATCACCGCGACTCAACTCGAACACGCATTACCTCAAACAGCGAAGCCAGATCAGGCTTTAAGCTATCTCGCCAAGTTCGCCACTCTATCACGTAGTCCTATCGCGCTAGGCTCTCTGTGGGAACGCGATCATGCTGCTTTGCCAACCTTACTTGTAATGTTCTCAGCAAGTATACAAATTGCTGAATTGCTCATGCAGGACCCTGAAGGCTATGATCTTTTGCGTATGACGGACGGGCAGCCCGTGGATCGCAAAATCCTGATCGATGAAATACGCTCCGAAGTTCTCAACCTCACCGGCGATCCGGACATTTCGGAACAGCTCGAACGTATTCGTAACCGTGAACTATTAAGGATTGCTTATGGAGACCTGGTGATGAACCAGGCCCCCGATGTTGTTGCGAATCAAGCCTCAATTCTTTGCGAAGCTATGTTACACAGCGTTGTTGAATTGGCGTCGCTCAAAGCTATTAAGAAACATCCGTTGGATGCCAAAGACGCCGCCGGGTTAAATTTTTCACTCATCGCTCTAGGCGACCTTGCTGGTAACCAACTCAGCTACGGAACAACACTGAATGTGTTTCTTATCTTCCAATCGTCAGACAAAAAAGAACTTAATGAGCAGTTTTACCACTCACTCCTTAATGATGCTGTCAGTTTTTTGACCTTAGCTAGCGGCATTAAGCTGTTAGATATCGATCTTAGCTTCCAGTTGTCCGCCCAGAGTTCCGTAACGGTCACTCACATTAATGATGCGATTCGTTTTCTTGATTTTTCGGGAAGAACCTGGCAACGCCAGGAATTGATAAACGCCAGGACGATTGCTGGGGACTTACAGCTCGGCCATCGTTTCCTCCAACATATGGAGAAATGGATTTATCGGCGCTATCTCAATCGAGCGGATATTACGGGTATCAAAGCTCAAAAGAGGCGCCTACACCGTTGGGAAGAATGCGACCAACGAGACGTTGTCAATGCTCCGGGAGGGATCCGCGAAATCAACTTTGTGGTTCCTTTCCTACAACTGATCAATGGAGGGAATTTCAGCGACATTCGTGTTCGCGGTACACTGCCCGCAATCTATCAACTCCAAAAAGCTGGCCTGTTATCACAAGAAGAATCCAACGTACTTCGAGATTCGTATCTTTCGCTAAAGAGGATTCACCATCGACTGCAAACTCTCAATGATGTCTCATGCACCGCGATTCCACCGGATCAAACACAACTAGCGGCTCTTGCCCAAAGTCTGGGTTATAACGGTGCCGAGGCCATGGAAACACTACAAAATGATGTGACACATTTGCTGAATGTCAGTCAGCAAATAATTGATCGTTTGCTTGAATCCTCATTTGATGATGAACAGGAAGCCGAGCCAGAAGTTGACCTCATTCTCAGTCCAGATCCCAGTGAAGAAATGCTGAGGGAGGTGCTGGGAAAGCATAACTTCAAGGATGTTCACTCCTGCTATCAATACCTCATGGACCTTGCAACCGAAAGGATTCCATTTCTCTCCACCAGACGTTGTCGCCATTTTCTGGCCGTGATCGCTCCACGATTACTGGAATCCATCGCACAAACTCCGGATCCAGATATGACGTTGGCTAACCTCAGCACGGTCAGTGATTCACTCGGCGGGAAAGGTGTTTTATGGGAATTGTTTCAGGTAAACCCAGCGACACTAAATCTATCGGTGAAGCTCTGCTCGAACAGCCCCTACCTAATCACCATTCTCACAAGTTATCCAGGGATGATTGACGAACTATTGGACTGCCTCGTTCTCAACCAGTTGCCAACCAAACAATCTCTGCAAAAAGTAATGAGTGCGCTCGTGAAAGGGGCTCAGATTGAGGGCCAGGAATTAATCGATGTTATTCTAGCCTTCAAGCATGCTCAGCATCTTCGTGTTGGTGTTCGCGAAATTCTAGGTAAAGATCCACTCGCAGATTCCCATAAGGCTCTTTCAGATATTATTGAAATCTGCCTACAAGAAATTACAAACGAACATTACCGACAGTTGGTAGAGAAGCACGGACAACCCATTATTGAAGGTGGTCCGCTTCATGGGAAAAAGGCGACGCCTATTCTGGTGGGCCTTGGGAAACTTGGTGGACAAGAACCGAACTTCCATAGCGATGTCGATGTGATTTTTCTTTATGAAGGCGAAGGGAATACTCAGCCAGTCCGACGTAATCACAAAATCCGGCCGACATCGAATCATCATTTCTTCAACGAATTGGCTAAGAGAATTTTACAAACTGCAACCAGAACTCGCCCGCATGGCCGATTGTTTGACATGGATAGCAAGCTTCGTGCGACGCATCAGTACGCTCCTCTTGCGATTTCCCTAGATGATTATGAAACTTATATGAACAAGGGGCAAATTCCGTTATGGCAACATATGGGCCTCTGTAAGGCCCGGGTCTTGTTTGGTACCGACACCGCAAAATCCCGTATTCAAGCTCTGATTGTTAAAACGATCGCTGCCGGCAACCAGAACCCTCAGCTAAAAGCGGAGATTTATCAGGCACGATTAGAGTCTGAAGAAGGGGCAACAGACCGAAATCTTAAACGATTTCAAGGTGGCACGATGGACATCGAATACATCGTTCAGATGTTACAACTCCTCAATGGAGACGTGGAGGATATTCAACAGCCCGGAACCTTGATGGCACTTCAGAAGATGCAGGAACACGGGTTGTTAAACCAAGATGATACAGCAGCACTAAGCAAGTCTTATTTGTTCTTGCGGCGAGTCGAATCAGGATTGCGATTGATGGACACGACACATCGACATGATTTGCCAGATCAATCCCTGGAACTTGAAAAACTCGCATCCTTACTTGGTTACGAAAGCCCACAATCTCTCGTGACTGTTTGCCGCCGCTATCGCCTCGAGAATCGTCATCGATTCGAGAAAATTTTTAGGCGTTAAGGATCGATGTCAAGCAATCATCCAGACGTCGTCATTGTCGGGGCCGGTGGCAGTGGCTTAGCTGCGGCAGTTTCCTGTGCCGAAAATGGGCTCTCCGTACTTGTGTTGGAAGCATGTGCTCAGCCAGGCGGAACCACCGGGATCGCTGTCGGTTCCTTTACTGCTGCAGCGACTGAATTTCAGCGCCAACAAGGCATTGAAGATTCCGCCGATCTGCATGCATTAGATCTTGTCAGCTTCGCCCCCGCTGAAATCGAGAGCCACAACAACGAGACTCAACGCACGTTGTTTACTAACCATGCAGCAAAAACTCTGAGTTGGCTACAGACACATGGAATTCAGTTTGTCGGGCCAGCTGCCGAGCCGCCTAATACGCAGCCCCGCATGCACAACGTGATTCCCGGAGCCAAAGCGTATATTGCAAGATTACAATTAGCCGCAAGAAAGCTAGGTGTAAAAATACTACCTAACGCCACCGTTCAACGACTATTAACCAACGGACGTTGTGTTTCGGGAGTCGAATACGAAAATGGCAGCGGATCATTGCAAACAAGGCGGGCTAAATATGGCGTCGTGCTGGCTGCCGGTGACTACGCCAACAATCCGGAACTAATCAAGCGCTTCAAAGGCCCTGGTTATGAGAATATTGAGGGGATCAATCCTCATGCGAGAGGTCTTGGGCATCTCTTGGCTGAAAGCGTTGGCGCAAAACTAATCAACATGGATATCACGTATGGACCGGAACTCCGATTCATCGCCACCGCTCGACGCCCATTTCAACAGTGGCTTCCAACGACTGGGCCGTTGGCAAAATTACAACATTGGATTGCTCGGGGTTTACCCGAGTGGATATTCCAAACCATTATCAAACGCCTGTTGGTCACCTGGCAACATCCTGAAGACGCATTATTTGAGCAGGGAGCAGTCCTGATTAATGAAAACGGGGAACGCTTTTGCAATGAGAAGGACGCGACAACACGAAACATTGCCGTCTCAAACCAAACCAACAAGCAGGCCTATATCCTAATGGGCCCCCTACAAGTCAGCAAATTTTCACAGTGGCCCCATTTTATTTCCACGGCACCGGACATAGCTTATGCGTACACCGACGACTACCTCCGCTTACGTCCTGATATCTGTACTAAATTCCACACGCTCGCCGACCTCGCTAAGACAAAGCATATCAACCGCAAACGCCTAACAAACACTGTCAACGAGGCTTTCAATGAGACTCTGGGCCCGTGGGTTTTGCTGGGACCAGTCAAATCCTATTTCACCACAACCGAAGGCAGTCCATCCATTAATGCGGATTTACAGGTTTTGAGAGAAGACAATAGTGTCATCGACGGACTTTATGCCGTGGGCCAGTGCGGCCTTAACGGTATGATCCTTTGGAGCCATGGGTGTCACATTGCCTGGGCCATGACCAGTGGTCGATTAGTAGGTAAAGTCATTGCCCAAAATGTGAAAGTCTAATCCCAACCCAATAAAAAACGCGAGTTGTCTCCAACTCGCGTGATGTAAGTGGACTAGATTGCGATTTAGTCGAGAAAGCCGACAAGTTCCTGACTTCGACTTGGCTGCTGCAATTTTCGAACAGCTTTTGCCTCGATCTGACGAATACGCTCTCGAGTGACCTTAAAGATGTGTCCCACTTCTTCCAGGGTGTAGCTATAACCATCACCTAAACCGTAACGCAATTTAATAATCTCACGTTCCCGATAACTTAAAGTCTTTAACACTCGGCCAATTCGATCGCGAAGCATTTCCTGAGACGCTCCGGACGCAGGGCTCTCAGCATCACCGTCGGGCAGCAGATCACCAAACTGGCTATCTTCACTATTCCCAACCGGACGATCGAGGCTGATGGGATAACGACTCATTGCCAGCACACGACGTGCTTCTTCAACGGTCGTTTCAGCCCGACGTGCCGTCTCTTCCAATGTTGGCTCACGCCCAAGTTCCTGCACCAGTTGTCGAGATACGTTACGTACTCGAGACATGGTTTCCACCATATGTACCGGAATACGAATGGTCCGACTTTGATCGGCGACCGCTCTGGTAATCGCCTGACGAATCCACCAGGTGGCATAAGTGCAAAATTTAAATCCGCGACGATACTCAAACTTATCGACCGCACGCATCAAACCAGCATTGCCTTCCTGAATCAAATCAAGAAAACTCAACCCACGGTTACGATATTTCTTCGCGATCGAAACAACAAGTCGGAGGTTACCTTCTGACAATTCCCGTTTCGCCTGTTGGTATTCGGCATAAACTGTATTTAGATACTTCACCCGATTGCGAAGACTCGTTGGAGTTTCCTGAATCGCCAGCATGATGTTGCGATATTGTGACAACAGATCCCGTTTCCGGTGATGATCTTTACTCTCTTTAGCTTCCTGAATATCAGCCAATAGCTTGTCAATACACTCGCTAAAATCATTTAGCGTGTTAATCATTGGCTCAATACGCTGAGTACGTAGGCCCAGTTCTTCGACCAGACGTACACAACGGCGACGCCGGCGGCCCAGATTCTTCCAGGCTTCACGACGCTCGGACTTAGAAAACGACTTACTCACTGCTACTCGAAAGTCGCGTTTATTCTGTCGAAGCAAAGTCTCGACTACATCGAGGTTGCCCGGCATACGCCCCATGATTTGTTCTTTTTCCAGACGATCGGTTACAGAAACCTGAACCGTCCGGTCAAATGGCAACTCACCAAGGTGCACTCGGCGGAGAATTTTGAACGCCATTTGGAAAACGTAATCGGACTCGAGCAGTTTCGCTCGAAAATCCCGGCGAGTGTCTTCGATGCGTTTCGCCAGTCGAATTTCTTCGACACGAGTTAGAAGTGGGATTTCACCCATCTGAGTGAGGTACATTCGAACCGGGTCATCAGACCAGGACTCCTGCTCTTCCACCTCCTCCAGTTCATCATCATTGGGTTCCTTGGTGTCTTCACCCGGCACGGTTTTGCTGGCTGAAGCCTTCTGATTTTCACCATCAGATTTGCCCGTGTTTTTTTTGAATCCGCTGGAAACGGTTACTTCACTATCTTCTTCAAAATCATCAAGAAGTGGATCGTATTTGCTCATACGTTACTCTTGTGTTGTCTAATATTTTCTCGGATTTGACCAATGGCACTCTATGGCCATATTCACCATCGGGTGTCGGACTATGCTCGAGCAATCATATCTCGTGCCTACAAGGTCGTCAAAGTAGAAAATCCATTTGCTACCGGGTTGGACGACATCCAACGGAGTTCAGCTCTCTCGAAACTCAACTCTTCACTGACTAGGTCAGTGTGCGATCTGACACCTGCAAAGTTCAATAAAGCGCCGGCATTTCACCGTCGGCTCCCTGTTGAACATGATGCTATGCTACCATCAGTTCGCATAGGTGGTAATTCCCGCAAAACATCTCAACCAAATTAAACTGGCCTAACATCGAAACTGCCCCGTAACAAAACGTTCAGCCCGATTAGCTTGCTAATTCGGTCAGGTTAAACATTCGCAAAGCCTAATACCCAATCAGGATTAGCGAACGGTTTAACCTCACTCGCGGATCCACAATCCGGAATCCCCAGATTATGATTTTTAGCTTTGATAAACTCGATCCAAATACTTTCTTCGTGTCAGTTCAGATCAAATGTCTCGCTGCTAAGCTCAATCACCTTCAAAGTTGGTAAAACTGAGCCACCGTTATGACGTTAATTTTAACTACGTCATATGAAGGGTCTAGTCTCAAAGTCAGAGGAATCCTGAGAATCCTTATAACATGACCAACCCGACTTTCAACTAGCTGGCAAACTCTGTTTCGTCCCTTCTCTGGACCACCTACAAAGAGCCTGACAAACTTTCTCCAGATATCATATACAGGTACCAATGGTGTTAGAACCAAGGCGCCCTTTTCAGCAGAATACTGAAAACTTCCGGCGATTTCAGCGAGAATCATGAGCCAACTTCAACAGTTCTACGTAAGAATTAGATAGCCTGACAGGAAATAAGTGGCATACTTCCAGTACCTAGCATTTTCAACGGAAGAGCACTTCTATGAGTACGGATTTATCGAACAAAGTTGTGGTAGTTACCGGCGCAAGCCTAGGAATCGGCCGCGCCTCAGCTCTTGCCTTTGGTAAGGCAGGAGCCAGTGTGATTGTAAACTATCGGTCTCATGAAGATCAGGCAGCTGAAGTTGTTTCAGAGATCGAAAAGGCCGGAGGTCAAGCCATTGCCCATCAGGCGGATGTAGCAAATCTGGAGTCAGTCAAAGCACTTGTAGACAAGGCTGTTTGTGAATTTGGTCGGCTTGATATAGCGGTCAGCAACGCTGCTTACAGTGACCGAGAATTGTTCTATCAAGCCGACATGGAAGGTTTTCGTCGTACTGTGGACGTTACGATGTGGGGAGCCTTTTATCTGACGCGAGTTGCTACTCAGCAAATGATTACTCAAGGTGAGGGTGGCATCATCACACTTGTGAGCTCACCGCATGCTTTTATTCCGGCTCCACGAGCGATGGCGTATAATATGTCCAAAGCGGCACTCGAACACATGGCCCGTACTGCCGCCATTGAAGTAGCTGAACACAACATTCGCATCAATATGATTCAACCCGGATGGATCGATACGCCCGGCGAACGGAAATTTGCGACAGAAGAAACGCTGGAAAAAGCCGGTGCTAAAATCCCTCTGGGCCGACTGGGTAACCCGCAGGAAATCGCCCGTGCCATTCTCTTCCTTAGCGATCCTCAACATGAATATATGACCGGTGCTACATTACTTGTCGACGGGGGCATCAGCCTCCCGTGGTGGGCGGCCCGAGGTTCAGCCGCACCGTCTGACTAAATATCCTTACCTAATACACTTATAATCGTCCTAGAGAACTCATGGCATACTACGTACTATTATGTAAATGTGGCGCAAACTTCCGCATCTCAACAATCGATGCCGGAAAGACCCTAGCCTGTGCTGAATGTCAGCTGGAAACCGTAGTTCCTAACCTCAGCGAAATTCGCGATCTACCGCTTGCTCCAGACCAAAACAAGTCTGTCGAACTCGCATGGGACAAAGGTAACGGCATCCTGTTCGGCTTGGGTAGTATCTGTATCGCCCTTGGCATGAGCCTAGCGCTTTACCATTTTTTTCAGGCCCGCCAGATTGATATGACAGACCATACTGAAGCAACAATTCTGTATGGAAACGCGGTCATCGACCAAATGCCGCCTCTGGTTGCCATCGAGCAGTGGCGACTTATTCGTGGTATCGGTCTAGGTGAGCAACAGGAAGATGATTTTCAGGCCCGTCAAAAGGAATATAACTCGCTGCATTTCTATGCCTATGTAGAATTAGGGGTAGTAGGCCTGGGAATTGTTCTGATGGCCATGGCTATCTTTGCCAGAAGACGAATCAATGCTGCGGACTCGCGTTAACGATATCAATGTTGCCTACCAGATTCGGGGGCGGGGGAAACCACTACTCCTTACTCATGGCTTCCCACTGGATCACTCCATGTGGCGATTTCAATTCGAAGTTCTCGCTACCGAGTATCAGGTCATCGCGCCGGACCTGCGAGGTTTCGGACAAACAACTCGGGGAACGGCTCCGATTTCCATGAAGCAGTTTGCTGATGACTTATCGGGCCTTCTTGATGCACTGGGAATCTTTGACCCAGTAACCTATTGCGGCCTATCCATGGGAGGATATATCGGATGGGAATTCTGGAAGAACTTTCCGGAACGTATTTGCCGCCTCATTCAATGTGATACACGAAGCATTGGAGATACTGAACTAGTAGCTCGCGGAAGACGGCAAATGGCAAAGCGAATCACAGAACAGGGACCTAATGGTAGCGCGCTAGCAGCCGATGGTATGATTCCCAAATTATTTAGTGAACACTCTGCTCAAGCTGTTCCGGAACGGGTGGCCCAATTACGTGGCGTCATTGCCGAGAACGATTACCAAATGATCGCTGAAACTCAATTGGCGCTTGCCAACCGTGCTAATGCTAACGACTGGCTACCGGATATTAATATTCCCACTCTGCTTATCTGTGGTGAACACGACGCAATCAGCCCAGCCGACGAAATGCGGGTCATTGCTGATGCTATGCCCAATGCAACAATCAAAATTATTGAAAACGTAGGACACATGGCGCCACTAGAGCATCCACAGGCAGTCAACAACCTCATTCGGCAGTTCCTTAAGCAAACAGACTCATCTTGCTAGCGATTTGAAATCTCTTTTCAAATAATTTGCTTGAACCTCAGAAATTACGGGCAAGATTCTATGTTATGCGCTGATGAAATTAATATAATAAGCTCTTCATGGAACTGACCAAGGTCGTTGAAGCTCACGGATCGACGTACTTTGCAGAGCCTAAAACAATGTAAATTACATCTTCGTCATTCACTTATCAGTTGGCGAGATTACAAATACGGGAACCTCGGTGTGCTTTCATTAAGACCGAAAGTCAAAGAACTTACATTTCAACTCTTCTCTCGCCCTCTCCACCCGGAACTCTTCGAAGTTTTCCAGAGTCGTCAAATCGAGCGCGGCAGTTATCAAGCCAAAGTCAACATAACTCGAGACGGGCATGTGATCACTTTCAACCACAATGGCATTACGATTGCAGAAGTCGCCTCGGCACAGTCTCAACCTTTGCCACAGCGGCGAAGACTGCTTGCTCACCCCATTGCCGGGGAACGCAATGAGGTTCTCAATTGTCGGGGTATCGAATACCAGACAAGTTTCCAGCTGGAATTGGTTCCGCAGGAAATTTTCTGGTCATTCCAACAAGAATTAAGTCAGGACAGCGAACTTCGTGGGATGGCCCACTTCTTTAATAACAATGGCCGTATGGCAACAGGAGCAATGAGTTATATCAATCTGGAAACCCGTCAAAGCAGCTTGCTAGTACAGGCGTTTCACACTTTTCCGGATGACCTTGCCATTATCAAAAGCCAATCTGTCTTCCGCGTTTAAGTATCTTTACAAAACTTAATACAGTAAGGCGACAGTAACGTTGTAGAGTGCGTGAGCACCAACAGCGACGCCGAAGCCGCGTTTCAAAAATATGGTCCCTAAGATCAGGCCCACCAAAAACCGAAACGCAAACGTAAACCAATTCTGATCAGCCCCAATCGAATGAGCGGCCGAAAACACCAGGCTTACCAGCACAACACCCAGCGTATAAGCAAGCCAGTCCTTCAATTCGATCCGTAATAAAGCCCACACCATTACGGGCAACAACAGCAACCGGAAAAAAAGCTCCTCATAAATCCCAGCTCCTATCAACATCAGCAACAAGTGTACATTCGAGGACCATCCTACTTCTTTATCCCATATTACCGCCGTCGGGCTATCAGAAAGTTGATCAACCACACTAATCAACACATGCTGCATACGAAAAACACAAATCAATAACGCTGTATAGGCTATGCACTCTAAAAACATTCCTGGCAAACAATGCCAATGAATCTTCCATTCCTGCTTAGAAATATGATGCCAAGCAAGCAGGATGGCACACGACAAAAGGGGAAGCAGGAAATATTGGCTGAAGCCTGCCCACTGCAATAGGTTGCGTAACCAGGTATCTGCGAGATTCCGATATGGGTCACCACTCAGCCACAGACCAAGTTCGTAAAGGATGAGCCACGGCATATAAAACACCAGATTGGAAAGCGGTGTCTTCGACTCTTCGATGTAGGTAGTTAAACCAGACGGCAAAACGATAATTCACTTAAAAGGCCGGGCTTCGCTAAGCTAACTCCATCGACTAGAAAGTTGTCAACTTAACCTTGATTGGTCCGCTGTTTATTCAACGCATCTTGGAATACTTTCAACTGCCGACGCATTCCTACACTTCCAGGGTCTTTATCAACAGCCTGCTGCTGATATTTGACCGCATTCTCAAAGTCTTTCGCAGCAAAATATGCGTGCCCCAGAGTATCAAGGTAACTCGCAGATTCCCAGTTTCGGATCTCTAATGACTTCACACTGTAATCCACTGCCTTTTGATAGTCACCAGTTGTATTACAGACAAGCCAGGCATATTGGTTAAATGCCCGAGCTAAATCCCACTGTAACCGTTGCTTCTCTAGACGATCCAATGTGTTCTTAATCTTCACTTCAATCGCTTTGATCTGATCTTCGTAAGAAGTAACCGACCTTTGAATTGCTTCCAATGCCTTCGCCCGAAAGGCTTCATCCGACTCCTTGAAACGATACATCGCAATAAGAATGTCACCATCATCCGAATCTTCGTTAAATCCTGCTTCCAGACATTCACGTTGCTTGTCCCACTGTTGCCGACTGGCATGATCACAGGCTCGGAAATACCAATACCTAGATACAAACGATTCCATCCGCGAATAAAATCGTATCACTGACTGCTTGAGATCATCATTTTCACGATTTTCAACGACAGGTTCAAAGACTAAACGCGCGTCATCATCTTGCCTTAAATCATGAAAAATTTCACCCAGCAGAATCCTCATACGCACGCCCACCTCGGACTCTAGCGGAGCCTGTTGAATGCCCTGCTGGTATTCAGCAATTGCCCAGCGATGATGTTGGCGACTCGCAAGAAAGGAAGCAAGCGTAAGATGCGCATCCAGATCCTCGGGATTAATGGCAAGGGCGATGGCAGCTTGCTGGTTTGCCCTTTCTTCATCACCGCCCTCCAAAAATGCCTCCGCTAAACGATACATCAATTCCGGATATTCCTGGAACTCAACGGGAAATCGATCCGCAATCACTTCGGCAAACTTCCAGCTTTTTTCACTAGCAAACCAATCGATCGCTTCAATCAGTTGCTCTCGCGAACCGTCGAGTAGATTCACGCTTCGTCGAGCAACGACAGCCGCCTCTTCCTGCCGTTCCAGTTGTCGTAACAACCCAAATTGCCGTCGTAACAAATCACGTACCAATCCGCGACTGGTTCGTCCGGGAAAGGTTGTTAACAATTGTTCTTCTTTACGAGTTACCTGATCCCATAACGGGAGTGAATCTTCAGCATCTAGCAGGCTCTTTGAATAAGCCTCCATCCAGCGCGCCGCGGTCCGGGAGCTAAGTGCATGTAATTCCTGTAATCGAGTCGCAAAAGCTTCTTCCTGCTCCGTTGCTTCCGGCACTGCCATCTTCATCAATTGCAAGGCAGCATAACGGGATTGTCGTCCATCAGATTCAAATCGCACCATCCGACTCAACGCCTCGAGCCCTTTGCTATCCGGCAAGCTAGCTAGCTGTTCCATCAAACTTCGGCGTCCAGCGGGGTTCTTCTCGTCATACTTTGCAAGCAAACGCCGTACTTCCGGAGCGTCTGTTCGGAGAGACCATTGCACCTGCAAACTGCGGATCAGATAAGTGGCACGTTTCGCCACTTCGATATCATTATCTGTCTGCGCCTCGTGCAATTGATCGAATGCAACAAGTCCCAATTCTCTTAATCTGCTCTGAGCAAGTTCACGGGTCGTAAAATCACTGCTCCCCAGTTTTTCGATCAACGCCGAAATTACCGTTCGCTGAGCCTCAAACTCCTCCTGAGCCGCTGCGACCGATATACTCCAAACCGTCAATAACAAACAACACCAGCAGGAGAAGAGTTGCTGTTTCATCTTTGCTCTATCATTGATTCGACGATGGTTAGTTTGGGTCATCTGGATTTGTCTATTCAAAACATGAAGGCTTCGAGCTTAAGGCCGCTGTTCCATCTCTTCGATGTATTTTCGCAGTCTCTCAACTTCGTCCGTCACTCCCTTAAGCTTAAGCATGTTCTCCACTCGCTTGACCAATTCAATTTGATTCACGGGCTTCGAAAGGAAATCATCTGTACCAGCCTGAACGGCACGTTCAATATCTCCACGCTCGTTCAGGGCAGTCACCATGAGGATCATCGTACCCTTGAGTTCTGGATCCGACTTTATCTGCTGGCAGACTTCAAAGCCATTCAGCTTCGGCATCATGATGTCTAGTAAAATGAGGTCTGGATTAAATGCCTGAACTTTATCCAGCGTCTCTTGGCCATCGCTAGCAAAATCGACTTCGCAATCCAGATCTGCTAAATAAGCATCCAAGAGTTCGCAATTCGCCTGATTATCGTCTGCAATCAAAATTCGATTGGTCTGTGCCATAGTTTTAGCCTAAAGGCGTGGGGTTTCTTAAATCCCCATCGAGCTCAACTCGAACCCAGTGAGGAACACTTATATCGTACTAAATATTAATTATGTCCGACAAAGAAAGGACCATAATACTTGTTACTGATCGGCGGGAACAGGGAATTGCTCGCACAGCGCAGCCACTTCATTTTTGATACTTTGATGCAAAACAGAATCCTCCGGACTCTTTAAAGCTGTAGCTATCCACTTACCGACCTTCACCATCTCATCTACACCCATACCGCGACTAGTCATGGCGGGTGTTCCAATACGAACACCTGATGGATCATTTGGCTTACGCTCGTCGAATGGCAACATATTCTTGTTCGTGGTAATGCTACATTGATCCAGAATTTCTTCTGCGGTCCGGCCTCCGATACCCAAGGATTCAAAAACATTTACCAACATCAGATGGTTGTCCGTTCCACCACTTACTAGTGTTAACCCGGCTGACATCAGCGCCTCGGCTAGAGCTTTCGCATTGTCGACCACCTGTTGACCATAAACTTTGAAATCATCGGTTAGGGCTTCACCAAAACAAATAGCTTTGCCAGCAATGATGTGCATCAAAGGCCCGCCCTGAAGTCCGGGGAACACACTGCGATTAATCCCTTTAGCGTGTTCTGCTTTACACAGCACCATCCCACCTCGAGGACCACGAAGGGTTTTGTGAGTGGTTGTCGTCACAAAATCTGCACAATCGACAGGGTTATGATGAACCCCAGATGCTACTAAACCGGCGTAGTGTGCCATGTCGACAAAGAGCTTTGCACCGACATCTTCTGCAATTTCAGCAAACCTTTCGTGAGGTATTTCACGGGGGTAAGCACTCGCACCCGCAACGATCAACTTCGGCTTGTGTTCTTTCGCTAAACTTGCAACCTGATCCATATCCAGTCTGTGAGTTTCCGGGTCCACGCCGTAACTGACAAAATCGTACAAAATCCCGGAAACATTTAGGTGCATTCCATGTGTCAGGTGCCCCCCATGAGCGAGATCTAGTCCAAGAACTTTATCTCCATGCTCTAAACATGATAAATAAACGGCCGTATTTGCCTGCGAGCCCGAATGCGGCTGAACATTGACTGCCTCGGCGTTAAACAACTCCTTTGCTCGATCTATCGCAATGGTTTCGACGGTATCAACGTGCACACAACCACCATAGTAACGGCGACCGGGGTAACCTTCGGCATATTTGTTGGTTAAGACACTGCCGCAAGCTTCCATCACTGCACGACTGGTATAATTTTCGCTTGCAATCAACTCCAGCCCTGTCCGTTGACGAACTTCTTCGGCTTGAATGGAGGCAAAAACAGATGGATCTTGTGACTTCAGTATACTCATGGGTTGTTGAACCAAACCTTCTCTTACAAACACGTGAGGCCGCCGTGGCCTTTTCCTTATCAAATTGTTAAATCCAAGTCGCTAATCGTCAATCGGGTTCTAGCCCAAATCTTTAGTTCCCCTCCATCAACGACAATTTAACTTCGATCTCACCGCGATTATCATGCAACTCAGCAGGCGAGTCATTTACACGCAGGTAGAGTACACCATCATAGGGAATCTCCATTTCTCCACCACCACCTATTGCCGCATAAGATACCAATCCAGTGAGCCCTGTCTGATTTAGATTGTCGACAGCGATCAACAGCTTACCAAGTGGATTGCCTTTGTAATACTGAATGGTGATTCCACTTGGCTCCGATTCCCATTTTTCTACGTCCTGCCCTGCTTTATCTTTTTCCTGATGGATGATAAATCGCCCGCTGGCTGTTAACTGAATATTCATGCCTTTCGTAACCGCTAACCCCGTAGACTGCCAGCCTCGACCGGCTTGGACTTGGATCGTCTGCTCCTCGGGCAGTTGTGCGTATGGCCTTACTTCAACATCGTCAATCGCTTCCCGAACAATATCATATCCATATTCCATGTTCATGATAAACAGCTGCCATTGCTGGCGGACTCGCAACCATTGATCACCATAGGCTTCGACCAAATCGAGTGAAAACTGCGGCGATGAATCACCGGCTTTTTCAATCTGACGACGGAATGTTGTCTGAAAGTCCGGGTGTCGGTCCAGAAAAGTTGTCGCAGCCCAACTCCATCCATAGGCTTCCACGTTGAGATGAGCATTACTACCATATTGCATCACCTCTTCGATCATCTTCCCTTTACGGACTGCCACATCGTCTTTGATAATTTTCACTCGTCCCCAAAATGGGACGGCTGTCCTGTCTGCCGGGAAACTGCGAAGGTGCACTTGCTGCCCAACCAACTCATGGGTCGCCAACATCTCAGCCATACCCTCCATGTACCATGGAGGGCCGGCTCCCTGGAAGAAATGGAGCATAAAGGAATGGACTCCCTCATGTATCAGCAAATGACGGCGGTAGTATTGACTTGGTTGTTCCTTAAGAAAAATGCGGTCACCTAGTGCATAACCATGTTGGAATTCAGGTAGTGCTTGAGGCAATAAACCCGCATTTTTAAATTTGTTCATGTCTTGAATAACACAAGCTCGTACCTGCCATCGATCAACTTCGACGACATCAACATCAAAATATTCGCAAAGCTGTTCTACTGCTTTTTCAAAAACAACCGGCCAACGGCGAAGTTCTTCATCTAATGGAATATCGGTATGCAGAATAAGGTTTTTGCCGCTGAGCGTTCTAATTCCATTAGCCGTGAGCCGCTCAGGATCAATCTTAAGTTCTCTGGCTGTAGCATCGGGCCCCTGAAATTGGAGGGGCAATGGGGCTACTTTTACTTGATCCTCCGGCTCCATTGCCGGGGGGGTCGTAGAAGGTTCGCCCGACATGATGGCTTGCTGAGTCTCGGAAGACTGCTGGGGCCGTGTTGTATTGTTGGTGAGGGGGGGCGGAAGATCTATTACGTCTTGATCCTGCTGTGAAGAGGTAGCACCCGATGGGTAATCAGAAACGGCCGTTTCCTTCGAATCACAACCTACTACCACTATCAGCAGCAGAAATGTCAGAAAAATCCCCGATTCCAACAGCCCAAGCAGGCTTTCAGATGATTGGAACCGTTGATTCATCTCATAATCTCCGTCGATGCTTTTTCGGCCCCCGACCACGCATCGCTGCAACGGCAGCCAAGCGTTCAGGGTTTACATCCTGTTTTACTTCACGTTTCAATTCCATACCTTCCATATAAACCTGTTCGAGCAGTTGGTTGATACGAACTTCAATACGGGTCAGTAACTCACCATCGTCTTCAGATACAAACGTGTAGGCAACTCCTTCTTTCCCCATTCGCCCGGTCCGACCAATACGGTGTACGTAATCATCGCAATCTTCCGGTGTATCAAAGTTGATAATATGGGAAATGGTACTCACATCGATTCCTCGACCTACAACATCCGTGGCAACTAAAACCTTAAGTCGCTCGTCACGGAATTTCTTCATTACACGGTCTCGTACCGGCTGGTTCATATCTCCATGAATACAGCCCACGTTCGGAAACGATTCTTTCAATTTTTTAGCCAACTTGTCAGTGCCACGCCTCGTGCGGCAAAAGATAATCGCCTGCTCAGGTTCGTCACGATTAATGAGTCGCTGGAGCAGCTCAAATTTCTTAGCTTTATCCACTGAGAAATAATACTGCTCAATGCTATCACCCGATACAGCATCTTTAGAAAAGTCGAGTACGGTTGGATCATGCATATATCGCTTGGCCAGCCGCTCGATCGCCGGCGGCACCGTTGCACTCAGTAGTAATGTCTGACGATCTTTGCGAGAAATACTGCTAAGGATCCGTTCGATGTCGGGACGGAAACCAATATCCAGCATGCGGTCAGCTTCATCAAGAGTAACGCACCAGGTTTCACGCAGATCCAGAGTCTTACGGCGAATATGATCAAGCACGCGTCCTGGCGTACCAACCACCACCTGAACGCCTCGCTTTAATTCCTCGATTTGCTTCTTAATTGAATGCCCTCCATAAATCGCCGCTGTTTTGATATCCATGAAGTAGGCGAGCTTTTCAAATTCATTACGAACTTGAACTGCTAGCTCACGAGTAGGTACAAGAACTAACGCCTGAACACTCGAGATCTCTTCTCGGGGTGCTAACTGTTCCAGAATTGGAATTGCGAAAGCTGCTGTCTTCCCGGTACCAGTCTGAGCTTGTCCCATTACATCCAGCCCATCTAACGCAGATGGAATAACCCCTGCCTGAACTGGCGAGGGCAATTCATAACCTGCCCGCTCCAGCGATTTCATCATCTCGTCGGTCAGGTCCATATCCGCAAAGCCGATTTCCGACTGCGTCGCGTCACTCGTTGTTTCTTCTTGCTTTTTCGGCTTATTCATTCACATCTCAAATTTAATTTTTATCCAGTGTTACATATAGCCTAACGGGAAACCCGTTTGCTGAGAATGTCAACCATTGTAGACCAGATCCAACACCTGGCTTTTTATATCACCAATTCCTCTGGCAACCGCAATAATTGTTCCCTCACGATCCAATAACATAACTCGAGGGATGGTCGATACTTTATACGTTTTCCCCAAACTGACGGCGTCACTTCCATAAAGCGACGGCCATGGAAACATCTCTCTCGCCTGGAAAAAGTCGTTCAACAATTCCCGCGTATCCGAACTGACGCCAAGAATCTTGAAATCATTATGACGAAGTGCTTGCTGAAGATCTTTTAAATGCTCAATATCTTCCAAGCAAAACGGACAATATGTTGCCCAAAAATTTACAACAACAACAGATCCCTGAAGGCTTTCTCTGTTGATAACTTTACCCGAGTAACTTACACCACTGTAATCAAACTTCTGACCTATAAATTCATCATATTCGGTTGGCCGAACGTTCTGATAAACGAGCAGACCAAACAAAACAGCCAACATCATTACAAGTATCCGCAGCGGACTTTTCGAACTAGATCTGGCGTCAGAAATAGCTTTTACCGGCTCCTGTATTTCGCTATTCATCAACTGATTCCGCTAGAGCCTCAAAGGATTCAAATAACTTACGACCTTTGTAAACATAGTAAGCGTCGTCGGCAGTCATTGCGCGCTGCTTTGACGTATGCTGGAACCACAGGATGCCGGCATCATCAATAACGACGACGCCAAATTGGTCACCTTTGCGGGCCGTTCCGGCTAATGCCTGGTATTCAAAGAAGAATCCAAACGTACTCGCGGACACCTCTTCGTACCCAGCCTCCTGTAAAAGCTGTTGGTATTTCGTCGTCTTCACCTGTGCTTGCGAATCAAGATCATCTGCAGGCATCTCAAAAATATCCGTATGCGAAACAATCTTTCCAGCAAAGTATGCATACAAATCGTCCACGGATAACTCGGTAAGATCGGTACCAGAACTTAATACTTCCGGAGCGCCTATACCAATGTTGCAAAACGGCTCACCACCCAGTGAATACTCATACTTAAATAGGAAGCATTGCTGAGCATCTTCAAAGCCGGGCCAGTATCTTTGTGAATGGTCATGGAGTTCCAACTTAGTAGGTGGCAGCCCCATGACATGAGGCTCTGCCAAATGGAGTGCCAACGCCCCTTCGGCTCGAGCTTGTAACGATTTGTGTTGGCTGTGAATTTCACTGAGAATGCCGAGTTCTTCCGCGTAGGCGAGAACTCGCAAACGAACACTTGGTTCCTCAGCCAAGCCGCCTAACCGTTGGGAGCCCGCTTCAATGCCTAGCCTTACAAGTGCCGCGGCAGCTTCTGACTGTATCCGACGATGAGCAAGGTCCATTGCCTGAAACAATGCTGTTGTTTTATCTGCATCCCCAATCAGGGCAATCGCGTCACACAAAGCCGAGGCTAACGCAATACCTTCATTAACCTGAGAAGCTATCTCTTCAGGGGTAAGATGCATCGCCGTCTTCGTGATGGAGCCATCTTCGATACTTGCCAGCTGATTTACCACTCCCTTAAGTAATTGCTCTAATTGATCCACTAATTTAACGGCTGGATGCTGCGGTACTTTTCCTTGCCGCGTAATGAAATTTGATAGATCGAGAATAGCTGAGGCTGCTACGGGGTGAGACAGTGCCTGAAACAATCTTGGAAACAACAAGTCCCAGTTTGTGTCGCGTTGCAAGAACGGACTTAAGGCAATCGCAAATCCGCTTACTTCAATCGGCGGACTTTCGATGAGCATTGAAACCATCGTTTCAATGCTCAATGGATTCGAACGCTGAGCAAGTAATGCCAGCAATAAGTGCCGCACCTGACTTGCCGGACCAAGAAATTCATAGAGGGCACACAATTTCTCTACCGAAGGCTCTTCCATGCCAGATTCCGCGGCGAGATCGGTACGTTGACGCTGGAGCATATGTTCGAATAAGCGCCCCCAATTCGCTTCCTCTGGATCCATGGGAAGAGGCGGCTCTTGCTGCAGTAGCGCGTCAACAAGTTCAGACAGTTCGTGATGCTCACAACCGCTAAACCACGTTTCGACAGCCACCGGCCATCGCTGATGCGAGGGGGGTTGCGAGATCAGGTTGATAATAGCGGAGATTTCTGCGTTCACGTTAGTCTACGGCAATAGATGGGGATGATAATTAATAAAAGCCGTCCGCCACTCCAAATGTGGCACACGGCTTTATGTAGGACTGATGGAGCCGGCGTTACTTCGCTAAGTGGGCTTCAATCAATTTGATCAATTCCGGCGCGTCTGGTTTTGTACGCGGTTCGAATCGAGCAATCACATTTCCTTCTCGGTCGAGGAGGAATTTTTCAAAGTTCCAGGAAACCTTCCCGGCACCCTTGGGCTTTGTTTCCTGGCTAGTAATATGCTTATAAAACGGGTGAGCTGTATCGCCGTTTACATCGACTTTCGAATACAAATCAAATTCAACCTGATAATTCGAAGTACAGAATTCCTTGATCTGTGCTTCTGTACCCGGCTCTTGCTTTCCAAACTGGTTGCAGGGGAACCCCACAACAGAAAGACCCTTAGCATTATATTTCTTGTGCAGACCCTGCAACTGCAGGTATTGAGGGGTCAAACCTCAGCGGCTTGCCAGATTTACAACGAGTACAACACGCCCTTTGTACTTAGACAGATTAACTTCTTTACCATCAATGTCTTTGGCTTTAAAGTTTAATGCTGCCGGCGCGTCCGCTGCAGATACAGCCATGGCAGTTGCCATTGCCATTACTGCAAATACACCAATGAACGTTCGCTTAAGCATAGTGGAATTCTCCTATCATTTGTTTCCGAATAACGGTGCCTCTATTGTATGCTGAAACCAAGGCGGGCGAATAGACGTTATTAGCTCAAATTGAAGTCAGTGCATGCCTGTGCGGAGCAAAAGGTTATTTCAAGATTGACTTGATAAGGTGAGCTTCTTCGACACTGGTGAGCCGATCTTTCAGGCCATTACGTTCGAAGTAGAGATGTTCATAGTTCAACCCAAGTTGATGCAAAATGGTAGCGTGCCAGTCCGCTACTGAAATTCGATCTTCCACGGCAGCAAATCCGAGCTCATCGGTAGCACCAATAGAAACTCCCGACTTGACTCCACCTCCAGCCATCCATGTGATCATGGCATTTTTGTTATGATCACGCCCGGCGTTGGCTGTATCTTTGTTGGCCGGTAGTTGAGCAATCGGCAACCGACCAAACTCGCCTCCCCAAACAACCAATGTTGAATCCAGTAATCCACGCTGTTTCAGGTCACGAATCAATCCCGCAATTGGACGATCTGTTCGGTCGCAAGCACCCTTACATCCGGTCGTTAGCCCCGTATGATTATCCCAAATCTGAAAATTAATATACAGCTGTACATAACGAACACCTCGTTCTACTAATCGGCGAGCGTACAGACAACGACGACCGTAGGAATCTGTCGTGTCTTTACCAATACCGTACATGTCGAGCGTTTCTTGAGTCTCTTTGGCGAGATCCAATGCGTCTGTAGCTTCCAGTTGCATACGAGCCGCCAATTCATAGCTGGCCATGCGGGCATCCAGTCTCAATTGCCTTGGTCGTTTATTCTTGTGAATCCTATCTAACCCGGCAATCAACTCCTGCTCAAGACTCGTCACTTTATCGGTTTGTTCAAAGTCGCGACTCAAATTTAAGACCGGCTCACCGGTACTGCGAAACCGAGTCCCCTGATAAACCGGAGGCAGAAAACCTGATTGCCAACTCTGAGATTGATTGACCGGCAAACCTAGCGGATCATCCAGTACTACATAGGCAGGTAGGTTTTGATTCTCGGTGCCTAATCCATAAGAAACCCACGCTCCAATCGAGGGCATCCCCGGCAGTTCCTGCCCTCCATGAATTTTAAACAAGGCCGGTTCGTGGGTTAAGTTTGTCGTGTACATTGACTTGATAATTGCCAGTTCATCCACGATTTCAGCCGTATGCGGCAACGCATCCGAGACCCACTGTCCTGACTCACCGTGCTGCGAGAACTTATACGGGCACTTCATCAACGCACCGGCCGCCGTTGGGTTTTCAACCTCCGATGCCAACTCACTAAAATAGGGCTGGCCGTGGCGTTTATCAAGCTCCGGTTTCGGATCAAATAGATCCATTTGGCTGGGACCGCCATTCATAAAGAGATGAATGATACTCTTTGCTTTGGGTTCGTGGTGTGTAGGCTGCGGCTTCAAATCAAAGGTGGATCTAACCTGCGGTGTTTCCATCCCGAAGATATCTTTGGAAAAAAGATCCGTCAGAACAGCCGCCTGAAACGCCGCTGCCGTGCTGGTGAGCCATCGCCGTCGATCCATCACCTGACGATCGTCTTTGAAAAATGGGTCCATGATCCTCTAATCAATATAAATAAAAGCCGCTGAATTAATTAAAGCATGGCAGACATTACTCAGCACCTGAAGATAAAGCTCCTCGGGTGGCGTTTCCTGTTCAGCCGCGTCCGATATTTTTTCCATGTATTCAAGTGTTAATTGAAGCTCCTGGTCATCAGGCTGCCGACTCAAAGCTTTCAGGTAAGATAGACGAATTTGCTCCTCTCGAGCGTTTCCAGCCTCCTGAATAATTTGCCTGGCAAACTGCCCTGCCCATAAATTCACCTGTTTATTGTTCAGCAAATGCAACGCCTGCGGTGCTACGGTAGATTCCGTTCGCTCAATACAATTCGGACTCATACGAGGCCTATCAAACGAGGTCAACAACGTAGGCATTAGGGTTCGTCGATGTAATACATAAACACTACGCCGCCAGACATCATTATTAACCGGCAAGGTGGTAATCAGACCGTCTTCTCTGGATACGGCGAGATCTCCCGGGCCAAACTGTTTGTCCCAGCGGACTCCGGCCAGTGTTATGAGGGAATCTCTCAACATTTCAGCATCCATTCGGCGCATGGGCATACGACTTAGCCATCTGTTCTCTGGATCTCGCAATTCGTGCTGTTCAGATACCGATGAAGATTGCTGATAAGTTGAACTGGTCATAATTAATCGATGCATGTGCTTCATACTCCAGCCGCTATCCATAAATTCAACTGCCAGCCAATCAAGCAATTCCGGGTGAGAAGGTTTTGCGCCAGCCAGGCCAAAATTATCAAGCGTCTTTACCATTCCATGCTGAAAGTGATGCTTCCAAATACGGTTTACCATCACTCGGGCCGTAAGCGGGTTAGACTTATCAATAGTCCACTCTGCCAATGCAAGCCGCCGACCCGTACTGGGTGAATTTTCAAATGGCTTTCGCACGGTGAATTCTTGTTGCGCGCCCATCAAAACGGAAGGAACGCCCGGACTAACCATCCGTGATGGATTGAGGTAATCACCACGTGTCAGAATATATGTAGGAGAAGGATCACCGCGATCCCATAGAGCTCGAATGGGAGTGACCTCCTGTTTTTCCTTCGTTTTTGCTGCAATCCTCGCGATAATCTGCTCTCGCTTTGCTTTAAATGCGGCATCGGCTTCCTGAGCTTTTTCAATATTGAACCGTATTTCCTTTTCAAACTTCTCTACTAAATACTGCTGCACTTTGGAGCGATTTTGTTCCGCTTCATTTAAAGCGGACCTAACATCCATCCGAATTTGCTCCGGCAAGGCATTTATCGCGGCATCCTGAAGCCTGCTAATCGCAGCAACTTCGACCGTCGAAAGCTCTTTGCGTATTTCTACTAATTCCGCTTCAACCCGGTGATTATTAGCTTCGATTGCCTTGCGTTTTGCCGTTTCTGTAACACTCAGCAATCGCATCGGCTTAAGTGCCGAAACCCCCTGAGCTTTTAAGGGGCTCATCCATGCGTTTTCGTCAAGCGCACCTTTGAAAATCGCTAAAAGTCGGTAATAATCCCGCTGCGGAATAGGGTCAAACTTGTGGCTATGACATTTGGCACACTTAAGAGTAAGTCCAAGAACGGCTGAACTATAAACTTCAATCGCCGCCCCAATGTATCGATTACGATCCGGTACAAAACCTGTGATATTTGCAAAGCTTCCATCGGGAGGCTGTCTCAAAAACCCCGTCGCAATCAAATTGTCTTCCATCTGCTGAGTCACATGATTGGGATCCGTATAATCGGCCAGGTCATCACCAGCTAATTGTTCTTGGAGGAACTTCGAATAGGGTTTGTCTGCGTTAAAGCTTCGAATGACATAGTCACGGTACAAATAGTTCGATGGTCGCACCGGATCACTTTCCGAAATACCTTCGCTGTCAGAATAACCTGCCAAATCCAACCATAAACCTCCCCATCTCTCACCGTAATAGGGAGATGCCAGCACACGTTCAACCAATTGCTCATAAGCCGCCGGTGAATCATCGTCAAGAAATCGCTGTAATTGCTCCATCGTCGGTGGAATACCCAAAAGATCAAAATACACTCGTCGAATCAACGTCTCTTTATTTGCCGATGGTGAGGGCATCAAACCAGCTTGTTCGATGCCGTATAACACAAAAGAATCAATGCTGTTTTGGCTCCATCCCACTTTATTAGGCTCCGGTAAAGCGGATTTCACCGGAACCTTAAATGCCCAAAACTCACGATCGTCTTCTGATACCAACGGATCCGAACCGACACGAGGTGAATCTATCGCCGGCATATCATTCGGGGCACCTTGAGCAATCCAATTTTCAAGCTTCTTTATTTCTGTCGATGTGATGACCTTGATACTTGCCTCAACAATCCGTCGTTTTGGAGGCATCTCGCCGGCATGGATTCTCTTTAAGAGCAAACTCTCTGTTGGATTACCTGGGATAATGGCCGGGCCAGAGCTTCCCCCTTTAAGAATGGATTCCCGTGTCCTTAAATCGAGACCCGCTTCAGCAACCTGTTTTCCATGACAAACCACACATCGCAGTTGCAGCACTGGCAATACTTCCCACTGCGACGTACCCTCTTTCGACATCGGTTTAAACTTTGATGCCTCAAGCCACTTCTTTAGAATTTCGAGTTCCTGCTCCGAAAGCTGGGGCTCATCTTCCGGAGGCATTACCTCGTTAGAGATCATCTCCCATAAAAGGCTGTCCTCATAATTTACAGCAATGACTGCTCCGGATTCACCGCCCTTTAAAATGGCGTCAACTGATGACAAATCGAGATCGGCCTTACGATTTTGACTGCTGTGACACTTCACGCACTTGGCCTTAAGAATTTGTGACGCCTTCAAGCCGAGAGAGGGTTCTTGCGCATTAGAAGTATTCGCAATGCTGGTGAAAAGCAATGTGAACAAGATTATACGCAAAACGATTTGTTGCCAATTATAAAAGTCAAATAACATATTTCGATTATAAAAGACTTTCCAACACACCTCATCACGTTTCACAAAAGATTCTGGGGCCACGCCGATGCTAAAACCATCAAGGCCTGCAAGAACATCCGCTGCAGCACGAGTCTTTACAGTGATTTTACTGCATGACGATGAATTCGAGGGTATTGAAAGCAATCAGGCAAAATTCCGAGTAAGCCGCGGCCTCCCGAACAGAAAGATCGGCGGGCAATGGGATGGGCGTTACCTGATTTAATGCCTCAAGNGGAGTGATTTGCGCATCNTTACGGCTTTNGNCAAAATANGCGAGNGCGGCATTNATTGTTTCAGGTTCTGGTTCACGACTCCANCAACGCCGNAATACTTCGCGTATAAATNCATCNTCCTCTCGAACAGTCNTCAGAATNTCGCTCGCCATACGGCGCGCCAAATCCATACTCAANTTGGAATTAAACAAAATCAAAGCCTGAGGNGCCGTCGTCGACNTCTGTCGTTTCGGACAACTCACGTTAGCATCCGGNCGATCAAATGCTTCGAACATNGGATACCGCAAATTCCGCCGAGCAAAAATATAAATACTTCGTCGATAATGNTCCTCTTCNTCGGNTGAAANATTCCATTGATTTTTCAAGAGTGTCTGAGANACTTCTTTCTGAATTGGAGGNCGTACTCCTGGNCCCCCCATTTCATNCTGACNAAATCCAGCAGCNACCAGCATTAAATCNCGAATTGCTTCTCCATCTAATCGCNGGCGAGGAAATCGNCTCAACAAAATATTATCNGGATCNGCTTTCTTGTTCTGATGAAAGACCTCTCCGCCCGCACTCGCCTGCATATAAGTTGCACTCGTCACAATCAANCGATGGATGACTTTCAAATCCCAATCTTGCAATTGCAACTCTGCTGCGAGCCAATCGAGTAACGCCGGATGGGATGGCGATGTCCCCATGATCCCGAAATCACTATGTGTCGAAACCAATCCNGTNCCAAAATGTTGTTGCCAAATCCGATTCACTATGACGCGGGCCGTGAGTGGATGATCTTTGGCGGTAAGCCAATTAGCCAAAGCCAGGCGGCGACCCGTCGTTCCAGCTTTCGTTGTCTCGATGAGNATCGGCTGTTTGCCNGAAACGACTCGGAGCACCCCCGGTTCAAGTTNCATTCCCGGCTTATCAAAATCACCNCGAATCATCAGGCGAGCTTCGGGCGGTTCCCCCTGTTCTCGCANAACTCCGACACTCTTGTTCTTAATGACATGCACGGCTGGCTGAAACATGGCTCGCAGACGGTAGAAGTCCGCCTGGCTAATCGGATCAAACTTATGGTCATGACACTGCGCACACCCAACCTGCAACCCCATAAAGACTGCACCCACCGTACTCGTCATCTCATTCAAAAGCGAGTGTGATCTNTCGTTCTGGGAATTGATNTCCGGCATGTCCGGTCCTGACAAACAAAACATCGTAGCAACGCTGTCTTTTGNTTCATCAAGCTCATCNGCNGCTAGCTGNTGGCGAATAAATTCGTCATAGGGGATATTGCGATTGAANGCNTCAATCACCCAGTCCCTGTATCGCCACGCCTCCGTTCGTATCTGATCGTGTTCAAANCCNTCTGTCTCTGCNAACCGAGCCAGATCTAACCAGTGCTGAGCCTGCCGTTCACCAAAGCGAGGNGAATTTAGCAATTCATCNACCANCTGCTCGTAATGCCTNTCCGCAATGACCTCGTCATANNTAGGAGCAAGCCCTGTTAAATCCAGATAAAGTCGCCTGACTAATGCGNTGTGACTTGCTGCTGGCATNGGGCNTAAATGNGCTTTACTCAACTTNGCAANAATAAACATATCGATNGGATTNTTCGACCATGCATCGTTCTGNACNTCCGGAAGATCTGGGCGTACGATAGGCNGGAATGACCAATGCTCCCGATCTTCTGCCAAAATCGGTAATTCCAGATAGTCCTGACTATCTGCCGGCGTAGCACATAAGAGTAGTAGTAGAGAACANANCCAGAACCGCATTANACCGCCTCCACAACATGCGCTTCCTGTGGNCCGGTTAAACGCTCCTCGAGTCCATTNTGGAAGTACGACAGTTCCATGTGATCAATNCCCATCAGATGCAGCAACGTGGCNTGAAAATCTCGCACATGAACCTTGTCTTCTNCTGCTCGCAATCCAATCGGNTCNGTTGCTCCAATCGCACGGCCACCCTCAATNCCNGCACCGGCCAACCAACTACANTATCCCCAGGGATTATGATCTCGNCCTTTACCCTGTTCNCTCATAGGCATACGCCCAAACTCACCACACCAAATNACNANNGTGTCATCAAGNAGNCCTCGNTGTGCTAAGTCGGTTANNAACCCTGCTACTGGCAAGTCCGTCTTACCGCAATACTCNGTGTGATTACTTAATACATCNTTATGNGCATCCCATCCAAGNGTGTTTCCGGAATGAACCTGTACAAATCGAACGCCTTGTTCAATCATCCGGCGGGCNANCAAACAACGACGCCCAAACTCAGCCGTCTCTTTGTTTTCCAGCCCGTACAACCGATGCGTTGCTGCCGTCTCCTGNGAAATGTCNACTAATGCGGGTGCGGCTGCCTGCATTCGAAATGCCAACTCATAAGCNGCGATCCGGGCCTGTAGTTCATCATCNTCACCAATGCGNTCGACAAAACGACCATTCATNTCCNGCAAAAATGCGAACGCTTCGCCTTGACGCTTCTGTGAAATACCNGGCTGTGGAGCAAGNTTNAGAATAGGAGCTTCCCCCGGTCTCATCGTCATCCCCTGATAACTGGCNGGTAAATAACCACTTCCCCAGGCTGGAGGCCCACCNTTAAGCCCGCCACCCGGGTCTGGNAANACCACAAATGCCGGCATNTCCCTGTTTAATGTTCCCAGCCCATAAGCGATCCAACTGCCAACACTTGGATGTCCCATCAAAATGTTNCCNGTATTCATCTGGTAAACCGATTGCGGGTGATTCACACTATCNCCATGCATCGATCGGATAACNCAAAGTCGATCAGCATGCTCNGCGATATGAGGCAGGAACTCACTAATCTCCAGCCCGGATTCAGCNCGTTTGCGAAATGGTTTAATCGGCCCNAACANNGGGTTTTTTGCNACGTTACGCCGNGTCATAACATTNCCAAANGANTCNGGAACTGGCTTACCNGCATANTTNANCAAATCCGGCTTAAAATCGAANAGNTCNACGTGACTNGGACCGCCATGCATAAACAGCCAAATCACTCGGGAGGCTCGCGATGGATAGTGTGGTTCGCGCGGAGCATAAAGATCTGGCTCAGTGGCCTGTGCTCTCTCTTCGGACATCATGGCCTGCAATGCTAACATTCCAGCGCCGCCACCTACAGAAGCAAGCATTTGCCTTCGAGAAATAACCGAACTACTAGAATCGGTACTGATCATCTTCTCGCCCCCGGCGTTGTTGGAGCAATTCGCTATAACGCTCGAGCGTTTTAAGCTGACGCGAACTCAAACTTGACTCGCCCTTCTCGTGTAACTGTTTTAGTATTTCTTCACCCTGAACGATCAATTGGTTCTCAACACTTGCCTCATCCTTAACAGCCCTACTATTAACATCTTGCCGATAGACCGTAAGCTTCGGCCTGCGAGTTGAAAACCATCTGCTAAGAAATGCAAAATCCCACTTCAGCAGATAATAGGCAGCCGCAAAGGCGGCCCCACCCAGATGAGCCTGCCAGGCTATATGAGAATCCACGCCATTAGCCTGGTTGATTGCCGTATATATATCAAATCCTACATATAAGATTCCCACCACCCAGGCTGGGACTGGAAAAATACCGTAAATAAGTAGTTTTTCGTGGGGGTAAAGAAAACAAAATAGAATTACGATCGCAACAACTGCCCCGGATGCTCCCACTGCCTGAACTGGTGCGTCACCAAGAGTGGTGACGACAAAAACAAACCCGCTGACAATAATCGCTAGCAAATAAAATCGCAGGAATTCATTGCTTCCATATCGCTGCTCAATGAATCGACCAAACATCCAAAGACCGAATCCATTCATGATGATGTGCCAACTGCCCTCCCAAAAGGGAGCATGCATAAAGCCATACGAAATCGGGCGCCATATTTCCCATGGACGTTCGAAAAAGTTATTCCCGATCGCCAAAGCATCGTACACCACCTGCTTCGTCCATACATCCGAAAGAATCCAGCAAACAAGATGAACGACGATGTTGGCGATCAATAGCTTGTTAGTTACGGAGGTATTACGCAACTGGCGCGCTGCTCGTGCGCGTTGAGGCATCTCTTCTTGCTGATAATAGTCGCGATCGTAAATTCCCATAACAATCTATTTTACCCAAGAGCGGGTAAAGGGCGACCTGAAGACAATCTTATTCTTCTGAATTACCGGTTGCGTTTTCAGCATCCTGCGTCCGCGCATTAATAGCTTCCTCAAGCTGAGCCTGACGTTCCGCCAATGTCTGAGCCAATGTCTGATTACGTTCAAATAGCTCTGCTAATGAGGCCGTCATCTTTTCAACTTCCGCCAGCAGGGCTGCCGAATAGAGTTCGGCTTCATACTCATCGCGTCGATGCAGTTCCAAATCAAGCTCCAGCTCTTTCTTTTCCTGCTTACGATATTCGATTTGTACGCTAGCATCATTACGAGCTGCCGTCGTAGCCACAATATCATGGCGAGCATTATCGTCACTATAAGCAAGGGTTTGCAACCGGGCTTCGTAACTGTGAAAGATGTGGTTGTAATCATGAAGAGGGCGAACAAAATACTCGAGGATCTTGCGAGCGACCGGATCCACACCTTCAGCCCCTGATACCAATACTTCTACGGGAACAATGCGGTTTTCCTGAACAATCTTTTCTGCCGCTGGGATATAGGCGATATCCTCTTCCTCAAAGACAATCGAGTCTGTTTTTCTACCGGAAGTAATCGTCGTCACGCCATCGTTAAAATCCACCGTACTGGGAGTGCTATGATAAAACATTGGTACAATTGCCTCACCTGACTGAAACACTCCCGCTTCTGTTAACGCTGCCTGAGCGTCATCTCCATTAACCTTTTGCGACAAGGTTGTGTTCTGGGTGAATTGAATTTTGTACCAAATGTTCTTTGGATCAACTTCTCGTCCGTTTAAAGGACCGCCATCGGCCACAAATTGCTCAACAAGTTTGTTGCCAAGCACGCCAAGCCGAATCTGATTCTTGGCAAGGATCTCATTCGCATTTGGAATCGTATGTTGATTTTGAATTAGCGGCACGACGGCTGTTTCAAAAATACCGTTAATATGCTGCGCATCCATCTGACCAAAAAGCGGTGCCGCATTATCCATCCCGCTCTGAGCAAGCTGTTCGTATTTGTCATTCTCTCGTGTTGCAAACTTAAAATGTGAGTCCGCCGGCATCGTTTCATACATTGCCACGGTCGCACCATTGACCATTAAAGCCGGGTTGAAAACACGTGGTGCAAAAGCACATTTCAAACTAATCGCTGCACCATTAACGGTTTCGACATCGTATTCACCGAAGTAGATCGCTGGGACTTTTATTGTTGTTTGCTCAGCAGGGGCAACTGCCGGAGGACCGCCGGGGGCACCCGGTGGCTCAGCATTAGGGTCATTCTGAGGTGCCACTGGAGCATCCTGAGTCACTACCTCTCGTTCGCCAAATAGGAACATTCGCGAACCGGCCTGAATACCATGTTTGTCATCTGGAAGCGTAAGCGTTGCCGTTGTCCCAACAATTGTGGGTACTCCCTGGACGTCACCTAACGCCAAACCTTCCCAGACTTTACCCCGCCCTTCTAATGCGCGTTCAAGCTGATTACGCAAGGAAATTAAAGACTCTTCGCCAGTGCGTGCACTCGTATCATCCAGCGAGTGTAATATGTTTGTTACCTCAGCCTGCAGGCCGTCTCGCTTGACTACTAGTTCCTCGTATCGCTTGGCCTCAGAGCTTCTGAACTCGAATACATAGGAGGTTATCTGGGTTAAAAGCAACGTAGAGATCAAAAGCAGGTTGGCCATCAAGATATGGAACCAGCGCCATTGCTTGATCGAAAGGAATAGCATTATAGTGAATACTAAACCGTATCCGATGAATATCATCTCTACTGTTGACATGGTTTATCCTGTCCTGGACTCTCTTTCGGAGACTTATCCCGCTTCTATATATAGAAGCGGGGAATCGTGATGCTGTTGTTATACAACGAACATCTGCACTCATCCTCTACTATCGACAATTCAGGGGTCGAGCATTTACCACCTTTTTGATGGTCTTCTCAGTAAATCCGCTAGTTTTTAACTCTATTTTTCGCCCGCCGACACCTCGCCTCAGTCAATCACTGAATTGACACCCCGATCTCGGGCCTTCAAAACTCCACTATTCGATCCTATGGCGATTGATTTGGAAAAGCAAGTTTTTTCATTTTGCACTGTTTTTCAAGCATCTTTCACTGTTCATAGCTCTGATCCTGTCTTTCAGTTTCGCAATGCAACGAATTGAACTTCAATTCCAAGAGAATTTTTCAAGTATTCGCTAACTGCGGGCGATTGGTACCGCATGGCCGTAGAGTCTACTTAGGCAGATCAAACAGCTCAGCTTACCTGTCTTAACAAACAAAGATTCTCCGTCCTGGGCAAAAACCACCTTTTAACGAGCTAAGGCGGTACTGCTCTACCACCCAAGACAAATTTGAATTCCTCAAAAGGCAGGACAAGTGAATTCTTACTCCAGATATCAATCAATTCCGAAGTCATTGACTCTATGCTCTGCTGTTCTGACGCTGTTACTCGTAAATTTAACGGGTTGTAGCCGTTCGTTCTATCGAAAACAAGCTGACCATGAGGCTCTCTTTATTCTCAAAGAAAAAGGGAGTGACGAACGCTGGAATATGAGCAATTTCTCAATCAATATTGATCCAAAAAGCCGGATGTACATGAACTATGATCCGGACAATCCTCCGATGCCACCCGACGACCCGGCTTCTGCGGTCTTCATGGAAGAAGTTGATGGAATGAAAGGCTACGATGATTGGGGGAAAAATGGCGATCTGGAATCATTTGAAAATTCTGAATGGCGCAAACATCTTCCCCTCGCAGAAGATGGAAAATTATATCTAGATAGCAAGAAAGCTTTTGAGTTGGCGTTATTACACTCTCCAAGCTATCAGGGTCAGCTGGAGCAAATGTATCTCTCTGCCCTTGATGTTAGCGCGGAGCGATTTGACTTTGATACCCAATTCTATGGTGGCTACGGCGGCGACTATAGATCCCGAGGATCGGCTTTGACGGGAAGCCCGGCAACCGATTTAAGTCTGCAAACTCGCGGCATCAGAATGCGGCAAAGATATGCCTCTGGTGCAACTGCACTAGTCAATTTTGCCAACAGTCTGATGTGGCAATTAAGTGGTTCAGATTCCTTCGGAACAAATACGTTACTCGATGTGAATATCATTCAGCCTTTGCTTCGACAGGGAGGAAAAGATCGGGTTCTGGAACGGTTAACCAGATCTGAGCGTCAACTCCTTTATCAAGTCAGGAGCTATCAGCGATATCGCAAAGGATTCTACATGGATATTACCACCGGTCAGGGAGCCGCGGGAGTTTCACGTATCGGAGGTCTGTTTGGAGGTTCTGGTCTTTCCGGCTTTACTGGCGTGGGAAGCGGTGGCTTTGGAGGTCTCGGAGGATCTCGTGGAGGAGGAGGAGGAAGTACATTCGCTGGAGGCTATCTGGGGCTTCTTCAGTCTCAAAAAGCGCTCATCAATAAGCGAGCCAATATTGTCGCTCTAAAAGGTTCGCTAAAACTTTTTGAATCTTTCTTCGAGGCTGGATTTATAGACTTTAACAATGTGCAAACGACCAAATCACAGTTCTACAGGGAAATCACTCAGCTCATTGACCAAGAAGCAGACTATGACGGCCGATTGGATGGCTTTACCAATGAGCTGGGACTTCCCCCAGATATTGATATTGTTATCGATGGACAAGAATTAGAGCAATTCAATCTCATCGATGAGGAGATGCAGATTCTACAAAATGACATCTTGGACCAGCAAGAAAATGTGGGGGAAATCATTAATAGCTCCCTGCGCGGCGATCAGCCGCAACTTTTAGCTATCGAATGGGGGCCAGAGCTGGAAAAGGGGCTCAAAAGCTTACGTCAAGAAGCCATACTGGCGAAGCAGTTAATGGGCCAGCTCTCGGTGGAAGCATCAGCAGCCCGCGAGGATGTAA
>PAAT01000110.1 GCA_002698965.1 Rhodopirellula sp. | reverse complement strand
CGAATGAAGTGACTGACATATATTCCTCGGCACGTTTTGGGCGTGCTACACACCCAATCACCTGGGAATTTTTTTATCTCGGTAATGCAGCCTGTCGTCTCGCATCTGCTAGTCTCGAGCTGTCGAACATACTTAAGCTCACAGAAAAGGTACAAATCACTCCAATACACGGTGACTTTAATAAAAGCGTGGTGCGTGGTGTCATGCATGCCGTTGCAGAAGAGATTCCTTCAACCAAACATCATTGTTGTATTTCTGCATGTGACACAGATCCCATGGACTTTTCAAGGAATAGATTTTGTGAGGCCACTGATCATACGTTTTTCGGAGGCGCTGTATTGGGAGGCGCAGCTCAGATCGGCAGACTTATAATCTGTCGGCAACGAGGACTACATGAATTTCAATGTGCGTCAGAAGATCACTTCTGTAGCACGTTGCATGCTCAAATGACAAATTCGAAAATGATTACTTTGTCAGGATTATCCTGCCGGAAATCTGTGCCAAATGTTGAATCCGCTCGAGTACGTTTGTCTGCGTTTGTCACGGGTGGCATGGGAGCTCTTGGACAGCTGACGAGCGCTTGGTGCGTATATCGTGGATATGTAAGGAAATTGGTCCTTGCAGGACGATCAGGACGAACACAAAGTTTTGAAGCATCCATGCGTTTCTCTTCCAGTTTAACTTGTCTGGTCTGTGTTGACATCGCACGAAGTGAGGATGCTGATTTCGGCTTAGATGATAAATGCAATTTGATCAGCGAGAGTAGGGATCTGTCCATGCTCTTACACGCGGGTGGCATCCTTAGAGATGCTGCTGCTGCCAATCAAAATCGAGGCTCAGTGTCTGCATCAACTGCGCCTAAAGTTGATGGTCTCTGCCGAGTGATCACACGAAGTATTTCCCAAGCGATCACACGCACGATGCTCTTTTCGTCGGTTGCTTCTCTCCTAGGCTCTGTTGGACAGGCTAACTATTGTGCGGCAAACACGTGGCTGGATGCATGGTCACGCGATGTGTCCTGCTCGGGCACAGGAGGAGTTGTAACAAGCGTCCAGTGGGGGGCATGGAAAGGAATCGGAGGAATGGCTTCTGAATCGGAAGGGACCTTGGCGAGACTGAAGCATAATGGTATCGGTGTGCTTGCCCCGGAGGCTGGTATTGCTGCATTTGCGGCGATTCTCCCAACACTTGATGGGGCACGTACGCTTTGCGTTAATGCATTTGATTGGGACCGTCTTTCGGTTTGCGCAAAGCACGGACTGAACTTCTTTGAGGACCTGTTCTCCCCTTGTATTCAGCAGCAGTCGAGGAATATGACACTTCAACTGCATGAAGTATCTGGTGATGCTGCAACCAATCCAAAATGTTTTTCTGGAAATTTTGCGTACACGGTCAACGATCTCGTCACAGACGTCGCAGACGCGGTTCGTGACATTGTTGGGCGTACCATTGGCATGGATGAACCTCTCCTTGATGCCGGTGTCGACTCGATTGGTATGGTTGAGCTTCGGGACCATCTCACAGGGCTCCCTGCAGTGACCCATGCACTTGGTCCTCAAGGTGCAATTGACGCCATTCCAGCCACTGTTGCGTTCGACTTTCCGACGATCACGGAGCTTGCCGCTCATCTTGCTCATTATATAAATACGGAGGCAACCGACGAACAAGGCGAGGTCCCATTGAGTAAATTTGATAGTCGCCCTGAGCATCAGATGTTCAGGAAAATGAAGCTCACAACTGTAGGGAGCGTCACTGCAGCACTTCCTGCGACAGGCCTACATGATTTCATCTCATCGACCCCATATCAGCGCTGGAAGCTTGATGACTACACCCCAACCTCATCACGATTTGGTGCCTTCCTGATTGATGTTGCCGACTTTGACACTGACACTTTTCGCATCGCAGATGTCGAGGCCGCATATATGGATCCGCAACACCGCAAGCTTCTTGAGCTTGCGTTCGAAACTACGAAGCAAGAGCCTGAGTTTGTCTCAAATCTTTCAGACGCCATCACAACAGGTGTAGCGGTCGGAATTTCGGGTAATGAGTACGCTCAAATATGCGCGAAGAACTCTGAAACGACGGCTTTCACAGCAATCGGTGCGTTCATGAGTGTAGCATGTGGTCGCTTATCATACACATTTGGGTGGGGTGGTGCAAGTTTTGTTGCTGATACTGCTTGTTCATCTGCACTTGTAGCATTTCATCTTGCTGCCAATTTAGTTGTCCATCCAAATGATTGTCTTTCTCGTGCTGTCTGTGCTGGATCAAACGTTACATTGATTCCTACGACCACTGGAATGTTTGCCGTCGCCAGTATGCTAGCATCTGATGGTCGGTGCAAGACGTTGGATTCTTCCGCTGATGGGTATGTGCGATCGGAGGCGTGTGTCACATTTGCAATAGCCTCGACAAACAATACGGAAGGTTTAGTGGCTACTCGCAGAGTGGTGCATTTATGTGGATCTGCAGTAAATCAAGATGGACGCTCCAGCTCTATAACTGCTCCAAACGGACAGTCCCAGCAGCGTGCTATCCAAGTAGCGCTTCTTGACGCGACAACATCATTCGATCAAGTAGGCAAATTGCAAATGCACGGAACGGGAACACCTCTGGGTGACCCCATTGAGGTTGGTGCTATCACTGCATCATTAAAGAAAGCAATCACAGACTCGACGAAGGCGTTGCCTATGTTCCTTTTGGCAGCCAAGTCTCGGACTGGCCACGCAGAGCCTGCGTCAGGCGCTCTTGGCGTTCTAGAAACAATTGATGCATCTCTTTCGATAAGGCTCAAGGGAAATTATCACCTTCGGCGAGTCAGCTACCATGTTTTTGTCACTTCTCGCACACTGGAGTTGTTAGGCGCACCTCGAGCGACACTTACACCGCGATACTCGTCTTATACAGGCATCAGCGCGTTTGCGTTTCAAGGTACAAACGTGCATGTAGTCGTTAGTGCAGTTGGTGGAGACGAAACCTGTAGAAATATCTCAACAGTCTCGACTTGGGATCGAAAGCGACATTGGAGTTCATGTGATGTTTGTTCCTCATCTCTAGCAGATGTCTCGCTGGAACTTTCCTCCACAATCGCACGCATGGAAACACACTTTGATCATAGTCCAAACGATACCCATCTTCTCGATCATCGAGTAAGTGGGCGTCCATTATTTCCAGCTGCAGGATTTCTCGAGATTGCTTCCTCAGCTGCTTCAACTGCCTTAATCTCGCTTGCAGTTGCTGGTGTGAATGCCATCACAATCCCGAGCCCTCTCATCCTAGGAAATGGCGTTTCAGGTGCTGTTCGTGTGGACCTGTCTACAGGGGCAGTGCGTATCATGTCGGACATGGTGGGACGTGAAATGACCCATCTAATAACGTTTGTATTGTTACATTCCACGATCAATATTCAATGTGATGATTTACCAGTCCGTCGGACTAGTTGTTACCAACAGGAGAGCGAAGCAATTCGTGTTACTCTCGGGCGCATCAAACGTTCAAACGCAAACAGCAGCAGAATCGAACATCGCACAATGCCACCTGCGATAATTGACGCCATCATGCAGCTTTCGGGTGCGCTTCCTGCCAATGTGAATTCATTTGGTGGAGTTCGTGTTCCTGCAAGCATAGAGGCGTATGTTGTCCCCTCACAGAAGTTCGAAGTGCTCCAGCACTCAACTCCGAATCAAAAGGACGGATGTGGAGTGTCTCGCATGCGAAACAATGCACCAAATCAAACTGTCAGTGACCATGTTGCGATCGAATCAAGCTCTATGATGCTCAACGGACTAAACATGAAACTAACACGAAGAGACGGCATGCTGCCTCACGAAAAGTCGCCCGTGAACGGGTATGCCGTAAATTGGACAAATCCATTGACATATCACTTAATTTGGAACGCTTCATGTGTTGCCTGCACAAACAAACATCCGACAGCATTGCAAGCCGATGTAACAAGAACTAACAAGAATAGTGCTACTCGTCTCAGCTCATCTGCCATGTCACTGACTCAAGGAGATATCCGAGCTTACATTGTTGAATATTTCTGCAAAGAAAACCCGATTGACTCAATTGTTGTGCGCTCCTACGAATATGCGAGCGATGGAGCCCGAGCAATTGTCGCTGCTGCCACACAAGAGATCGACGCGATCAATGATTTTCGCGGTACCTCGAAAGGGACTATTATTGATGGTATTGATTTAACACCACAGCTCGAGCACGCATACTTACAGAAAATACAGAACGATGATAATGATCATCATCATGTCAGAAGGCCTACTGTCTCTGTGATCTCTGGTGGTCTTGGTGCAATTGGCACGCTTGTGTCTACTGCGCGTCTTCGCTCTGGTATTTATAATGTCGCCATTCTCGGACGAACCGGTCGATCTCGACTTGCGAATCTCCGCCAAATGGCAGGGCACGAGCGAAGTATTTTGATAGTCGCAAAATGTAATGCTTCATCAGCAGATGAAGCGCAGGTCGCTTGGAATGTGATTAACTCTGAGTCCACAAACGACGGGAATAGTTCTCGAAGCTCTCGGTTTCAATCAGCTGCTCCAACTGTCGAGACATTGCACGCTGGTGGTGTGCTTCGAGACGCTTTGATCGGCCGTCAAACTGTGGGGACAGTCGCGGCTGTCATGGCACCAAAAATACATGGCATTACGCGTCTACGTAAGGCTCATGCTATGTTTCCAGCATCTTCTTCAATACTCTTCTCATCCATAGCTGCGCTCTTAGGCTCGGTAGGGCAAGCCAACTACTGCGCAGCGAATGTCACTCTAGATGCCATAGCTACAACCGAACGATCTTCCGGCATGCCTTTCATGTCTGTGCAGTGGGGTGCGTGGCGTTGCATCGGAGGAATGGCGACTGCTGACAGTGGTACTCTAAAACGCTTGAAGCGTCTTGGTGTGTCCTCCTTGACTCCCGAAATGGGTTTGCGTGGACTCGTTCGCTGCTTGGCAGCCATGGAAAATGCAGCTTTGTTCGATCCCGTAATCACCATCAATCCATTCGAGTGGAGCACTTTCTCTAAGCACAGTTCTACTGCTTCGCTGACTGTCTTGTCCAGAAGACACGGAAGCGACCGACAATGCGACGGCACATGCAGTACCTATATCACTCCGGACACTTTGCATGATGACATCGAGGGATTCTCATCTGCTGCAGATGAACTTGTTATACGCGCCGCAGTCACAGAAATGACGATTGCGTTACTTGACGACTTTCCTGGGGGTATCGATGCCGATGATCCATTGATGGAGAGAGGACTTGACTCACTTGGTGCTGTACAGCTTCGGCAGAGCCTTGCAGAGAAATTCCACGTTGATTTTTCCCCGACAATCATGTTTGAATATCCTACGATCCGTGCACTATCACGATTCATCGCAGATTTGCTTGCTGCACGTGCGTTAGATTCGAAAGGCACCAGTAGCAATGTGAAAAAGCGAGCAGCTTCATCGCTCGATCGACCAGTATCAGAACTTCGAAATTCTCCTTATCATCCTCCCGCTTCAATTTACGTGACCGCCACAGCGTGCGAGTACCCGCGAGGCATTGATACATTGGATGCCCTCGGAAAAGGACTTACTCAAGGAGTGGAGTTTCAAGAAACAATCCCATTGGAGCGTTTTGATCGAGAGAACAGACCAGGAACGCGCGTTGCCACCTTCATAGACGACCTCGCTTTTTTTGATGCTGGTTTGTTTCGTCTGTCTGATGCTGAAGCCACAGTCATGGACCCCCAGCAACGTAAAGTTCTGGAACTTTTCCTACACAACTATGCATCACGTGAGATGCTGACATGCATCCTTGGCCGGAAGACTGGTGTGTATCTTGGCGTGATGTGGACGGAATATCAGCATCTCTTAGTCACGCTAAACATTCCAAGAAATGCATATGTTGGTACTGGAAACGGTCTGAGTTTTCTACTTGGTCGTCCATCCTTTGTCTTTGGCCTTGTCGGACCGAGCGCAATAGTTGACACTGCGTGTTCCTCTTCGCTAGTAGCAACACGATTAGCAGCGCGCACCACTGCGCTCGGTGAAGCAATCGACGCACATACTGCTGGCTTGCAATGTATGTTATTGGCTGACACATTTAGTATACTTGACAATCTCAAGGCATTATCATCAGACGGGCGATGCAAGACCTTAGACTCAAGTGCAGACGGGTATGGACGAGGAGAAGGTTATGCTGCACTGCATCTGCAGCCTGCTGATTCAAAGTCTTGCTCGAGTGCAGCATCCAGCGCAGTTTATCTCGCGGGCACAGCTGTGAATCAAGATGGACGGTCGTCCACATTCACAGCTCCATTCGGCCCATCGCAACAAGGGCTTATGCTTGAAGCTCTTACAGATGCGCACATCACACCAGTTGACGTGCGATATCTCTCAATGCATGGCACTGGAACATCTCTTGGCGATCCGATCGAGATTGGCTCCGCAGGGGGCGTTCTACACGACAGTGTCTCCGTTGTCCTTGGCGCGAGTAAATCGTTCTTGGGACATACAGAAGGTGCTGCCGGCGTTTCTGGCTTGCTATTTGCCATTGTGTCTGCCAGTTCTCTGACAGCTTCTTCAATCCGTCATTGTCGAAAAATGAATCCTCATGTGGAAGCAACTTTGGAATCCTTAAATTCTTTGAACAAGATGACCTTCGCTGCACCACGATCGGCATGTACGCCTCTAGGAGTAGCTTGCTGTGAACTTGAAGAATCGCAATTTTACCTGTCCTACATTGCGTCGACAGCTTCATTTGGCATGAGTGGCGTTAATGCGCACTGCGTAATTTGTGTCAAATTTGATTCAGCTTATCAATGTCAGAACGGTGCTCTTGTTACTTCGAGTATGCGTCGCTTGTGGTGTGCACCTCGAGCAAATTTTTTCAGCAACGGTGGTGTGGTTGCAAATTCAACAGAGGGCATGATTTCATCTGAATGCAAATTTGAAAATGTGGCACTCAGCTTCATGCGAGACCATTGTGTGAATGGTTCGCCAATACTTCCTGGTGCGGCGGCAATGGAAGCTTCCCTCTCGGTGATTCCCGAAATGTCAACAATCGTAGAAGGGCTTGTGTCCCTTGCATCGATCGTATTTGTCCGACCTTGCAAATTGGATGTTGTCAACTGTTCGCTGTACGTTACACTCGCCAAGGGTGGCGAAATTGATGTCACTGGACACCGACATTCAAATTCAGAGGACGTCATTTCACTCGAGGAATTAACATTTGTAAAGGCTTCATTGCAAAGTGTCATCGCAAATCACAAGTCAGCAGACTCCGCCTACTTAATACCTTCGAAGGTAGATAATCAAGCTCTTGCGTCTTCATTTGCAACGATGAAATGTACTGAATTGCGTGGGGTGTCAATTGCTCGCGTAGCAGAGGCATCATGTCCGTCCCGTCACCCCTCAAATTCTATGGATGGATTTGTTGTGCATCCGGCGATGATGGATGCATCGTTGCATCTGGCATCTGCAGGCGAAATGCGAGCGGAAATATCAGACACGAAACTCCACACTCCACACGTTCCTGCTCGAGTCAATTCCTTTTATGTACCTAGTACGATGATCCGTGGAATCGTAGGAGAGGCAGTTTCACAGATAGTTGGGGACTCATCCGATTGTATGAAAAGCGAACATTTCCTTTCAATTGGCTCTTCAGTTGCACATTTTCGAGGACTTGAAGCAAAACCCCTTGCCTCAAACGGTCGATTTACCTCCCAACATCTCAGACAAAATTCAAAGTCTTCAAAGAAATCTACAAGTACAAGTACGTTGGCGAAGAACACGACAAATTATCCACATGGAAATCCATCGATGATGTTTGATGTGTGTTGGAAGGCAGAGATTCCTGACAGTGGAAAGTCCACTTTGGCGAGAAACTTTGGACTACCTCTAACAGTTTACAAGGCTTCCTCTGGAGACCAACACGTAATCGTTCGACCCAGTACGATCATATCAAGAGCGGCTGCTGTGACAATTCAGCTCGCACAAGCAGCTGCCACGTCACGCTCGCTTGGATTATTAATACAAACAAGAAGTGGTACGTCACGAACATTGACATCGGGAAATTTAGAAAAGTTAGCTGGCGCAGCTGTTCTCGGAGTTGTCCGTACTTCGGCCACAGAGCTCCATGCAGTGACGTTTGTCATCGAAGATCGTTGTGAGGCAGCTGCTGTCACTATGTATCAGAGTAGCTCACAAGTGGTGAAGCATGATGACAACATCACGATTGGACGACATGATTCGTTCACTGGACCGTACGGCATATCATATGTCAGTGGAGCTCGTCTCATTCCCTCGCTATGCACATCTCATAAAACATCAGGCATTGGCATGGTGCAACTATTGCCTCAGCCGCGAGGGGCACTTTCGAACTTGAGGCTCGTGCGGTGGAACCGTGCAGCTCCTTCAGAGAGGGAAACGACTGTGGAAAATTACTTGCACGAGGAACCGTTGATCGATGTACGGGTTGAAGCTGTAGGTCTCAACTTTCGAGATGTGCTTAACGTTCTTGACATGTACCCCGGTGATCCTGGTCCACCAGGATCTGATTATTCAGGAGTCGTTTTGCGTGGTGCAAATCTGAGTGGTTCCGCGATCTATGCGCCAGGAACCGAAATTTTTGGACTCGCCCAGGGCTGTCTTGGTACGCATGTTATGGCAAACGCTCTTGCATCCGCCCCGAAGCCACCATGCGTGACGTTTGCTGATGCCGCAGGATGTCCAACAATATTTTGTACTGTTAATATGGCTCTCGAGCGAGCAACGCCAACATGCGGCGACTGCAGATCAATCCTTGTCCATGCCGCAACAGGTGGTGTTGGTTTTGCTGCGTGTCAGCTTCTCAGATCTTATGGAGCCAATGTATTTGCCACTGCGGGAAGCGCTAAAAAACGTGCGTTACTTCGAAAGATGGGAATTCACTGTGTCGGAAATTCACGCTCAACAGCATTCTTGGAGACGTTCCTGCAATCAAACTACATGCCCGTCGACCTTGTCATAAATTCACTTACTTCCCCCGGAATGGTGTGTGCGTCGCTTAGCGCTTTGAGAAGCGAAGGAGCATTTGCTGAAATCTCGAAGCGCGACATCTTTTCTTCAGACACTGTTCTCATGGATCATCCAAGCGTGAACTACCAAATTGTTGCATTTGACTTTTTAGCTCCGAGGGAGCTGCATGGTGCACTTTCAACACTCTCAGAGGGATTGCATGACGGCAAGATCAGACCAATCTTTTCACAACGCAGCGGTATAGTTGCCGCGCGTGAGTGTATGCGTGAGATGTCAGGAGGAAATCACATTGGAAAGGTTATAGTGTGCGTGCCTTCTGCACGTCCAAACACGGATTTCGAGGCCACTGTCTCAATATCTGGTGGCTTGGGTGCACTTGGCATGGAGATCGCGGTGTGGTGCACGACACAGGGAACTCGACGGCTTTCGCTCTTTGGTCGTACTGGCCGGGTAAAAGTACAAACAAACCAGGTTCGTGTATCTGCTGCAGCCGTCTCAATGACTCGAGTAGACGTCACAACATCGGAAGAGGCAGTGCTAGCTGCATGTGGTGGAGGCATGAAAAATCGTGGGAGTGATGTTGCTGGAGGGGCGCTTCTTCACGCCGGGGGGGTTCTGTCTGATGCTTTATTGCAGAACCAGACTGCCGGTCATGTATCCCATGTTTGTGCGCCAAAAGTAACGGGTTTAACACGCATCCAGCACGCGTCAATGGTATCTTGGGGCAGCAATACCTTGATTTTCTCATCTCTCGCTGCACTTCTTGGATCTGCTGGTCAAGCAAACTACTGTGCAGCAAACTCTTGGCTTGATTCGCATGCTGATAGAGAATCACAGCGTGGGCATCAGAGTACATCTGTGCAGTGGGGTGCATGGGTCAATGTTGGAGGCATGGCTGCAAATGATGCTGGAACAATTCAACGTTTAGGACGTCTTGGTGTTGGTGTTCTATCTCCTGAACATGGGCTCGCCATAGTCGAGGGGATTTTCAAGGGGTTGACAGATGCATCAAAGCCAGGTTTTCTTCAATCAGTTGTGACTGCCAATTCGTTCGATTGGAAAACCTTCCTCGGGCAAATGCATGCGATTCCGAGATTTTTTGAAGATATCGACAACAGATCGCATGGAACCGCGGAAATGGTCGATATTAACAGAAGTGCTGCGACTACAAAACATGCTCGTGCATTGATTGTGGATGCGGTGGCAGACGTCATTGGTGAACAAATTGCGGAAAGCGAGCCTCTTCTCAACGCTGGTCTAGATTCACTCAGTGCAATAGAGCTGAAAAACTCAATTTCAACTGCATCAGGGATAGAACTTCCATCAACACTTGTATTTGATTATCCCACGATTGAGTCTATAATAGACTTCATTTCCCCAATGATGGCTGAGAAATCAGAAATTGCGGCATCATCAAGGCAAATTACTCCAAGTAGTGCAAATCACCGTAACACTACAAAGTTGTCGCAGAAAGATGATATGAGACGAACCGTCATCCGAAATTCCTCCTGCAACACCTCACACGATGTCATGCGTGCTGACGGCGCTCTCGATGCCATCACACATGTTCCGCTCGCACGCTGGCGCGTCGACGCCTGTGATGACCGCTCCCAGGTCCAGGCTAGGTTTGGGAGCTATGTTGAAGATGTTGACAGGTTCGATGCTGAGATATTCAACGTGTCGACATCTGAAGGCGTGCTTCTCGATCCCCAGCAGCGCATGCTCCTCGAGGCAACATGGGAGGCAAAG
>PAAT01000109.1 GCA_002698965.1 Rhodopirellula sp. | reverse complement strand
CGGGGGCGTAGTGAGCTATCGGGAACCCTAATTTCTCGTAGGACTTTACGGCAGATTGAGGCTTGATCGGCGGCATCCATGATCGTGAAATTAGGTGGATAACCTAGCTGATCAATTTGCCTTCGTAATATTCTCACGCAAAGCGAATGAAATGTAGAGATCTCGGGCTGGTCAGAAGTATCCAGCGTGATGAGATCCGCAACCCGATGTTGCATTTCCATCGCGGCCTTTTTTGTAAATGTGACGGCAAGAATTCTGGAAGGCTGAATACCGTGGCGTATCAAATTAGCGATCCGGTAGGTCACCACGCGCGTTTTGCCACTGCCGGCCCCCGCCAGAACAAGCATCGGGCCGGCGAGTGTTTCTACGGCACTTTTTTGTGCATCATTGAGGCCAGCGTTCATAGATTTCGCAAAATGAAGATTTTTTTATGCAAATCGCTACCCGTTTTTGTATCCCAACTATACGGAAAGCGTTGTAAAAGATAACATAATCTTGTGTGTAATACACCGTGCTGAATCTTACTTTCAACATTCCATGGATAAATGATGACTGACGACAATTCGCCCGAAGAGCAAGCTATCCACGAACAACCACCCGTGCAGGAAGACGCTGCAGCGCCTCCGATTCCTTCCAATAGGACCCGCCAGGCAAGCCCTCCCGAAGAAAAAGATAATGTGGACCGTTTGCGAGAGACTTTCTCCTCGAAACCCCTCATCGGAATCATCATCGGTAGTATTGTCTTGTTATCACTAATCCTTGGGAATTTTTCGGTGGAGGCCGGCCCAGAAGATATTATTGCCGATTGGACTGAGCTTAACCGTGAAGTAACAAAATTACGCGATTCCGTCAATCAAAACCTCTTTGATCCTTCGTTTTACAGTTCCACCGCGGAATCCATGGAAAATCCAGATGCTAAGGCATGGATGAACATCGAAATCGCATCGGCACTTATGGCAACCGCTATCGCCCCTGAGGACACGAACCAGCTCCCACCTCAATTTCGGCAAACACAGCCACGCGCGAACCTTCTGGCCGGAGATGCTACGGCGATCCAAAATCGCTTGGACAACTTGCAGTTGGCCGGTACGTATTTAGATAAAGCCCTAAACTTTTTTCGCGAAGCTGACAAAGGCGACCATCCCCTACGTAGTTTGGGGCATTATCGCGCCTCATACAGTGCCGCCTACGTTACCGAGGCGAAGCTATTACTTGAGGGCACTGACGATTATGACACTAATCGGGCAAATGTCATCAAATATTTAGAAGAAGCCTCCGGGGCACTTCCCACGACGCAAACCATGGATGCAGATTCCACTGATCGTGATATTCAATCATTACGACTACAAATAACCAAGCGACTAGAGCTTTTCGAACAAATGTCTGAATCCCAATTCGACTCCTCAGACGAACTGCAGACCGGTGTGCCAAGCAATGCAATCTATTCATGGATTAGCAGCTATATCGCCGCCAAGAATGCGGTTCAACCCGATTCACCTTCTCAAGCGGATAGCTCTGATAGTTCAAACGACGAAGAGGCCACGCCCACTGGCACAAACCCATCTGATAACGGTGATTTCCAGCTGGATGATGCTGACGCCTCCGAGCCAACAACTTCACCAACTGACATCAAGGGCGACGCGGGGCAATCCAAGGACGAAAATTCTAGTGAAGATTGAACAAAGCCGTAGAAGTTTGGCTTAACGCTATGGCGATAGAGCACCGTTACTCCTGCCAAGTCGCTCCAGAAGACGATACGGTACGACTCGATAAGTTTTTAGCACTACGAATCCCCACATACTCTAGGGTCCAACTGCGAAACGCAATTGTCATCGGCGAAGTCACGGTTGACGGGCGAACCGCGAAACCGTCCTATAAACTTAAAAGCGGACAATTCGTTGTTTGCGAACTCACGTCACCCTCCGTTACCGTGCCGCAAGCCGAAAACATCCCTCTTGACATCCTCTACGAGGACGAAGAATTAATAGCGATTAATAAGCCTTCGCAAATGGTAGTACACCCAGCCAAAGGGCACTGGAACGGTACGCTCGTAAGTGCACTCTGTCATCATTTTAAGCAATTAAGCACAGTGGGAGGTGCCGAACGGCCCGGCATCATCCACAGGCTTGATCGGGACACCACTGGGGTCATCGTTGTCGCAAAAAACGACCAATCACACAAAGCCATAGCAAAGCAGTTTGAACATAGGACAACTAAAAAAGAATACCACTGTCTCACCTTAGGAATACCCGACCGTGATCGCGACTTGATTGACGAACCAATTGGCCCGCATCCCTATGTACGCGAGCGAATGGCGGTTCGACGTGACCATCCTAAAGCCCGTAATGCACAGTCGTTTTACCAAATATTGGAGCGCTTTCGTCATGTTGCTCTACTGCAGGTCAGACCCAAAACGGGGCGTACTCATCAGATTCGCGTTCACCTTCATCACTTGGGTTATCCCGTTCTAGCCGACAAGCTATATGGAGGACGAAACCCAATAACTCATCAATTCCTAACAACCGGTCGGGACTCCAACGAGAAAGATTCAGAGCCGATTTTGATGCGTCAGGCGTTACACGCAGCGAAATTAACGATAACCCACCCGATGAGCGGCAGCCCAATCACTTTTGAGGCTCCTTATCCCAAAGATCTTGCCGACACGATCAGCATCCTAAGGGCCTAACTGAGAAATAAACGAGTTACCGCCATATCATTAATATCTTATTGCAACGCTGCAACTCGTCGAGAGCATTCTCCGAGACCGCACAGTCTTGTACCACCAGTGCTTTCAGATTGGTAAAGTTTTGCAAGTACAGGATGCCTGTATCAGTAATCGTTGATCCAGGTATGTCTAACACTTCAACCGCGATGGTATCCTCTATGGAAGCTAAGTTTTGGTCGTTAAAGGGCTGCCCTCTGTACGTCATCACGGCGCCCGACGCTTGCGGTTTATCGGCCACACCACTCCACCCCCCAAGCCGATTCACCAAAAGTATCAGCTTCGGGATCACGCTTTGTCCTGCATGGAACCGAACGGGTTTGCCCAATGTCCGGAGATAAATTAAATAGCCTGAAATACAAATTCCACTTAGGAATAACGACATAAAGTCGCGACTCGTTACGATATACACGGAAACGATAAAAAGTCCAAATATTCGAAGCCAAAGAATAAGACTAGCGGGATCGTTCTGACTTGTATGCTTCATCAAAAACCTTTGAAACCCCATCGCTCCACCATACTCGTCTAATTCAATCGAATCGAACGATCGCCCCAATTGGGGGTTATAGCCACACTGTGGACATTGCAAACGCCCATTCGGAATAACCGCCTGGCACTTCTTGCAAATAACAGGCTCCGGTCCCGTTTCTGGTTCCACCTGAATTTCCGACGATTCTACCTCAAAGGTTGATTCCGAATCATAACCGCTGATGGGTCTCACTGACGTGACATCTCCCTCCAGGGGTGCAAGCGTTAATTCCTCTTCATCGGGAAAGCATTCGTCACAGACAAGGCTGTCGGGTAACGGCCGTTGGCAATTAGAACAGAGCATTCGCAGCGTCTTCCGGCCTAAGAATTGCCGTTTCCTCGACTAATTCTATCGTAAGCGCCTTATGATTTCTGTCCCCACGCCCATTCTCTCCGGGGCCGAAAGCGGCCTCTTCGGTCTTTCCAAACATAGCATTGAGGACTCCATAAATCACGTAGACCGCGACCAAGAAAGCGCCAAACGGTCTGGAGAGCTTACCATCTTTAGCCGCATAAATTCCTATACGGAAACAAAGAAGGATAATGAGCATAGCTGGAAACTGAAGTTTAAAGAATATAGGCTCGGCAACCAGACCGCCTGATGTAATTGCGGCTGCGGCCCCCGCGACAAACAATACATTAAGAATGTCGGCTCCAATAACATTACCAACCGCCAATTCTCCCTGGCCTTTCCGCGTAGCAGTGACTGCCGTAACAAGTTCCGGAAGACTCGTGCCAAATGCGACAAGCGTCGACGCGATGACGGCCTCTGGAATACCTGCCTCTGAGGCCAATATTTTAGTGGCTTCAATCAGAGTAATACTGGACGCGACGACAAAGAAGCAACCGACCAGGATGCTGCCAACGAGAATCGTTACGGGGGAGTCGTCTTCCGCCTCTTCGCTACCTTCGTCAGGATCGGCAAGCTTCGCTAGACGCACAGACCAAATCATATATACGACAAGTCCGGCGACTAAAATAAAACCGGCCCATTGAGGCAAGGTCGCCTTCGTCTCAAAGACGTTCCCTAAGTCGGTATATGGTAAACAGAACAACCCCAAAACGACCCCCGCCCCAAATTGCACCCAACCCTGTCGGTTCACAACCTTCTTGTTGAGCGGCAAGGGTGCAATCAAGCAAGCCGTGCCTAAGATCAAGCCAGCGTCACAAATAACGGATCCTACCGCATTGCCGAGTGCGATATCCGGATTTCCATTTAAGGCTGCCAGTACCGAAACTACGGCTTCCGGAAAAGTCGTGCCAACCGAAACTATAGTTGCGCCGACGATAACTTTCGGCATCCCCGTACGAAGGGACAACGTAACCGCTTTTTCGACCATCCAATCCGCTGATTTGCCGAGAATACCGATAGCCACTACCATTACACCAAAGAGATACAGCATATTGATATCGGCTAAATGCTGAATCATTTCCGCTAAGGCTTCCTCGGGGTTCCAGGAGGCGATTGGCATAGTATCTGTCCATCTTCGATATTGAATTGAGAAGTTAGAANTTTAAAGGTANAGACTAACCCATACAAGCTCACATTGATTATAGATTTAGACAATGCTACCGNCATGCGTCAACGAAACAACTATTTTAAGTNGCTCTGGAAACTTTTCCGACTGCCTTTGTTCATATACATCGGTCTGTTAATCACGCTGGTCGTTTTTGAAGATCAGTTTGTTTTTCAACCCGAGTCCGAAGCTCAAAAGGACTTTGGCGAAGCGTTAAGCGATGGACGTAATCGGTTCATTAAAGTTGCGAACCATCAAATCCACCTACTTGCGATCGAAAAGCCAAACCCCAACTGTTTCGCTCTCTATCTCCACGGGAACGGCGGCAACATAACGCACCGAACAGCCCTCTTAGAACGCCTCGCTTCGCAACTAGGGATTACCGTGTTAGGCGTCTCTTATTCCGGTTATGGTCATAGTGAAGGGAAACCGTCAGAAAACCAGCTACAGCAAGATGCTGAGGCTGCTTTAGCTTATCTACTAAATCATTACGATATCGACTCAACGGAGGTAATGGTGTTTGGAGAAAGCCTTGGCGGCGCGGTAGCAACGCGGTTGGCTAGTGACCACAGATTGCGATTGATCGCCCTCGATAGTTCTTTCTCCTCCCTGACCCAAGTAGCGAAATTTCATTACCCGTGGCTGCCTGTTAAATACCTGCTGAGAAACAAGTTTGCGGCAGAGAACCACGCCCGACAATATCACGGTACCGTCATCCAAACACACGGAACTGATGATCAAGTCGTTCCAATTAAATTCGGACAACGGCTCGCTTCCCATTTTCCTAATCAGGATTCTCATCAGTTCCTTATTAGAAACCGCGGCAGGCACAACGAAGGCCCCTCAGACGATTACATCCGGGCCCTCAAGACAACGATAAGTCGAGTATTTAAAACGACAACGGAGTGAAATGGTGAGCCATTACCCTCCGTTATAATCGATTACTTTAAGGTTAAATTACTCCGACGCTCCTTCAAACAGCGGTGTAGACAGATAACGCTCGCCAAGACTAGGTAACACGGTGACCACTACCTTCCCGGCAAACTCCGGACGCGCGGCGATTTTCGCGGCGGCACACACGTTGGCGCCACTACTGATTCCAGCCATGAGACCTTCTTCTTTGGCAAGTTTACGGCCCCACTCGAAAGATTCCTCATCTGTAACCGTGACGACATCATCGATAATCGATGTATCAAGGTTTGCAGGAATAAAACCCGCCCCTATACCTTGGATTCGATGCTTGCCTGGACCTTCCCCGCTGATCACTGCAGAGGTAACAGGTTCGACCGCGAAGGCCCTAATCTCACTATTCTTTGATTTTAAATAGCGAGCCGTACCGGTAATCGTACCACCTGTACCTACACCAGCTATCACCGCCGCAACGCGACCCTCCGTGTCATCCCAAATTTCAGGCCCGGTGGTGGCTTCATGGACAGCGGGATTTGCTGGATTCTCGAACTGTTGAGGCATCCAGGCGTTTTCTTGGGATGCAACAATTTCCGCTGCTTTATTAATTGCACCCTTCATGCCCTCTGCGGCAGGTGTAAGTACCAATTGTGCACCCAACTGACGCAATAACGCGCGTCGCTCTACCGACATGCTTTCCGGCATCGTTAGAGTCAATCGATAACCCTTCGCAGCACATACGAAAGCTAACGCGATTCCGGTATTGCCACTAGTGGGCTCGACGACATGAGTATCCGCATTTAATGAACCACTTTCTTCGCCGGCGCGTATCATCGCAACGCCGATTCGATCTTTGACACTATTTAACGGATTGAAGAATTCACATTTAGCGTAAACGGTAGCGCCGCCTTCTGGAATCACGCGATTAAGTTTAATCAGCGGGGTATCCCCCATTACTTGTGTCGCATCGGAATAAGTCTGGTTTCGCAGCATGTAACTATGCACCCCTGTTTTGGTTGGTTGATTTCTTCTTATAGTGTTGCATCGAACCAGCCTACCACCACACAGGATAGTGAGCAGCCAAAATACCTAAAACGGCACCTCGCCAAATCGACGCCTTATTCGAAGAATAGCATATTTTTAACGGTTTTGTTACTATCGCAGTGTTAAATTCACCTTTACTTTGCTACAAGCTCCGCTTTACTATGCAAGCGACTTTAACATGATCAGAACACAAATAATGACGGGGCCAATTTATGAGCGACAACACCGAAATTATCGGCCTGCTTCAACGCGCGTATAATCACGAACTTGAAGTCGTAACCAATTTCATTGCAAACAGCACCAACCTTGACGGGATTCGAGCCGAAGAGATAAAAAAGGCGTTGGCAGCCGACGTGGCCGAAGAGTTGTCGCACGCGCAGCAACTGGCTAATCGTATCAAGCAAATAGGGGGCCTCGTCCCCGGGTCCGGCGAACTGAACTTCGGATCGTTACCCCAGCCCCCAAAAGACACCTGCGATGTTATCGGAGTCATCAAAGGCGTTATTGATACAGAAATCGCCGCTTGCAAGCTATACAACACTATCATCAAAGCAACCGATGGTATTGATTACGTAACGCAAGATTTGTGCATCACCCTACTTGCTGACGAAGAAGAACATCTGGTCTTATTTCGTGGCTATCTAAAAGAATACGAACGCGATTCTTAGGACCATACAAAGACGTCTGTATCTTCCGGACTATAGCCGATGAAGGTTGCCAGGACGACACGAGCCTCCTCACCAGCAATGCCTGGAACTTCGTGGATGCACCCGGTGTTAAAGAAATATAGATCACCAGGCTCGAGTATTATGTCGGCATTGGGAATGTTTTTCATTTCGGCATACTCGTAAAACCTATTTTCGGACAAATAAGGTTGGACATCTGGTTCCCAGAAGCATTGATGAATTCGACACTGTGCTGAGACTCCATTCAAGACTGTATTTTGCAGGACTAACACACCAGCAAATTGATGTTCAAAACGGTAGGCCTGATAGTCGGTGCGTTTCTCCCGACGTCTCACACTATCAAAGTGCGGGGCATAGCTATATCCTCCATAATGNGCGCGGATNATAGCTCTACCATACTGGCGTCCGTCGGGCTCAACTGCCGTCATCACGTTTTTATTTGGGGCNATTTGNCAAAGTCCCTCATAAAGTGCTCNGACAGGATCTTCCAAACCAGCGAACAANGNGTCNAACAGACGGTTTGATTCTGCTGCATGAGCGAGAAACGCTTCGCGATCCGATCCTCGATAACCAAGACTCGACCCAATATCAATTCTAAGTTTGTGCTCAGTCTGCGCCTCATTTTGCCAAGCTTTTAAGGCTTCGTCGGAACTGCCCTCGCGATAATGCCCCTCGGGAACACTATCCCTGCGGAATTTATCGGGAATCTCGCCATTGGTATCGAATAACAATTCCCGGTCGACGAGGCGTTGCATGATAGCGTCGCAGTCTGACGGTGTCATTGCCTGTCTGAAGATCGCGGCCGGGATACTACCTGATGCCAATTGGTGGATCAGGCCGGCTTCCCCCGCCTCTGTAATAGAATGCAAATCCACCTCAACTGGGTTCCAAGTCATCGGATCTTCTACTCCTTTTCTGACGCTTCACAAATAGTATGCAAGCAATTCTCCTAAAACCGTTAAACCATGCCAAGACTGGGGTGGCTGAAGGAGGCAGATTTACTAGAATAATAGTACATAGGCGGTCTCTTCCGTCCAACGCCGTATATCACCAATTTTAACTTCCATGGATCAAAAAGTTAAATGAGTTCCAACTCAAGTAATTCTGTTCCTTGCGGTATGACGACCGTAGGTGCCAAGATGCTCGTGGCGCTAACTGGCATGGCATTAATCCTGTTCGTCATTGCACATATGCTGGGAAATCTTCAGGTCTTCCTTCCCGGGGACGAATTGAATCAATACGCTCATAAATTGAAAAGTATGGGGCCATTATTATGGGTAGCACGCATTGGCTTACTTAGTGTGTTTGTATGCCATGTCGGACTCACGATAGCCTTGACGCGGCGCAATGCAAAAGCACGCGGCGCCTTATCGTCGAACGAAATACAAATCCGAGCCACAGGCGAACGTTATGTGAATGGCTACTCTTATGAAACAGCGACCACGGCAAGCCGTTTCATGATCCACACCGGCATTGTAATATTCTTATTCGTAATCTACCACTTATTACACTTTACTATCAGCCCGGACCATCCCCCGGTCGCAGGCGATGAACTAATCGATGTAAAGGCAATGGTGATAGAGGGATTTAGCCATTCAATTGTCGCGGGGGTGTATATCATCGCCCAGTTAGCGTTGGCGGCTCATATTTACCACGGGGCAGCTAGCGCTTTGCAAACCCTTGGCCTGCGTACCGATTCGACTAAACCGGGCGTTAGCAAGGCGGGGATCCTATTGGCAGCAATCATTGGTATTGGCAATATCTCTATACCGATATGCGTACTCACCGATATTATTTCTTAAGCGATCACTTCAACAATTCTACCAATCAACTCTTTCTGGACAGTCTTTCACCCATGAAATTAGATGCAAAAATTCCAGAAGGTCCAATACAGGATAAATGGGCCAATCATAAAATGGCGATGAAGTTGGTTAATCCAGCTAATAAGCGCAAGTATAAAGTGATCATCATTGGGTCGGGTCTCGCCGGTGCGTCCGCAGCCGCTACAATGGGCGAACTCGGCTATAATGTGGATTGCTTCTGTTTTCAGGATAGTCCGCGCCGCGCACATAGCATCGCTGCCCAAGGTGGTATCAATGCGGCTAAAAACTACCCCGGAGACGGAGATAGTATCTATCGTTTATTCTACGATACCGTCAAGGGCGGAGACTTTCGCTCTCGCGAGGCCAACGTCTACCGACTCGCAGAAATCAGTAATCAAATTATCGACCATTGTGTTGCCCAAGGTGTTCCTTTTGCGCGCGAGTATGGCGGACTACTCGCTAACCGGTCTTTTGGTGGCGCACAAGTCTCCCGTACCTTTTACGCGCGAGGACAGACAGGCCAGCAGTTGCTGATCGGAGCCTATCAGGCCTTAAGTAGACAGATAGCGGCTGGAACAGTACAAATGCACACCCGCTCAGAGATGCTCGATGTTGTCGTTGACGACAATACTGCCAAGGGCGTTATCGTACGGAATCTTGTAACCGGCCAAATAGAGAGTCATGCCGCGGATGCCGTTGTCTTAGCCACGGGCGGTTACGGCAATGTTTTCTACCTCTCCACCAATGCGATGGGTTGTAATGTAACAGCTGCCTATCGGGCCTACAAAAAAGGTGCCGGCTTTGCTAACCCTTGCTACACACAGATCCACCCGACCTGTATTCCCGTGAGCGGCGAGCACCAATCTAAATTAACCCTCATGTCTGAAAGTCTTCGAAATGACGGTCGTGTATGGGTCCCCAAAGAATTGGGAGATAAACGGAAACCAGACGAGATCCCGGAAAACGAACGCGACTACTACTTGGAGCGAAAGTATCCGTCCTTTGGCAACTTAGCGCCACGAGATATCGCCTCACGCAGCGCTAAAGAGGTTTGCGACGAGGGGCGCGGCGTGGGCAACACAGGCTTGGGTGTGTATCTCGACTTCCGCGATGCCATCAGCAGACTTGGCGAGGACACTATCAGCGCCCGTTATGGGAACTTATTTGACATGTACGAAAGGATCACGGCCGAAAATCCGTATCAAAATCCCATGCGAATCTATCCCGCCGTTCACTATACAATGGGCGGGTTATGGGTCGACTATAATTTAATGAGTACTATCCAGGGACTCTACGTCATCGGAGAAGCTAATTTCTCTGACCACGGCGCAAACCGATTAGGAGCCAGTGCCCTCATGCAGGGGCTCGCAGACGGGTATTTCGTTTTGCCGCAGACAATTGCCGACTACCTGGCTTCTTTAGGCTCAGACCACCAACGGACGCCCATTGAAGATCAAGCATTTGTTGACGCCGAGGAAGCGGTTAAAAGCCAAGTTAACACTCTTCTTAATATTAACGGACGACGCACCGTCGACTCCTTCCACAAAGAACTAGGCCGTATCATGTGGGAAAACTGTGGAATGAGTCGCACAAAAAGCGGCCTCGAAACCGCAATCGAAGAGATTCCGAGGTTGCGTCAGGAATTCTGGAACGACGTGAAAGTGAACGGCACTGCTGACAACTTAAATATGTCTTTGGAAAAAGCTGGGCGAGTAGCGGATTTTCTTGAATTTGGTGAACTCATGTGTCGCGACGCCCTGGCACGAGAGGAATCGGCTGGTGGTCACTTTCGTGCGGAACACCAGACCTCAGAGGGTGAGGCGCTCCGCAACGATGACGACTTTTGTCATGCGGCGGTCTGGGAGTACACTGCGGATGACGAAGCGCCCGTCCGTCATCGAGAAGAACTTGATTTTGAAAACATAAAACTCGCAACGCGGAGCTACAAATAAGATGGCAACGTACAAAGTAAAGATCTGGCGACAAAGCGGTCCGAATGCCAATGGCCACATGGAACGACACATCGTGAAAGGAATCGATGGCGATATGTCCTTCCTAGAGATGCTGGATCATCTCAATGAGGATTTGGAAGAACAGGGAAAAGAACCGGTTGCCTTTGATCATGACTGCAGAGAGGGAATCTGTGGCGCTTGCTCCCTCGTCATCAATGGCCAGGCACATGGCCCAGAAACTACCACGACGTGTCAGCTACACATGCGCAGTTTCGAAGAACACAACGTTTCCGAAATTGATATAGAACCTTTCCGTGCAACAGCATTTCCAATCATTAAAGACTGCGTGGTCGACCGCAGTGGTTTTGATCGGGTCATCCAATCGGGTGGATTCGTATCGGTAAATACTGGCAACGCGCCGGACGCAAACGCGAATGCCATCCCTAAACCGGAAGCCGACACCGCTTTCGATGCCGCAGCGTGTATAGGGTGCGGCGCTTGTGTAGCTGCCTGTAAAAATGCATCGGCCATGCTATTCGTCTCTGCAAAAGTGTCCCATCTAGCCCACCTACCTCAAGGGGACGCGGAACGCCGCGAACGGGTGCATTCGATGGTCAATACGATGGACAAGGAGGGTTTCGGGTCTTGCACAAACTACGGTGAGTGCGAAGCTGCATGCCCCAAGAGTATAAGTACAGACAATATCGCAACGTTGAATAGAGAGTTCATCCGGTCCAAAGTCGGGCCAACCACATAATAAAACAAGGCCTCGTAACATCCGATCACACCTGTCGTCGCATTGAGGACAGTCCTAGGCTCTAGGATCTATTCCTTATTTGGCACATTCTCCATATCGCAGTTTTGGCATGGCATTCGCACTCTACTATGTTTTCAACTCGCGTTTTAGGGATTAGGTTTACTTGTTCTATGAAGCCTGCACTCACTCTATCTTTTATCTTGATCTGGATTTCTGCGTCTTTCTCCATCGCAGACGAGCCCTTAGATCCCCAACTGGGAGCGGTAATCGCTAATGCACAAATGAAAGCACAACGCGAAGCAATCCAGCTTGCTGCTCGACCCATGTTTAACCATGTCAATGATTGGCAACGTTGGGCGAAACAGTTGGATAACATGGGCGTTAACCAAATTAATGGCCTCATGAAAATTCTCAGCGGTCCACAAAGGGAATTCCTAGTCCAACGTCAAAGATTAATTTTGGAACAGATGCGACAACAATGGTTTCTCCAACAACTCTGGATGCAACAAATCGCGTTAGCGAATCTACCATTTGGCGGGATACCTCAGGGGTTTAATCAGCCTCGACTTGCCTATGCGCCCATCATTCAATGGTTTCCACAAGGGATACAATTCAACGCGAATGCAATGATCACTCCGGATCGTCGACATGTTCGGATGAACTTGAATCCTATTTTTTCGTCTCTGGGTCCAATTCGCCAGTACAACATGGTTAATGGAGCCTATTATCACGCTCCGTCTAATCGGCAAATAGGCTTCGGGCATTACCCACAATTCGGAGCAACGAGTTCATCCGATCAACCTATCCTATCACCCTCGAACCGACGCCCAATCCCCGACTGGTATCGAAGAAACCGCAACAACCCATAACCAATCGAGCAATGTTCGATTCCTGCAATACACGGCGTCATTTCGGTCTGTTAAAATAATTGGAGAACAATAAACCTATTAAGATAAGGTCACTTGCGGTTATGAAGTCTAATCTAATCTTCACATTATGTCTTTTTGTCGTCGCCGCCGCCCATGCGGATGAGTATCCAGTGCGTTGGCAAATATCTGATGGATTGTCAAATCCGGAAAGTTCCTATTACGATGCCGAATCCGGGCATCTATTCCTCTCCCACGTGA
>PAAT01000108.1 GCA_002698965.1 Rhodopirellula sp. | reverse complement strand
ACTACTACAGGTCGATACGACGACTCTGTTTATGGATGATGTGTCAGACGAACACCTTGAAGACTATCTCGATACTAACAAATGGGAGGGTAAGGCTGGAGCCTTTGGTTATCAGGATGGCTGGGACTGGCTCCACGTGACGAAGGGAAGTGAAACCAATGTCGTTGGGCTCCCCATGGAACTACTCGAAACAATGCTCGATGGGATCCACGGACTGTAACGAATCAATTCCGTTTGCTCAGCACGAGCCGACTGCTGGGATCTGTGAATTTAGCAGGCTCATCTAAACAATCCGCCTCCGGTTCTCAAGCACTTAGCAACGCACCAAGAAGGATCCCAACCAGCAACGAAACGGGGATCGCTATAGCTAAGGTTTTACCGACAGTCCACGCTACCTTTTCTTCGGAAATAGGGACCCAGGGCATCGGTGGCGGGGAAACATCACGACTCTGACTATTCAATGTTTCCTGAGATGCACCTGATTCCGTCGCGACCATAGCTTCTGCACTCTCTACATACCCGTCAGGATGCGTCTCGTGCATATCCGAAGCCGGTAATGAATTTTCCCCAGACGCGACAGGAACGGCCGGCGCCATCCAGGGTGTACCTATTAGATCGCCTGTGTTGAAATAAGCGACTTCACTGGCCCAGGGCTCTAAACGGCTCGCAACTTCTTCCGCTGATTGAATCCGTTTTTGGGGATCCTTTTCCATCATGTCGGCAATCAGTTCAACGAACTCTTCACTGACATCTGCATTAAACTGGCGAGGATGCCAGGGATGCTCATTTAGATGCCGTCTTGCTTTTTCTTTGGCACTACCACCTGGAAACGGGACTTTACCGGTGATTGAATAATACAGAGTACATCCCAATGAATAAATGTCGGTCACCGTGGAAACATCACGTGGGTTACGAATCAGTTCTGGTGCAAGATAATCTGCCGTGCCCACAATTTTGCCGGCACGTGGGTCTTCGATTTCATTGTCAACGAATCCGGACAATCCAAGGTCGGAAAGTTTTGCCGTTCCATCCTCGGTCACAAGAATATTCCCGGGCTTAATGTCACGATGAATAAGCCCTTGCTGATGAGCATAATACAAGCCTCGTGCAATCTGCATGATAACGCCTGATCCCTCGGCCACCGTCAACTTCCCTTGATTTCTGATTAGACGTCGCAGGTCGCGGCCCGGCACATACTCGGTAACAAGAAAGTGTACTTTGCCATCGTGCCCAGCGTCATAGGCGCGCACCAGATTTGGGTGATCCATTCTGGCTTGCAGCTTAATTTCGCGATGGAAATTAGAAATGGCGTAATCGGTCGTTTTGTCTAACGGGAGCACTTTGATCGCCGACACTCGGCCCAAAACCATATGCTCCCCTTTAAAGACCTGTCCCATTCCTCCTTGCCCAATCCAGCCCGTAATCACATAGGGACCCAGATTAAACTTCGTGCGTCCACTCTTAAGCTGCTCCGCCTGATAACTTGAAATCACTCCGTTGTACACGAGCTGATCTGCTAGTTGTTCGTCCGAAACCTCAACTTGCAGCACTTCCACTCCTTCAGTGGCTCGCTGAGCGTCTGCAAGAGCATCCAACGCATCATCCAATTGCTCCTGAGTAACCAGTTCGCTAATGAGCGCGGAGTGTTGAAAAATAGATTTGCGGGCCATAAGAAGGCACTATCTTCATTGAGAAAACGAAAAAAAGTATTTATTCGGTCACTGACGGATCACCAAACTTGGCTTTTACCGCCGCTTCCATCTTTAATAACAAATTACCCTTAACATCGTTGCCCTGCAAATATTCATTGATCAGATCCCGAGTTTTTTCGAAGTCGCGTTCAATCTTAGCTTTTGTTTTAAGATCAATATTCGGATCATCCTGAAGTGTGGCTTCCTTGCTGGTAAGAACATCATTTAAAGCAACTGCCGATGGTACCGTCCGAAGTTCTTCCAATAGGTTACGAGCCTTCTCTTCTTCGCCCTTATTGATATGGTGCTCAATCCGAATCTTATACACCGCCTGCTGGACCGTGTAGTCAAGAATCGAGTTCTGAAACCCCACAAAAAATGCTTCGTACTGCAATCGATAATCGTCGTTTCGCAATTTAATCTGTTCAATTGTCCGGTACCCTGGAACAATAGGCAGGCGTGCCAGAACTTCCTGACCATTTCGAATATAAATAACAACCAGCTTCGTGGCTCCCTGATTACTAAAGAGATCCTGTCGAACCTCGATTGCACCACGCCAGTCAGTTTGTCCAATCAACACCGTAGGGGCATCACCTTCCGCATCAGGATCTATCTTGGGAGACTTTGCATAGACGTTGTACCCCTGGAGAGTGTAATTCTCACGATCGTTTGCTTCAATCTTGAGTAGCGACGACTCCTGAACAGGTCGTACAAGCAAACCATATTTTTTCTGCAATGTATTTCGACGAGCAGCAATCGGGTTACGAAGCATCGTGAATGTCGAAATCACTTGACCTTTGCCAGATCCATTTGATCTTTGCACTCCCAAATCGGTATCTTCCTTAATTGTCAGGTCATTAATAAACACATAGGTCCACGTCACTTCGATCACGCCATCATACTCTGGAGCTTGTGTTTCACGATCATTCTTTCGTACGACCGGGCGAAGCACATCTCCCTTCTGCATCATGATCGGGGAATACGCTTCAGCATCGGCAACCATGGCGGCCGCGCGCACCTTTATTCGAGCGGTCTTACCATCGGTCACTCCGTTGTATTCAATTTCGGCAATCGGCGAGAACACTTCCCTAAGACAGCTAAAAATTTGTAGGGGCAGCGTATCGAGACTTCGAAAACTACGACTGGCCGTTAATGCCCGCACTCGGGCATTCACATCAAATTCAGTTACTCTCAATTCATAAGTGCCGGCTTGATACTGAAGGGAAACTGCATAAATCTTGTCTAATTCCCGCAGGGCATTAGGACGAATAAGCTGCTGCTGCTCAGCGGGAAACCGCGGTTTCACTTCCTTGGCTTCTTCCGCTTTGGCACCTTCTTCCTGAGCTTCTTTTTTATCGTACTGAACAGCGCGAATTTTGGCCTCTTTCTGGACCGGCAGGGGTTCATACAGAGCCGCTATATCGAGAATCCCAACGTCATCAAAGTTGTATAGAATGTCCGTATAGATCTTACGAGGGGCCTCTTCAAACTGCATGTCCCAGGCCGATCCTACCCAATTGTCAACCTTAGCATTTACGCTACGTTGAACAGCATCCAGATTAATCGCCTGAAGTTGAGGAGATGAGTCCACCGTCATCCAAACTCGCATTTGATACGGCGTTAGAATCCAATTTCGGGCCGCCTCTTCACCAACCTCTTCGTCAGCCTTCTTGAGGGTTTGCTTATCACTATCCCTTCCACCTTCGGACTCTTTAGCTTCAGAACTCACCGTACTTCCCGATGCCGGAGCATCATTCTCAGTTTTCACCACTGACAGCTCAGATTCATCCTGTGCCAACAGGAAGCCGGGAATACAAAACACCGTCCCCAATAACCAGACGAAGCACAGAGTATTTAATTTTATTGGTCCAAACATCTACCGAACACCTTACTCTTCATTTTCAAAGTTAGGCACTAACTGCCAGCGCTGAATACCATGATAAAGCGACACAGGAGACTCTGCACCCAGTGTGATCCCTTCGCGATGCGCAAAATACTCACGCAACTGCCACAAAGGAAGGATAGCCGCTTTTTCATGAGCAATTCGGTGCACTTGGCGTACTCGCTCTCGCACTTCCGGCCACCGAATCGCGCGTTCCATCCACTGAATACTTCGATTCACGTGGTCATCAGCAATCGCTGCAATACCATTCGGGGAAATCAGTCGAGCCGTATCGACAACGGGTTCCCACATCGCAATTTTCATATAGGTCAAATTACATTCACCTGTCGGATCGACTGTCTGACCTTTCTCAAACTCAATCAATTTGACCTTGAATATTTCGAGCTGTTCCAACTGAAACTTGAAAGCGGTACATGCATTCCGAGCATCTTCTTCTGGTGGGTAGCCAATTATCAAATCCGGAATCTTTGGTGGTTCTTCTTCTTTGCGTTCAGCCTGTTCCTGCAATCGCTGTTCTGCCAATTTGGTCAACACTACCGCCAACCGAGGGGCATAAGGTCGAGGCACCATATCCCGGTTATACGCGTAACTAAGCGGATCATCGACACTCATCCCTGGGGAGAAGGGGCCACTCACGATTTGGCAACCAGGGATCCTGCGGTTTTTGAGAATGATTTCATTCAACGTTGCTTCCCGCATGATTCCATAGAGGATTGCCCGCCGGAACATATCGTTTTTCATATATGGCTCATCATAATTCGGAACCAGCATATGCATTGTTGGCAATGCATAGGGTACAACCTTAATCGTGGAACCCGGCTCTTCAGCGAGTTGCATAGCAGTTACCGGGGACAACCTGTCGACAACATCCAAATCCCCCTTTCGCAACGCCTTGACCATATCTTTCTGTTCTTCGTAATGAATCTCAAGCACTTCCGAAGGAGGGATAAAGTTGGGGTCATCGGATGTGACCGGAAAGGGGTCTTTAGGATTGGTTATATAGCGAATTCCTTCGTCAACGGGCGGACCTGGAACAAACGGACCGTCCCGAGCTTCTTCGGAATCATTCGCAATCGAGGCATCTAAAAACACTTGAAGCATCGCCTCTGGTAAAACATGAGGGCGCTGTAAATGAATAATCACGTCAAAGACCGCGTTTACCTCCACCCGCTCAAAAATCGAAGCCCACTGAGGGTTGTAAGTGGCATGTTCAGGTTCAGCCATTTTCAAAAGACGGCCGGCTAAATGGTAACCGTAAATCTGATTGTCTTCGGCAAGTTGTAACGGATTGATGCGAATACGAATCGTGCGACGGTCAGCCCCTTGCTTTACTGTGCCAAATGGAGTCGAATATTCACCCCGGTCAGTTCCGGGCCCTTCATACTCCATAATCATACGCCGCGTTAAAGTTCCTGTACGACGAGCAGCCCAGTTATCCATTCGACTACGATCATCTTCAAGTGCCGGATAGACTGTGCCGACCGTTACCAACGGATATTTACGAATTGCCTCGACGGCAATTGCACGTCCACCGGCCACTTGAGGGAAGATTTCAATCATCTCTCGCACCGCTTTTTGAGCTTCGCGCAACTCGCCGGCGTCGAGCAATTGCCGAGCTTCGTCCCGTTTACCCGCGGCGATATCCCGAAGTGTACGCAACGTATCCAGTGCTGTAGGAACTGCCGAAACTCCATGGGTTTTAATCAATCGTTGACTAAAGCGTCTGGCCAAAACAATCTTCTCATCATCGAGATATTGATCTAGCACAGCTTTAGCTGCTTGATCGAGTTTTGACTTGACTGTATCTGGCCCGCCGTCATGAATATAGTCGGGATGCGATTCATGTAAACTTTCCAAAAGTGACAAAGCCTCCAAAGCCCGTCCCTTCTTTAACCAGTCCGTTCCCTGTGAAAACTGATACCTCGCAAGAACCTCGTCAGTACCTGGCAGATTGGAATATTCCTTTCGCAAGAACAGCAAATAATCAAAAGCTTCGTCGAATTTAAGACCATCTATATAACTATTCACCTCATCAATCAGAATATCTTCATACAAGCGAATCTTAACAAGATCCCGCCAAAACACTTCATACACATCATCCGGATTTCCCAACAAACGAATTTCTAGTTTGCCACTGGTCTTCAATTCCGGTGTACGCCGCCCCGGTACGTCCAACAGTTCCAACTGAATAACCTCGGTGGTATCATCATCGGCTTTAACCGTAATCTCATCATATGGAATCGTACCTTCGAGACGCTCTATGAGATTTTCTTCAACATCGTCCTGCGCTTCCAACCCGGCAACCGACGCCAGACAAGGCAACATCGAGAGAACAACCAATAAGAATGGTGTCTCGAAAATTCCAAGTTGTCTTTGACTATTTTTCATTTGTAGTTCTTTCATCAGGACCGCATCTCGAATATTACTGCGCAGCCCCTGATACAACTCCTATTTCCGTGGGTACCCAAACTTCACCAGCCACCACAAACGGAGATCCGATCACTTTCTTGCCCAACTGAGACTCACTGACCGTTGCTCCGTTGTTCACGTTTACACGCCATAGAATTCCACCCACCCCGGTCAGCAAAAAATTCCCCCCCTCTTCAATCCCTGCTCCAACAGGGCTCATTTCAACTTGCTTGCTACGCCACAACAATTGTTGCTGGCCATCAAAGCAATACACTCGACTAGCTGAGGTGTATACCAATACCAAATCACCAACACGATAAGGTCCCCAAACCACTCGCCCCGCAACCTCCTGTACACGAAGCTCTTCGAGTGAATCATACGACAGACTGACGATTTCATCGTTATTGCGTCCCCGTCGAATTAAATAGACAGTNTCACCTGTGGCTGCAACCTGNTTGTAAACAGGTACTTCAAAAGTNGCTTCTGCCTGCAATTCGAGATGAGGGACAGGAAGTGGACTAACGCCGATTTTCTGAATCGCCTTGCGGTCTCGNACNACNACAAAGGAACTTGCNTTATCAGAAGGCAACGCAGCAACTGACCAGCGAACTANTTCCNCAGGCTCCTTTACCGGCTGGTAGGCAACCAGTGACTGNNCTCCTGTNGNGACNTCAACCAATNCAATTTGACCGTCNACTAANGGCAGCAACAACTGTTCNNTAAACGCTACGCCCGGCCCTGCGGGGGNTCCTGACAAATCNTGAAGGGTAATAAGCTTTGCAGTCTCGCCCGCTCCCACCATATCGAACAGTAGCAAATCGGAAGCGCCTGTCAAACTCTGTAAAACTAACTGTTCACCAACTGTAACGGCGTGTGAATAACCACGACCGGAAGTCAGGACTTTATCAATTTCAACATTGCCACCTTTCTGAACATCAAACACCTGAGCCTGCGAATCGACAGTAACGGCCGTTTGACCGTTGGCAACAATCACACTGTCAGACAAACTGGCGAGATCCGTCTCCCAACTACTTTGGCCTGTGACGGTCATAGCTGAAACGGTGATGGCACTTGTGCCCGCACGTTTTCGTTGAGCAATAACAACCGATCCAATTGTTTGAGTACGTGCTACGAATACATCATTCGGGTACAAACTGGATGGCGTAGATAGTTGACCATCACTAGAAATTTTCATTTCCATCAACCCGGCAGCCGCGATTCGCACGCTGCCTGCTTCCATCTCTACAAAATGCTTTGACGGTCCTTCATTGCCCAGTGTCGCAGCAGCTAACGGGACAATCACAGGAGTAACTAAATCTTCCTGAGGTACAACATCAAACAGTCTCACTTCACCACTTTCAGTCATAATAAGTAGCCGATTCTGCGTGTAGGCGATCTCAGAAGACAGCGTTCCCGGAACACGAGCGAAATCACCACTCTTCTCAAAACGTCCTAGCCCCTCTTGGCGCAAGGCAACTAAACCAGATTCGTCATCCAGATTCTGAGCAACAATGACATAGTCATTCACAAACACGGGGGGGTAGGGGACGGCGCCTACACTATGTTTCAGGAAGTATATATCGAGACATTTTCCGGATTCCAAACTAATGGCATACAAATAAGAATGATCTGCTATTAGATAGGCAACACTCGAGTCCCGATTGAATGCCGGGGCTGAACTTAAGCCAATGGACGTGTTGATTTGGAGTTCAACATTTCCGTTGCTACTATCCACAAGCAACAGCACGCCACCACTCTCACCATTTAACGTCACAACGACTTTGCTGCCATTGGCTGAAACCGATGTAATTTCACCGTCCACCGGCAAACGCCAGTTTAAAGTGCCGTCAGTACTCTGAACTGAATACACCTCGTCATCTTGCGAACTAGCGAAAACACTACTCGCACCAATTTGAACCGGAGACAATACCGTTTGCAGTCCCACAAAATGCTGCCACACAACGCTTCCGTCAGAGAGCTCTAATGCTACGACATTTCCACCCGCCAGTACAGTTTTCTGTCCCTGGGCACCGGAAATGGATTCGCCGGAATTCGTGGCTGTTACTTCACCCCCGGTGGGCAATCCACCTGCATCCACCGAAGCTTCCCACCTAGCTGACACCTCACCGGCGAGACTACGCTCAGCATCAAGCATTTGGTTTAGTACAGAACTGAGACGCTGATCTCCTTTAAGCTCTGGATAGAGCTTGTGAAGTTGGAAACGACTTTCAAAAGCAGTGGCAATTTCATTTTCAGTAACCGCTACCTCCATCTCATTCATGGCATTACTTAAATGGGTGTCACGATCGACATGCCGCTTTACACCAGCCATCCGTTCATCCAATTCTTCCAGTTTTGCTCTGACATTGGGTTCGCTTTTGGTGGTCCCCAACGCGCCGGGCAGATTGATGAGATTGAGAGCATCAACAGCAAGTTCGTAATTCTCTTCCTTTTCTTTGAGAATATTGGATGATTCCGCTCGCGCGAGAAACATCTCAGAAAAACGTGGTAACAGCACCTTCAATTCGTCACGAGCCAGACTGGAAAATCCTGGGATATCTTTACCAATGGTGACAGCCTTTTCAACCTGACCAATCGCTTCTGCCTGATTCGTGCTAACTGCCAGATGGATCCGGCTTAAATAGACTAAAGCCCGGGCTTTATCAACATCAGAATTTGTCGGGAACTGCTCTGCGAATTCTGCAAACTCGATGATCGCTTTTTCATACTGAGACGTATCATAAGCACCGCTAGCTGATGCAAACTTAACGTCAGCCGACTGACTGTTAACAATCAAATAGAACGTCCCGGCTCCGCCCACTAACAATATCAACACCGCAATCGTGGAATATAGAAACCGCTTGTCCCAAATCTGATTATTAAACTGTTTGTCTAACAAGGTCACAGGAGTTTCCACATCGTCGTAGCCAACAACCTCTCCCGAGGTTTCAGCGACAGCCGTTGCCACACTAGTGTCCGTAGGGATCGGGACGTGCTGCAAGGGGGTTGAACTTCCTAGTTGTGGGCCTGGTGGGGTAGGCAGTGCACTCGTCTGCATTGAGTCGAAAATCTCGTTTTCGGCCTGCTGACTTTGTTCCGTAGCGATGTTAGCAGGCATCGCAGCCTCGAGATCAATAATTTCTTCGTCATCTTCGTCATCGGCACTGACAGCACCAATACTCAAACCATCGATGGACTCACTACTTGCGAGATCGAGAGAGTCATTTGTGGCAGGTTTGGATACCAGCAACTCCTTCAGCAGGTTTTTGCCCTGAAATCGAGTCAAGTGTCCCTGCTCAACCAAAAATTTAATGACATCCTGTGGATTCCACTGGTTTCCCTCAGCCGTGGCATCACGACGAAGTCGTTGCAATAACGCTTCGTCAAGAAGGCCTTTGCCGGCGATCTGATCTATAAATTGTTCGACGCTCATTCGTCACACTCTCCACCGAATCACACCTCTTAAACTCTGTCTAGAAGATGATCTCAGCTACTCCTCCGCTCCCACAGTATTCACCAAAACCTGTTCAACAGCCCGCGGTCGAACTACATAATTATCACGTCTTGGACCTGGCACAAATGCCGTACCTGCGGTCCTTGCCAGATCCACCTCCCAGGCAGCGGCTAATTGGTTTACCGGGTGCCCCGAAACGGTAATCCGGGTTGTATTCTGTTTTTGCCGGGAATACACCACTACATTTCCAAACTTCTGAATAGGAGCAACAAAGACGGCCGTTTGAAACTTAGCCCAATCCTTCTTAAGCTGTCCCAATTGAGATTGAATTTGATACTTAACTAGACCGCGGCCACCCATATACAAAAAACCATCACGTGCCATTCCGTATTCACGAATCGGATCATCATATTCGCCTTCCACCGACGCCATGACAGCTAAAGGCCCAATTGGATTCGGTAGGTTGGGATCTACATCGTAGATATAAATCTGTCCCAGTTCGGTGGACACCAATAGCCGCCGACCAAACACCTGAGGAGACATTCGGACGAGACTTGGCAATGTCTTTGAATCCTGCCCCTGCGAGAAACCGTTCTCACCGTGTAATAAAACACGCAGTTCCGAACGTTCATTTCCATTCTTAACCAAAATCACATACCCAACTGCATAGATGGCAGGCACGGGAATCCTACCATTTTCATGGCCCACGTAATACACACCAATACACTCACCGGTCTGCGACGAAATCGCATAAAGGTTTGAATGGTCTCCAACTTGATAAATAATCCCTTTCTCGTCATCAAATCCTGGTTCAACGTGTGTCCCCATGGGGTATTGAATCTGCCGTTCTACCGTTCCTGTCTCGAGATCGATCGTCAGCAGGGAACCGACTAATACTTCCTTTTCAACGCTCATATCGTTTTCATCAACAAACGACTGCTTTCGTTGAAGATGCGTGTTGCAGTAGATCTTCCCATCGAAGATCTTCGGCTGTGTAAAAGCCCCGCCCATAGGCAAACGCCATTTTTGTTCTCCCGTGGTAGAATCGACTCGCACCAACTCGTACCTGACACCATCGACCAGAATCGTATCGGACAATCCATCTTCCGCAACTCGAATTGGATGCAAATTTGTCTGCAAACCGACGAAACGTCGCCAATTCGCTTGCCCGGTTTGCAATTCAATTCCATAGACGCTATCGCCTATAAGGACTGTCGCAAAGTACCCCTGAACGCCGGAGATATTCTTACCGTTTCGAGTGGCCACAATGACCTTATGTTCCGGAGGCACGGGAATGGGCTTATTATTAGGCTTTATGGTAGGCGTTATGCTGATCACTCGCCTCTGTTCAGCTTCAGAAATTTTCATCACGGCATTTCGCAACTCATCACTTGTCCTCAATTCAGCATATTCCTCAATCAGGTCATTTCGAGCCACAAATGCCTTATCTAGAGTATCAGCAGCGATGAACTTGTCGATTTCAGCCAACGTTTTTTCCAAAGCTTCACTACGAACAATTAACAACTGAGCTTCTGCCATAACGGCTTCTATATCTTTGATTCGCTCGTTAAATGCAACTTCCTGAAGAGCATCCTTAAGAACCTGAACTTCACGTATGACAGCAATTGTCTTTTGAGTCAGTGCCACGTACTCTCGCTTATCCTCAACAGCTGGAAGAATCCTAGCTGCATTAACATAATATTCAGCCAGTCTTGGCATTAATGACTTAAGCTCGACTTCAGCTTCTTCGCGGAAGGCTGGCAACGTATCACCTTTAAGCAGAGCGATACGAATCTCTTCGATGGAATCCTTACGAACACTCACCAACTGAATATTCACTTCGGACATGACCAAATAGATTTCCGCTAGATTCCGATTTTTATCACTAGGAAATTCTTCCATGAAACTTTTCATGCGGCTTTTCGCCTGCTGATACGACCCCCCTTCATACTGTTTCAACGCACTCTCCCAGGATTTTTTGGCTGAGTGATTGGCAAGCACGACGTACAAAATAACACCTAACACACAAAACAGACCGAAGAGCAGCGCATTTCCGATAATCATCATGCCGCCCCAATTCGCTTCTTCCTCCTCATCATGAGGTTTGTAGTCACCTTGCTGAGTCGAATTAGCTTCCGAACCCTCTTCATCGAATTCATCAGTACTAAACTCATCCAGATCGATAACTTCTTCGACTTCCGCTTCACCACCGTACTGACTAAGGTCGACAATCTCTTCCTCATCTTCTACTTTGCCATGAGTCTCTGATTGCTGAAGCTTCGCTACTACTAGCTTTGCCTGGTCACGTGTGACTTGCCCATCATCAAGCAATGACTTAAGAATTTGCTGGGGAGTCAATTGATTATTGCCTACCTGAGCCTGACCGCGCAAAACCTCTATCGCACCGGCATCCAGTATGTTAAGAGTACTCAGTAGATCTACGAATTCTTGTGCATTCATGCTTATACGAGCTGCTCTAAATTTCCTAGTAGTTAATGTTGTCTTCAGCTACGGTCATCAATTGAACCTGATCAACCCCAATCACCATGCCGGCGTCAATCGCCGCTAATACCTGGGCATGCAGTGATTCTTCGTTAGCTTCGACAACGACCTTGTTCACCTCACCAATATCATCTTTCATAAGTCGCAATTGGGTTCGCAATGCCTTGACGTCGGGGCATTC
>PAAT01000107.1 GCA_002698965.1 Rhodopirellula sp. | reverse complement strand
CCATTACCACCCAACGGCAGGCTCTCCAAACCGACGATATCTGGGAACGGGTCCATGAGGTGTTGCGAGGTGGAACAATGCCTCCCGATGACAATTCACCTCTGTCGGAAGACGAACTGCAATCGTTCGAGCATTGGTACAAGGACAGTTTTTTAAATGTCACGGAAATCGTCGTCGGTGATTCACCGCTTAGACGCCTAACTCGTCGCGAATACCAGAATTCCATTGAAGACCTCCTCAGTATCCAACTTCATCAGGAATTAGCCAAGGATGGATTCCGATTCATGAAACCTCCACCAACCATCGTGGAAAAGCTTTTACCTCCTGACCCTCCCGGAGGCTCCGGATTCCGAAACGATGCCGCCGTCTTAAATCTGGATCAGGCGTCCATTGTGAAGCTATTGCAGATTGCCCGATACTGCGTAGATCAAATCGACTCCTTCGAATCCGCTCAGCGACGTGTCTTTGAGAATTCCTCCGATGCGATGGAAATTCTTAGCACATTTATACCTCGTGCTTTCCGTCGACAGGTGGGTATCGAGGAGGTGGAAAAATATCACCAGATCTACCTCAGGGCGACGCAGCAGGGGGATGATCATGACGCAGCCATTAAAAACACTCTGGTAGCCGTTTTAACATCACCTCATTTCTTATACCGTTTTGAAGAAACCTTAACGTCTACGAAATATCACCGAATTCACGATTCAGAACTAGCGACACGCCTAAGCTACTTTCTTACATCTTCTCCGCCTGATGACCAATTATTGCGAAAAGGGATTGATCGAGAACTCCGGCAGCCTGAAGAATTCAATAAAGAAATCGACCGCCTATTGCAGTCCCCGGGCCTGATAGAGTTTGCCCGGAATTTCGGCGGTCAGTGGCTGGGGTTCCACGAGGTCATTTCCGATCAGATTATAAGTACGGGTAACAACAACGTCGTTAAACAGAGACTGGCCATGTATGACGAAGCCCTACTGTATTTTGAGTACCTTGTTCGCGAGAATCGTAGTGTTTTCGAAATCATTGACTCCAAAGAATCATACATGAATCAAATGCTCGCCGGACTCTACGGTATTAACAACTTCAAGTCTCCTGTCCAAACCAGGCTTCGCGGTCGTGAGGATGCACCCGATCCGCTTATCCGCTGGCCGCATTCGGACCCTAACCGTGGCGGCTACCTGACCATGGCAGCCTCGATGGCGATCACTTCAGCTCCACAAAGAACGAGCCCTATACGCAGAGGGGTATGGGTATTAGATAAGATTCTTGGAACACCTGTTCCCGAGCCCCCCGCCGTCGTTCCACCGCTAGAAGATACCCGCGTACCCGGCAAAACACTCACTGTGCGTGAACAACTGGAACTACATACGGCCAACGAAAGTTGTCGCAACTGTCACCAACATATTGACCCTCTGGGATTAGGATTGGAGAATTTCGGCCCTCTCGGACGCTTCCGTACAAACAACATCAATGCTGCGGGGACTCTACCAACCGGGCAATCATTTAACACTCCTGCAGAACTCAAAGCTATTCTGATATCACAATACTCATCTCAAATCCGTCGTAACATTACGGAACGAATGTTGGCATATGCTCTAGGGCGTCGATTACGATATTATGACAAGCCAGTTGTCGACGACCTTGTAAAACAATTAAAAGATGGAGAGGACCGTTTTCACGTCCTTATTAAAGCTATCGCCACCAGTATACCCTTTCAGCACCGACAAGCAGCAAACGAGTAGCGAAACGCTTTCCAACACCTCTTCACCAGCGAGTTCCACCGGATTTTAACTATAATGAAGATATCATGATGAAGTCATATTTGATTAATAGACGACAGGTTCTGCGAGGAACCGGAACGGCTTTGGCACTTCCGCTGCTAGACATCATGGCACCAGCAGTGCAGGCCAAGCCTCAAGCCAAACCGCCGATTCGTTTAGGTGTTCTTTATAAAGGTAATGGGGTTCATCCGCCGTCCTGGGATATTAGCGGCACTAGCGAGACTGATTTTGAATTTTCTCCTCTAGTAAAGCCTCTGGAAACTATCAAAGACGATGTACTCTTTCTATCGAATCTTGATCATACAGAGGGGGGATGGAGTCACCATAGTTGCGCCGTCGCATTCTTAGGTGCGACCGGTGCAAACGGTCGCAGCCTGGACCGACAACAACCAGAAACCATCGATCAGTTGATTGCTCGCAAAGCTGGTAAGAACACAAATCTTCCCAGTCTGGAATTAACCTGCGATGGAATCTTTTTACCTGAACCGGTGACCAGTTATATCTCCTACGACCAAAAGGGCCGAGCAGTACCTCGAGAAAGTGATCCTCAAATTGTCTTTGACCGCATGTTCCGCGGAATAAACAAAGAGGGGGATCGGGCCCGAAATCTGAGCATCTTAGATGCCGTACTCGAAGACGCACGAGATCTGAAGCGAAAAGGAAGCAGCGACGACGTTAGAAAACTAGAGGCCTATCTTGAAGCCGTTCGTCGTGTAGAACAGCAAATCCGCGATCTCGAGGAACAGTCGGCTGACGATACCTTCGCACCAACCACCAAACCAAAATTGCAACGCCCGATCGTATCAGAAAGTTTTCCTACCCGGGTAAAAGCTTTACTAGACATGATGGTGCTTGCCTTCTGGACTGATACGACAAGAATGAGTTCATTCCTAATGGCGAATTCCAGCAGTCGTATTGTTTTTGATTTCCTTGGAATCAATGAAGAGCATCACTACCTATCGCACTTTGTGCGAAATGCCGGCACTAAGTATATCACCCACTTCAACATGATCACGCAGTGGCATGTTGAACAGTTCAAATACCTAACGCAACGGCTTTCGGCAATCGAAGAAGCCGGCGAAAGGCTACTAGACAACACCATGCTCTTGTTTGGCTCCAGCATGAAGCATGGCGACTATCACTCTGGCAGGGATCTACCTGTCGTTCTCGCCGGCGGTAAAAATGCCGGGATCAAGACAGGGCGTTGGCTTAAATACCCAGACTCCCAACCGTATGGAAATTTGCTTGCCGGACTTGCCGAACGAATGGGAGTGGACGCGTCAGGACTGGGCTCTATCACAGGGACTCTTGAAGGTCTGGACAGAACGATGAATTACGACTTTGGAGTTACGGATACTGGCAATTGGGTTGTCCAGGTTAACGGAAACAAGCTGGAGTTTTCCGGATTGGTTCGCCCCACTACGGACCTTGAAAAAACGAACGTTTATTACATCCGTCTTTCAGACGGCAGTGACGTAAAATTAGACGCGAGTTTTGGAAATCTCAATGGAAAACGTATCGATCACTACGTCGGTCGTGTAGCAAGAATCACCGGGCCATTTCGCCGGGACGGTTCCCGGTATGTGGTCACAAATATCGACACCATTGAACAGGCCAAGTAGCCATAGTTTTTAGACCATGAGCACAAATAACAAAGGAATATTACTTTCTTTAAATTCGAACTGGCTGTGGAGATGGTTCTGGCGTGTGACTTTCGTAGTTTCTATTTTCTATGTCTGGTATTGCTTTTACGTACCCTCGAATAACATCGCCTGGGCAGACGACTACACTTCGGCTCGGCAAGCGGCTGACCAATCTCGCAAGCCGATCATTCTCTTTTTTACGGGGGACTGGTGTGTTCCCTGCAAGATCATGAAACGTCAGGTCTGGGCAGATGACCTTGTAATGAAGATTGTCAATTCAGAATTCATCCCCGTTACCATTGATGTGGATAACCCTAAGAATGCTTCTTTACTCGATCGCTACAACATTGGTGGCACACCAATCACCATCGTTACAGATCCAAACGGAGAGGCGTTAAGATGGCATGTAGGCGGAATCGGGAAACCTGAATTTCTTAAACTCCTGCGGAGGGCCGCCCCGTGACTAATTTAAGATTTGCATGCGTTGTTACTCACCATCGAAATTCAATCAACTTTGCCACGGCAACATTCTTCCTTATCTGCGGCTTGCTAGCTTCAGCTAATGCGGCAGACCCGTATATTGTAGTCCTTGGAATCGCACAGGATGGGGGTTATCCACACGCTGGGTGTCAAAAGGAATGTTGTGCACCCCTTTTCGAATCTCGCAGGACTGGTGCGATGGTCTCCTGCCTGGCCATAGTAGATCCGGACACTCATCAGCGTTGGATCCTTGACTGCACGCCAAATTTCCCTCAGCAACTAGCACTTCTAAACAAACTCGAACCTAAAGTTGAAGGAGGCCCATTGGTAGACGGTATTTTCCTGACACATGCACACATTGGACACTATAGTGGACTCATTCATTTGGGACGGGAGGTAATAGGCGCCAAATCGGTTCCAGTTCATGTCATGCCAAGAATGAAAGAGTTCCTGAAAACCAACGGGCCCTGGGACCAGCTTGTCCACTTGGAAAATATCGTTTTACAAGACCTTCAGGAAGATCAGGTAGTCAAACTAAACGACCGTATCGAACTGATGGCTATTACCGTTCCGCATCGTGACGAATACTCCGAGACTGTCGGGTTCCGTGTAACCGGACCGCAAAGGTCCATCCTGTTCATCCCGGATATCGACAAATGGGAGAAATGGAATTTACCGATTGAAGCATTGGTCAAAAAGGTCGAGCGTTCTTATCTGGATGGAACGTTTTTCAGTGGAGCAGAATTACCGAATCGGTCGCTTGCAGAAATCCCACACCCTCTCATTCAGGAATCGATCCAAAAATTCATTAAGATGCCGGAGAAGATGCGACACTCCATTCACTTCATCCACTTAAATCACACGAACCCTGCCCTACGCCGGGGCACAACGGAACGAAAATTTATACAACGTGCTGGAATGCGTGTCGCCAGAGAGATGGAAATCTTCAAACTTTAAAGCAATGCGGCTCGAACGTCCCTAAATGCCTGCACCGCTTTATCCAGATCTTCAATTTCGTGACTTGCTGAAATCTGTGTTCTTATTCTTGCCGTACCATTGGGAACAACCGGGTAAGAAAACCCGATGACGTAAACGCCGCGCTCAAGCATAGCGTCTGCAAATTTGGTTGCCAGAGCCGCGTCGCCCAGCATCACCGGCACAATCGGATGTTCCCCGGGAAGGATATCAAACCCTGCGGTCGTCATGGCATTGCGAAAATACTTTGTATTGGCCTCCAGCTTATCTCTTAATTCTGTGGATTCGGTCAATAATTCAATGGCTTTAATAGAGGCACCGACGATAGGGGGTGCTACGGAATTAGAAAAAAGATAGGGTCTGGACCGCTGCCTTAGCAATTCCACTATTTCCTTACGGCCACTGGTATATCCCCCGGATGCGCCTCCGAGGGCTTTCCCAAGCGTTCCGGTAATCACATCGATACGTCCCAGAACGTCATGATACTCATGTGTCCCACGTCCTTGCCGGCCCATAAAACCAACACTATGTGAGTCGTCAACCATCACCATTGCGTCATACTTATCAGCCAATTCACAGATGACCGGCAGGTTGGCTATATATCCATCCATGGAAAANACCCCNTCNGTAGCAATCATCCGATATCTNGNGTCTTTTGCNGCTTGAAGTTGTTTTTCCAGATCTANCATATCATTATTNGCGTAACGNAATCGNTGAGCTTTNCAAAGCCGCACACCGTCAATGATGCTAGCGTGGTTCAACTGATCACTGATGATCGCATCTNCNGAATCTAACAGCGTCTCAAACAATCCACCATTGGCGTCAAAACAGGATGTATAAAGAATCGTATCTTCGGTTTGAAGGAACTCCGTGAGCTTATTTTCAAGTTCTGTATGGATTGACTGCGTCCCGCAAATAAACCTCACACTGGAAAGGCCATATCCCCAGCTATCCAATGCTTCGTGAGCCGCTTGTATGACCGCCGGATGATTCGCCAATCCAAGATAATTATTGGCACACATGTTTAACACAGGAGCTTCATCCCGCACCTGAATACTGGCTCCCTGCGGAGTACTGATTATTCGTTCTGCTTTATAAGTGCCGGCCTCCCGAATGGAGTCGATTGTTTCCGAGATTGCTTTTCGAACACGCTGTTGCATCTTAAACCCCTATTGGCTAACTCGAGTGCCAGTCCAAAAGGACCTTGCCGCTCTGACCGTTTTGCATCACTTCAAACCCTTGCTCAAAATCATCCACCTCAAAACGATGAGTAAGGACAGGCGAAATATCTAGGCCGCCCTGCAATAAGACGGTCATTTTGTACCAGGTTTCATACATCTCTCGCCCGTAGATTCCTTTGATCGTCAGCATATTAAAAACAACCTGATTCCAATCGATCGCCATCTGTTCTGAGGGAATTCCCAGCATGGCGATGCGACCGCCATGAAACATGTTATCAAGCATCGAAGTAAAAGCTGCTGGACTCCCTGACATTTCCAACCCTATATCAAATCCCCCCGACATGCCGATCTCTTGACGGACACTTTTGAGGCTTTCTGTGGATACATCGACGACCCGCGAGGCTCCCATCTTTGACGCGAGTTCCAATCGATATGGATTCAGATCTGTCACGACAACGTTTCTCGCCCCTGCGAAGCGACATACCGCCGCGGCCATACAACCAATCGGTCCGGCCCCAGTAATTAAGACATCTTCCCCAAGGACGGGAAACGACAAAGCTGTATGCACGGCATTTCCAAATGGATCAAACAGGGTAGCCATATCCAAATCAATGGAAGGTGCATGCTTCCAGACATTTGTCATGGGTAATGCGATATATTCGGCAAAAGCACCTTCGCGATTGACGCCAATCCCTTTGGTGTCATTACACAAATGACGTCGTCCGGCAAAGCAATTTCGACACCGCCCGCAAACAACATGCCCTTCGCCCGACACAATATCTCCAGCAGTAAAGTCAGCCACATTGCTACCGACATCAACCACTTCACCCACAAATTCGTGTCCCACCACCATCGGAACGGGAATAGTCTGTTGCGCCCAGTCGTCCCAATTATAAATATGTAAATCCGTGCCACAGATGCCGGTACGAATAACCCTTATCAGGACATCATTGATCTCCATCCTAGGCATGGCAACGTCTTCCAGCCAAAGACCGCGTTCGGCCTTTCTCTTTACGAGTGCTTTCATCAGAGCACTCCTCTTATCAAGCCCAAAAAAGCTTTTAGTTTCAACTGTCGTAATCTTTCAGAATCATACCTCTTTCGTTTTCTTTACACACCACTTTTCAAGGAGAAATAAGCTAAAAGGGCTGTAGTTTCCCTTTCGACCTAATCATTCCGCACTAAGACACATCCAAATCGGTAAATTGGCAAAGTGGTCGACATTTACCTATCGAATCGGTTCCGATTACAATAAATCAACGAGACGTAACGGCCTCCTCTCATTAATCTGATATGTTATCCATCTGTGGCTCAAATCGAAATCGCTTCTGCGACAACCTGGACCGACGTAGTGTTCTGCGTATTGGTTCCCTCGGGTTTACGGCAGGGCTCTCCTTAGCAGATATCCTGAAAGCATCCAACGCAAAGACAGACTCGACGAAATCAGTCATCATGGTCTATCTCTGCGGAGGTCCAACTCAATTCGAAACCTTTGATCCAAAACCAAACGCACCGGTAGAAATCAGAGGATCATTCCAACCTACAGCTACTAAAATTCCCGGTATTCAATACTGCGAGCTATTGCCGAAGTTATCTGCAATAAACGACAAGTTCTCGATCATCCGCTCTTTAGTCGGGATGGAAAACAGACACGAATCGTTTCAATGCTATTCAGGCCGCCCGGGTGGACGTCCCCAAGATGGTGAACCTGCAGGCGGCTGGCCAACCTTTGGGTCTGTCATTTCAAGAGAATTGGGGGCTGGCTCCAATGGAGCGCTTCCTTACGTAGATGCGTCTCCACAAATGGGATATCAGCCCTATGCCAACCGCGGGATCCATGACAACGCCAGTAAACGCTCGTGGCCTGGCTTTACAGGAATGGGCCATATCCCATTTGCAGTTGAAGCCGAGGTAAAAAAAGATCTCATTCTGAATGGAATCTCACTTGATCGACTGGGACAACGCGAACGCTTACTCAAGCAGGTTAACAACATCCGAGCATCTGCCGAGACCTCCGGTATTGACTCTTTTCAGGAGAAAGCTTTTGGCATTCTGACTTCCAGCAACATAGCACGTGCTTTGGATCTAGAGAACGAACCTCAAAAAGTGCGCGATTGGTATGGGGATCCAGTCACGACAGATCCGTCATTTGGTGCTCCCCCCCAAAGCTCGCAACACTTACTTCTGGCGAGAAGACTAGTCGAAGCGGGAGTGCGTTGTGTAACGGTTGCCTTTGGTGCGTGGGATTGGCACAGTAATCGAGAGGGAACCATTGAGTATCTCTCCAATCGATATTTACCAAACTTCGACCGAGCCATTTCGGTTCTACTGACAGACCTTGAACAACGAGGACTTTCAGAACAGGTACAGGTTATCGTTTGGGGAGAATTTGGTCGGACACCACGAATCAATGCGAAGGGCGGGCGAGATCATTGGGAACGCACCCAATCCGTNTTAATTGCAGGTGGAAACGTNCAACCAGGTCGCACGATTGGGACCACCGACAAACAAGGTGGGGTCCCNATCGAACGCCCCATACACACGCAGGAAGTCTTTGCCACGATGTATCANCATCTAGGGTTGGACGTCAATTCCGTCAAAATNCCCGATCTAAATGGTCGTCCGNGATATCTNGTAGATGAAAATCGCCAGCCGATCAAAGAACTTATTACGTGAGACGACGAAAACTGTTACTTTACTGCTGAGACTAGAATTCTCCCTGCTTTGATCACGCCAAGACAAAACTGCTAAAATGATTTCCCAATCATTCATCCGTCTAACTTTTTTCTTCTGATCGACACTTCAATGAACCTACGGCGACTTATCTTCACCACGACAGGACTCCTACTGATCCCCGCGGCCCTTTCGTTGGCCGAACCATCAGAATTTACTGCCTCCACGAGCAATAGCAAAGTCAAAGTATTCATTCTGGCCGGCCAGTCTAACATGGAGGGACGGGGGTTCCCTGAACCACTTACCTGGCAAGTCAGCCAGAAGAAGTACCGCGGTCGATATACCCATTTCATCAAAGATGGAGATTACGATGCCTTTCTTAAAACCGTTAATGAGACCAAGGATCCGGAAGACCGCCGGAAAACACCAACCTACCTATGGAGTGAGCGAAAAGATGTATGGATCAACTATCTCGGTAAACACGGCAATCTAACGGTTGGTTATGGCGCACCCAATCAGGGCTTCGGCCCGGAGTTCAACTTTGGCCACGTCGTAGGGAACTATTACGACGAACAAGTTTTGATCATAAAAACGTCATGGGGCGGCCGGGCGTTGGCACAAGGTTTTCTACCTCCTTCAAGCATGCCCAGCCAAACCGAGTTTGAAGTGATGACGAAAGCCGAAAATGAGAAAAATGATGAATGGAATGTCCAGCAGAGAGCCCGAACGGCCAAGAACAATCTCAAGATCATGAAAGATAACGAAACGGCTGAGAAAAAGAAGCCGCTTCAAACTTTCAAACCTCGGCCTGTACTCACCACAGCTGAATACAAAGCACGATATGGAATTGACTATCGAAACATGGTGGCCGAAGTCCATGAATGTCTATCCAACCTCAAAGAACGCTTTCCAAACTACCGCGGGCAGGGTTATGTCATCGAAGGCTTTGTCTGGTTCCAGGGCTGGAATGACCAATATAATGATCGCTGGCTAAGTTATGAAAAGAATCTCGGGAACCTGATCCGCGATCTTCGCACGGAATTTGAGGTCCCCGATCTAAAGGTCGTGATAGGGGAGATGGGACACGATGGCCCGAACGAACCTAAAGCTGATGCGCCTCGCACCATCATCATGGCAGCTCAACAAGCGGTCGCTAAAAGTGCCGAATTTAACAATACCGTACGGTGTATTAACACCCGGCAATATTGGGACATGGATGCGCACAATATTTACCATGGGCCCGGCGGTTGGAGTAAAGATGTTGAAAAATGGCGCCAATTTGGAAATGACCGTCCTTACCACTATCTGGGAAGCCCCTGGTTTTTTGCTCAGGCTGGAACGGGATTCGGCGAGGCTATGTTAAAACTCGTCCGGAAAGACAAGTAACCTTCAAACCACTGGAATTCCTCCATGAGCTACCTCTTAGGTATCGACATCGGAACCACGACGATCACTTCCGTCGCTGTGGATGCAGATTCGGGTCAAATTGTCGAATTGGCAACCACCTCCAATGATGCCCGGCATAATGACCGCCCCAAAGGACGCAGTGAATGGGATGCGAACAGAATCATTTCGCAGGCAATCGAATGTGTCAAAAACGTTGTCGCCTTACTTGGCCCTCGTGCTAAACAAATTGCGGGGATTGGCATGACCGGTCAGCAACATGGAATGGTTTTAGTTGACAAACACCTATCGCCGGTCTCACCCTATATTAACTGGCAGGATCAGCGTGGAAATGAACCCAACGCTCAGGGGATTTCTTTGATCGAAACGCTGGCAGAACGACTTGGAGATGACCAGTATGAAAAGCATGGTTGTTACCTGAGAACCGGGTTCATGAATGTCACCCTCCATTGGTTAACTGCCAATGACCAGTTACCCGTCGGTAGCCGCGCAGCATTTATCATGGATCTCGTCGCCAGTCGTTTGTGCCATGCCCCCCTGGTTAGCGACCCAACAGCAGCGGGCAGTGCAGGTTTACTAAACATCCATACCAATCGCTGGGATTCAGACGCCCTGAAGGAATTAAACATTCCTATCTCCGTTTTACCCGAAGTAAGTTCTGTTCGGGACCAGGTCGGCACAGTCACCAATGACATCGCTATGATGACAGGACTACCAGCAGGCATTCCCGTGTTTGTTCCTATCGGTGACAATCAGGCAAGCTTCCTTGGCAGTGTTGCGGACCGCCATAAACAACTGTCGATAAATGTTGGGACCGGTGGTCAGGTATCTGCTTATAGTGCGACCACAGGCCAACACGAATCACTCGAAGTACGACCATTTCCCTACGGCGGATTCTTACTGGCCAATGTAGGCGCATGTGGTGGTAGAAGCTTTGCCGCATTAGAAGACTTTTTTCAGGCTGTGGCGCGGGATATCTTTGGCATTCAACCAGAACGTTCAGCTTATGAGCGAATGAAGGAACTAGCGGACAAAACTATTGCCAGCGATACAGGCTTAACCTGCTCACCCCTGTTCACTGGCACCAGACAGGATCCAAGCCAGCGAGCCTCATGGTCCGGACTCAGCCCGGAAAATTTTACACCCGCCCTAATGACGAGAGCCTTGCTGGAAGGGATGGCGGACACGTTCCACGAAGGCTTTGCAGCGATTCTTTCTTGTGGAGTTCAGGGGATTACGGAAATCGTTGGCGCGGGTAACGGCATCCGAGAAAATGCTGTTTTGCAACAATGTATCGAAACAACGTTTAATATGCAGGTTCGTAAACCTCTTCAACGCGAGGAAGCGACCTTAGGGGCAGCCATTACGGCCGCTATCGGTTGTGGCATCTTAAAAGACCTGTCTGATTCGTCCCGGTGGATCCAATATGAATAAATTCGTACACAAGCTTAGCATTTGCATTTTCACACCACTGCTATCAGTGGTGGTCGTCCTCGCCTGTTTGACTGCTCAGGGGCAATCTGTTGAATTCAATCAACATATTCGGCCCCTTCTATCCAATAAGTGCTTTGCCTGTCATGGCCCCGATGCGAACCAACGTGAAGCCGGGTTAAGGCTAGACCTGGAGGCGTCCGCCACTGCGAAGTTAGCGTCGGGAGCACGGGCGATTGTTCCCGGAGATCTCAATCAAAGTGAAATTTGGCAGCGAATTAATTCAGAAGACGAATTCAGTCGGATGCCACCAAAGGAACATAGCAATCCACTAAGTTCTGCGGAAAAGCAACTTATTAAACAATGGATTCAACAGGGAGCCAAATACCAAATCCACTGGGCTTTTATCCAACCCGATCGTCCTCTGCTGCCGACGGTAAGCACCCAAGGCTGGGCACGGAATCCCGTCGACTACTTTGTTTTATCGAACTTGGAATCAAAAGGCTTGTTGCCAGCTCACCCTGCTGAGAAGGAAGCTCTCATCCGTCGTCTGGCTTTCGACTTAACCGGTCTTCCTCCCACTCTGGAAGACATTGACTCTTTTTTGGCTGACGATAGTCCTGACAATTATGAACAAGTGGTTGAAAAGTACCTTGCCTCACCGGCCTACGGTGAAAACCTCGCCAGCTTTTGGCTCGACCTTGCTCGTTATGCGGACACCAATGGCTACCAATACGATACGGAGCGGAAACATTGGGTGTGGCGTGACTGGGTAATCCACGCATACAACACAAACAAGTCGTTCGCAGACTTTACTATCGAACAACTCGCCGGAGACCTGCTTCCAGATGCCACTCCTCATCAAATATTAGCTACCGGTTTCAACCGCAACCACGGAATCACCATCGAAGGTGGCGTGATTGGAGAGGAGTACCGGACGGAATACGTCATGGATCGACTGACAACAACAGCGAGCATTTGGATGGGACTTACCGTGGGTTGCGCTCGATGCCACGACCACAAGTACGATCCCATTAGCCAGAAAGAATTCTATGCACTCTATGCTTATTTTAATCTTGTGCCTGAACGTGGACAAAATGGATTTCAACCACAAATGCAAGTGAGTTCACCTCTGGCTGAACATCGCCTATCTTCCATATCAGCTCGGCTCGTTGCACTTCAAAGTGATCTATCATCAGCGCAAAACGACCTCACCGGTCTTGAACCGTGGGCTCAGGCACTTGTGAAACAGGGAAACACCTGGAGGGTACTCGAGGCTCAAACAGCCAAATCATCAGGCGGTACCACGATCACGCCGCAAGCGGATCATTCTCTCTTAATTTCAGGCTTAAATCCCAAGAACGATATCTATACTTTCACCTTCAGGACAGAGCAGCAAAACCTTACGGCATTACGACTTCAATGCCTAACACATCCGTCCTTACCGGGAGGAGGTCCCGGTCGCCATGGGAATTCGAATTTTGTACTTACAGGTATCGAACTCACCGCATCCTCTATAACTGACCCTAACGAAAGTCGGAAGATCACCTTTCGCAAGGCACGTGCAGATTACAATCAGCCTCGTTATAACGTGATGGCCGCACTGGATCCCAATAGATCCACGGGATGGGCCGTCGATGGGCCGACTCGGAAAGAGCCAGCCACGGCAATCTTTGAATTCAAGGACTCCGTTGGTTACAAAGGCGGAACGACCCTGTCTTTAACACTGAGACACGAAGCTCCGTTCGGTACGCATGGCATTGGCCGCCCCCGAATCAGCATCTCGTCTAAGCCCGCAGACACCGTTCCATTCGATGCAATTGACTCAGCGATTATAGACGCTGCTAAACGAGCCCCCACTGAGCGATCGGAGCAACAAACTGAGTTGTTAATAGCCTACTATCAGTCCAACTTCAGTCCTGCCAAGGCGATCAAAGACGAAATAAAACGTCTCCAAGATCTCCAAAAAGGAGGATTTCCCGCGACGATGATCATGCGTGACCAACCGGGCATACGCAAAACACATATCCTCAACAGGGGACAATACAATGAACCAACAACCGAAGTCAGCCTTGGGACACCCGGCGTGCTCCCCTCCCTCAAGCCGGATCAGTTAAAGAACCGCCTCGGACTTGCCCAGTGGCTAACCTCCGACAACCATCCATTAACGGCGCGCGTCACCGTCAATCGTTACTGGCAAATGTTCTTTGGTACCGGACTGGTTAAGACGGCCGAAGACTTCGGCAATCAAGGCACGGCGCCTAGTCATCCTCAGCTACTAGATTATCTGGCCACTGAATTCATAGATTCCGGCTGGGACATCAAACACCTGCATCGCTTCATTGTCACTTCAGCCACTTATCGACAGTCCTCCAAAGTAGGGCGGGAAAACTACAAACAGGATCCGGAAAATATTTTCCTGAGTCGGGGACCGCGGATGCGTCTTACTGCCGAGCAAGTACGAGACAATGCACTTGCTATTAGCGGATTACTGCTGAACACGATGGGAGGTGCCAGCGTCTACCCCTATCAGCCGAAAGGAATCTGGTTGGAATTAAATAATCGGCCCGGCTACTCACGGGCTTACCCTCAGGGAACCGGAGAGCAGCTCTATCGAAGAAGCCTGTACACCTTCTGGAAACGAACGGTACCATCCCCAATGATGAAAACGTTGGATGCTCCGGAACGGGAATTCTGCACTCTCAAACGGTCGTATACAAATACACCGTTACAATCCCTACTGCTTCTCAATGGAGTCCAGTTTGTGGAAGCCGCCCGCCACATGGCCAGCAACTTACTAAAGCGCCCTTTCGAATCCGACAGCCAACGGATCACTCATGGTTTTCGACTGGCAACAGGACGCCTGCCCAGTCATGAAGAACTCAGCCTGCTAACAGAGGCCTTCAAGCAACAGACAGATACTTTCCGTCATGACCCACTGGCGGTATCCAATCTACTTAATGTGGGAGACTCCCCCACGGACAACGCATTGGATCCTGTCCGACTTGCCAGCTGGACAGCCTTCTGCCGTATTCTGCTTAACCTTGACGAAACCATCACTAAAGGGTGACTACACGATGAATCAGGTTCTTGAAGAGTCATACCTATTAACCAACCGTCGCCAGTTCTTCGGACGTGCTTCAACAGGGATTGGCATGGCCGCACTAGCGTCCATGCTAAACGCTGATGAAGCACCACAAATGTCGGCTCTACCCGGACTGCCACACTTCCCCCCCCGAGCCAAGCGTGTCATCTATCTACTGCAATCAGGAGCTCCATCTCAAGTTGACTTATACGACTACAAACCTTCCCTTGAAAAACTCCATATGCAGGAATTACCTGCTGAGATCCGCAATGGCCAGCGATTAACTGGAATGACAGCTGGTCAGGCCAAGTTCCCGATCGTGAAGTCCCCGTTTGCCTTTCAACAACAGGGGAATAGTGGTATGTGGCTGAGCGAACTGCTACCGCATCTAGGCGGTGTTGCCGACAACCTTTGTCTGATCAACTCCATGTACACAGAGGCCATCAACCACGACCCAGCCATCACGTTTTTTCAGTCCGGACACCAGCAACCAGGACGGCCTAGTTTAGGTTCCTGGCTAAGTTACGGTCTCGGAAGTGAAACGGAGAACTTACCATCATTCATCGTGATGCTTACTAAAAACAGCTTCAATCAGGCTCAACCCATCTATGACCGCCTTTGGGGAAGTGGCTTTCTTCCCTCGCGTTTCCAGGGCGTGAAACTCCGTAGCCAGGGAGATCCCGTCCTTTACCTCAATGACCCCGCTAAACTAGATCAAAAGACGCGTCGCAATTTACTCGACAGCATCGCCAAATTAAATTCCCGGCGTGAGACTGAAGTCGGAGATCCCGAAATCAACACCCGTATCGCTCAATATGAGATGGCATATAAGATGCAAACATCCGTGCCGGAACTTGCCAATGTGAATGATGAACCTGAAAGTACGTTTTCATTGTATGGTGAGTCTGCCAAGGAACCAGGAACACATGCCTTCAACTGCCTGATGGCCAGACGCATGGCCGAACGGGGAGTCCGGTTCATCCAGGTATTCCACCGAGGCTGGGATCATCACAGTAACTGTCAGGGCAACTTACCGATCCTCGCCAAACAAACTGATCAGGGATCCGCCGCCTTAATCGCCGACCTCAAGCAACGCGACATGTTAAAAGACACCTTGGTGATTTGGGGTGGTGAATTTGGCCGAACGGTCTACGCGCAGGGAAATCCTGCCAGTTTCGGCCGCGACCATCACCCGCGTTGTTTCTCTATTTGGATGGCTGGCGGAGGCATACAGGGTGGATTAACCTACGGAAAGACCGATGACTTTTGCTACAACGTTGCTGAGAACGGAGTCCACGTACACGACTTCCATGCCACAATCCTACACCTCATGGGAATCAACCACGAGCGTCTAACCTATCGCTTTCAGGGACGCGACTATCGACTAACCGACGTTCACGGCCAGGTCGTCGAGGGGATACTCACCTGACGTATTTAGCCACTACGGCCGAGGGAACAAACCAACTGGCTTACCGTCCAGCTGCCACTCAGGTCGAAAGTCGACTTCAAGATGTTTCAATGCGGTTGCCACCAGATCTACGAGGTAGACCTGCCCCTGAAACTCACCTTTACCGGCTGATTCACCGCTAACAATTAGATAGATATTATGAATCGTCGGAACCTGGTGTCCGCTTCCATGCCCTTTGCCCTCGCCACCATGGTCCGATGAAATCAGGATCACCCAATCTTCCTGCTGATACGTTGGGCGAGATTTGATGGCGTCCGTAAGTCGCCCAACGTGTTGATCTACCTTTTCAATGGAACGCATGTACTGCGGAACCGATGGATGAAATCCGTATCGATGCCCAGTTTCATCTGTTGAACCAAAGTAAACCATCGTCGCTCGTACATTTTGCTCGGCCAGTACTTTGACCGCGCGATCCGCAATATATTGATCAAACACGGTATAGCCATCAGAACCATGGGCTTCGAAACCGACACGCACATCGGCTTTGGAAACGATGTACTTGTCGATGGGGTACCAATCAATAAACGATGCGGTTTTATAATCCGGATACTGCTGCTTGATCAAATTGAAGAAGTGTGGATAACGAGCAATCCTTTGTCCACCGAACTCATTGTCATGAACTCCGTGCTTGTCAGCCCAGACACCGGTCAGATAAGAAGTCCAGCCCGGTCCACTGATCGTATCATTCTTTTGATATCGAACACCTAGGATCTTACATGTATTGCTGTAAGAGCCATTCTTTTTAAGGGCGTCGATGTTCGGAGTCTTAGCAGCGTCTAAAGCATCCGTCCTAAGTCCATCGATGCCGATTGCGAGTACGTATTTACTTCGCTCAGCTGAAACGAGTAATGGGGGATCGAATTGCTGGCTAAATAGAACCAGCAGACCACAAACCAAATGACGTGGAATGTCGGACATAGAACTAATTCCTCAATCCCTTAAGCTTGATCATCGCTTTCCCCATCGCATCCCCGATTAGAAAATAACTTTCTGCATTTCCGAACCAGTGATGACCATGGCCTACGTTGGGGGATTCCTCTTTAGGACGGGCAAAGGAAGTTGTTTTGACAAAGGCTGCGTTGCTCAGTTTATCGGCGGCGTTCTTTTGAGCGATTCGGATCTGCTTCATGTTATCACCGGCGGCTTCTCCCATATTACCGGTTTCGCCAATGATCACTGGTAGGTCTTCGGCCCCCAGCGCAGTGCGTACATCCGAGACCAAATTGACCAAATTGTCTTCATACTGAGTCAAAGCATCTTTATCGAACATATCATTCCAACCCTGAAACCATACGAATCCAGCGAGTTCGTAATTCTTCCCAATTTGTGGGAATTCATCTTTCATCGCAGATAGAGCCTGCTCAATCTCCTCAAGCATTTGAACGTAATACTTACCGACCTCACCGCCACTCGATGGCGGCCGAAAGTCTTTATAAATACTTTTTCCTCCCCACGCCGTTTTGATTAGCAGAACGGGTTGCTTCGTGGCATCGCCAAGCAAGTGCCCAAACTGGAACTCTGGCCCTATATGATGTTTTCCCGGATAGCTGGTGAAGCCAACAGAGAGCCCACCTGTTTTTGTCTCCTCTTTGGTGACGTGTCGGACGAAGACGTCGTCGCGTACGATGTATTCACCCTTACCATCTTTAATATGTGAATAACGATCTGCCATTTTGGGATTCTTCATCACATTATTGAGAATCCCTTTACCACCGTTGTAGTATTCAGGATGATCAAAATCGACGACCCCCTGCCCCTGCATATTAGACTGTCCGGCAAGGACATAAACCTGAACCTTACCGGCCGCGAACATCCATTCGCTAGTCAAGAAACAAGCCACGAAACAGATTATTAAGCGAAGCATATTTTAATTTTCCCGTATAAATACCAAGTGTGAATCGCCCCTAGTATATCCCTCTCCAATAGACGGGGGAATCATTGTTGCTGATATTTATCCCGCAACCATTTTTTTGAAAACTCAATTGCAAGACGAGGGGTTGGACAATGTCCAGACTCAAAAATTTCAATCTGCTTCTCATTTGCTCCTAACGCATCATAAAGTGGCTTTTGTGATAATTCATGCGGGAAGATAGGATCATATAGTCCATTCACCATCAGCGTAGGTGTCGTTACAAACGGAGCTGCGACAGCAGGGTCAACTTCAGGTAAAGGACTGCCCCCAATACAACCTCCGCCGTAAAGCAACCCTGCTTTAAAGCGATCTTCGACAGTTAAAACGTATACTCCCATGAACGCGCCATAGCTCAAACCTGAGTAAGTTAGTGTATCCATCGAAATATCGTTTCGTGTTTGTAGATAATCTATCGATCGACGAATATCTTTAACCATTTGGACTCGCATATCCCTCTGGGCATAACGCCCCTGTTTATCAATATCACGTCGTTTATACATGCCTTTCAGGATCGGAACCACCGCAACATATCCCGCGTTTACGAACTCTCGAACGTAAGCGGCATCCATTGTATTGACGAAAGGCTCAAACTCGGATCGCCCCATTGCGCCAGTTCCGGGACACCAAATCACTGCGTCGTTTACTTTTCGTCCATTTCGAGGAAACAACAAGTGTATTTCGAATCTTTCACCCCCATACGCGGCATTGATTTCCACAATTTCCTGACGGAAACTCGGCACTTTCGGTTGAGCATCTTCCGAGACAAGCCTAGGGGCCAAATTTTTACTGGCATCATAATCATAAACTCTTACTAATACCTCAAACTGTTCCTCTGTAAGCTCCGTCTTTGTATTGAATTGGCGATTATTCAATGAAACTGGCCCCTTCGTTGAATCGGCTATTGCTTCAATGTATTTCACACATCTAAATCCAGTTTTTTGCGGTCGATTAAAAGGATGTAACTCGGTCCGACTGAAAGAGATATAAATAGGGTCACCCCATGCTGCGCCTGCAATACAGCGTTGATTACTATCTACTATCTCATTGAAAACCCATTCACTAGCGTTTCCTATCATGTCGTAAACACCAAATGCCCCGATCCCCTTGAACCTACCGCGAGGAGCTAAACCGTCCGTTGCCAAATTGGAAAACCGACCGGCCACCTGCGAATCTCCGTATTTCGCAAAATTCCAGTGATAAATCGTTGGCAACTCCTTTCCTACAAATTTGGCATAGGCCATCGCCTCATACCAACTCACACCGGTAACTGGAAAGTCTT
>PAAT01000106.1 GCA_002698965.1 Rhodopirellula sp. | reverse complement strand
TCATTTTGGCAACACGAAATCCGTCAAAGTTGCTATGTAGTGCGCGACCCTTTTTCATGGGCATCTCACCATAAAGTGCCTGTGAAATTCCCATAATCGTTGCCCCTTCAACTTGGGCGAGTACTCGGTCAGGACTAACGATCGTACCAGCGTCGATCGAGACCCACACATCATCGACGGATAAATCCCCTGCTGGAGATACAGTGACTTCAACGACATGACCGGTGTAACCGAGGAAACTGCGACAGCAGGCGATCCCCAATCCCTTACCATCGGGTAAATGCGGGCGGCGACTCCATTTTGAGTTTGTTGCGACCCTCGTTAAAACGTTCTTCAATCTCCCTATATCGTAGGGATACTCTTCAGGATTCGCCCCGCGATTGCCAAGGTTTAATTTGCTAAGGTCGAGCTTACGGTCTTTCCCAAGTGCCCTTAGGAGGTATTCGTACGGGTCACTTCCCGCCGCGTGAGCTAATTCGTCCGCGAACGAAGAGACAGCAAAATTCTGAAAGATATGGCAAACCGCGCGTAACCACCCTATGCGCGTATGGGCTTTTGCTCTACCCACCTCTACACGGAGGTTCGCGACATCATAGGGCAAGTCGGTTAAGCCCATCTCGGCTTCCCAGGTAGCGGGAGAGTCAGCCTGGGTATTGAAGGTGGAGCCAATACTCGGATATGCGGCTCGCAATAACCATCCGTCGGGCAACCCATCGTCTTTCAGGCCGGCCTCACAATGGACGGCGGAGATGGTGTGAAAATAGTCGTGGCGGAAGTCGTCTTCGCGGGTCCATGTTACGTGGACAGGTTTACCAAGTTCCCGCGAAAGTAAGGCAGCTTCAACACAATAATCGGGTTTGCTTTTACGGCCAAAACCAGCGCCAAGTAAAGTCACATCACAGTCAACCTCGTCGTTCGGAATGCCCATTGCCGGACCCACTGCCTGTTGCACGGCCTGAGGGTTCTGTGTTGCAGCCTTCAAGTAGCAGGAGATCACCTTGCCAGCCCCGTTTGTTTTGACATCCGCCACGGCACAGGTAGTTTCCATAGGGGCGTGTGGTAGATGGGGTACAGTATACGTAGCGACAATCTTTTTCGAGGCATTGGTGATGGCGCCGGCGGCATCCCCATGCGAACGCATAACCTGACCATTCTTTTTAACCGTCGCCTTTAACGCGTTCATAAATTCGTCGGTGTCGTACTTGGCGTTCTCACCTTCGTTCCATTCGATCTTTAAGGCATCCCTCCCTTGCCACGCTGCCCACGTACTATCAGCTACAACAGCAACGCCTCCGAGTGGTTGAAATAATGGAGCCCCCTGAAATCTGGAAAGTTCTACAATATCAATGACACCTGGAATCGCCTTGGCTGCATCACGATCATAGGCCACGGGGACACCACCAACGACGGGGCACCTGGCAATCACAGCATACAGCTGGCCATCAATACGAGCATCTATGCCAAATACGGCTTGCCCGGTAATGATTTTGTCCATGTCAGCGATTGGAAACTTCTTGCCGATATACTGAAAATCATTCGCTGATTTAAATCGGAGATCTGCCGGTGTGGGCGCGTCGAGTTTAATTGCATCTTCCACAAGCTGATGGAAATCCAGCTTTTTCTTGACGCCGTTAAGATAGACGGTGTGGTTATTTGTCGAGACGTCATTTACATCAACACCCCAGCGATTAGCTGCTGCCTGTTCCAGCATGTTTCGGGCAGTTGCCCCGGCGGCTCGCATGGTTTTATAAAAGAAACGTATGCTATTCGATCCATCCGTGTTTTGATCGCCCAGGCGCTTGTCTCCCTTGGCCTGACGGATAACCACTTTGTCCCAATCAGCACCAAGCTCATCAGCCAAAACCCGGGGTAGCGCTGTCCGTATACCCGTTCCCATTTCGGAACGATGCGCGAGGATCTGTACGGTGCCATCCGGTTCGACTGCGACAAAAAGGCTTGGTGATAGATTTCGTTCTGTGGCTAGGTCGCTAGTGTGAGCAGCTGTGGTTGTGCCATCGCCAGAAGCCAAAATGACGAGTGACCCCACCGCGATTCCCTTAAGGAAATCGCGTCGATTAACCGAGGATGGATTGTCCGCTTTAATTTCTGTTTCCAGCCGTGATCTCTCAATCATTTGACGTAGTGTTAAATCTTGCGTCGAACCTGACATTATTTCATCTCCTTCGCCGCAGTTTTGACCGCCTCGCGAATTCGATTGTAAGTCCCGCACCGACATATATTCCACATGCCTTCGTTGATCTCGTCATCACTGGGGTTTGGGTTTGCTGCGAGCATGGCGGCACAAGTCATCATTTGGCCTACCTGACAGTAACCACACTGAGGAACATCGTGTTCTTTCCATGCTTGTTGCACAGGGTGGTCGCCTTTTTCTGACAGGCCCTCTATGGTTACAACCTTCGCGTTGCCGATATCACTCAACGCTGTCACGCAGGATTGCACAGCCTCACCGTCAATATGGATTGTGCAGGCGCCACATTCGGATACGCCGCATCCGTACTTAGTTCCAGTTAATCCTAGATGGTCGCGCAGGACCCAGAGTAAGGGGGTGTCAGGCGGGATAACAGAGACATCCCGCGGTTGACCATTGACATTAATGGTAGTCATTCTCATAGTACCTTTTTTGGAGATATACGACGGAGTCTTAGTATAGACCTTATTGGTCGGTGACTGCTACCTCAAGTGTTTTAGATAAAGGACGAGCGATTCTTTAGTAGTTTGGTTGGCCAGGACGTTATTACGTGAAGTAGAATAAACGAAGCGATCTTGCACTCTGCTACCCGACCAGGAAATTCATGCCCGATTTCACAACTCCAGACCGTTTCAAGCAAATAAAACCACGTCGTTTCGTGACCGGTATGGCATGGGCGGTTTGTTATGCAATTTTTAGTCATTCGGCCGTGTCAGCTCAAGCCGAATATGACGACTATGAAACCAATGTCAGACCGTTATTGATAAAATATTGTGTCAAATGCCATGGCGCAGAAAAACAGGAATCTGGGCTGAGACTCGATTCCTCTGAATACTGGCAAAAAGGCGGGATTAGTGGGCCGGCATTGGTGGCAGGCCAGCCCGATCAAAGTCTGATGTTAATCGCGGTAAAGAAAACCAATCCAGATCTTTCGATGCCGCCGGGATCGGGCAGACTCAGTCGCGAGGATATAGAGAAATTAGAACAGTGGATTCTCAAGGGAGCAAAGGCGCCTCGAAATAATGTGAAGAACAGCGATCAGCGACTGAGCCTGGACGAGGCTAAGGAGTTTTGGTCGCTTAAGCCTTTGCAGACTGTTTTGCCACCTTCCTCATCAGTGATCGATAGATGGAGTTGGAGTCCGATTGATCGGTTTATTATGTCGCGGTTGGAACAGTCTGGTTTAGCACCAGTCTCCGACGCAGATAAACGAACTCTGATTCGTAGGGCTACTTTCGACCTAACCGGTCTTCCCCCTACCCCGGAAGAAATATCTTCCTATTTGAGTGACGATGCAGAAGATGCATACACTAAAGTTGTTGAGCGTCTATTGGCCTCTACCGCCTATGGTGAACGCTGGGGGCGTCATTGGCTGGACATTGCCCGTTATTCAGACACTGCAGGTGATGGAGCAGACTACCCGGTCCGCGAGGCCTATAAGTATCGCAACTGGGTAATACGTTCGATGAATAGTGACAAGCCATACGATCAATTTGTGCGAGAGCAGTTGGCTGGAGATATCTTGGCAGAGACGGCTGGCACGGAAAACTATGCCGATCTCGTGACTGCAACCGGCTTCCTGGCCGTAGGAAAACGATATGGTTATAAACCCTCGCCCGACTACCAGCATTTGGATTTCGCTGATGCGATTGATTCAATAGGGCGTTCGTTAATGGGGCTCTCTCTTGGATGTGCCCGGTGTCACGACCACAAATACGATCCCATCACGGCGGAGGATTATTATGCGTTGTACGGAATATTCCAAAGTACAACATGGGCATTTCCAGGTGGCGAAGAGCAAAAACGGCCCTCCGAGTTTCCGGCAACCGTGCCACCGGAGGAGATGAAACGATTAAAGGAACTTCGCAAGGAAGACCTTGCCAGTTTGGCTTCTAAGATGGAGCAGTTGAAGCGGGAACGTCGGAAGCTTGATATCGGCTCTCGCGCTGGTGGGAGTGATTTGGATTTGGAACACCAGCGTTTGGGGGAACCACTCCAACCGCCCTGGGTTTCATCGGGCCCAGTATTGGTCGAAAAAGATGCGCAGAGTCCGTTTGCAAACGTCCATCCTGAAGGGACTCGAGGCGTCCGAATTTCCGGTGGTCTAAAAACGGATGGCATACGGTACGTGTTCGAGCCGGGGTTACGAGCAGAGGAAAATTCGAAGATCTACTTCAACATCGATTTTCGAATATCCGCCGACAGCAGAGCGGGAGTAACTCGTTTTTATCTGGGTCAGGGGGTTGTGCAATCTTTAGCCGTGGAATTCAGCGTTACTGAGTCACAAATGTTTTTGAAAAATGGAAACGAATGGGAGTTGTTGACGCCTATTAAGGACGGGTATTGGTATTCTTTGCAGATAGAAATCGATACCGCGAGTCGGAATTACCGTGGTAGCGTTGCCACATTGGAGGGGTCAACTAGTTTCGTTGATAAGAGAACGGCCCCAGAATGGAACGGTATTGCTGATTGTTTTATTTGCGATGGATTTGGCCATAAAGATGGCGAAGTTCTATCTCGTGATATCGATAACGTGGCGTTAACTAGTCTGGAGTTGCTTCCTTCAGGCCGCCGGTTGGAGATCCCGAAGTTAACAGTTAATGAAGTGGAACGACTCAAGGAAATCGATCAACTACTTGGTCGTCATGAAGGCGTTAAGCAGAAAATTCTTTTGGAACCGGTGTATCCAGTGGCGTATGGGGTAAGTGAGGGCGAAGAGATCGACGCTTTTGTGCAATTGCGCGGCGAACCGGATAACGTCGGAGACGAGGTTCCAAGACGGTTTATCGAAGTATTAGGCGGCGATAAGGTGCCAGACGGCGGCAGCGGAAGATTACAGTTAGCAGATTGGATTACCTCGGATAGAAATCCTTTGACGGCGCGGGTTTTCGTTAACCGGGTTTGGCAATGGCATTTCGGAAGAGGATTGGTTGATACGCCAAGCGATTTCGGATCCCGGGGGGAGAAACCATCGCATCCTAAATTATTAGAATGGTTGACCAGGCAGTTCATTAAGAATAACTGGTCGCTTAAATATCTACATCGACTCATTATGCATTCCAGAGTATACCAATTATCTAGTGAAGATGAGGCTAGAGCCGTGGAAAGCGACCCGGAAAATAGATTGCATTGGCGGTTCTCCCGTAAGCCATTGGATGCCGAATCGATGCGGGACGCCATGTTAGCGGTTAGTGGCAATTTGGATAGGGCGATGCCGGGAGCTCATCCATTTCCAGATGTCGGAACCTGGAATTACACCATTCATAATCCTTTCTATGCGGTTTATGACACAAATCATCGAAGCGTCTATTTGATGCAGCAGCGTAATCGCCGGCATCCCTATTTGGAATTATTTGATGCGGCGGACCCGAACGTTAGCATCGGAAAACGGCAGCAAACAATCACCCCAACGCAGGCGTTATATTTAATGAATTCTGAATTTGTTCATGCACAGGCACATCGGCTCGCGCATCGGATTGCAATTAAATATCCTTCTCGTCCAGAGCGGATACGCTATGCATTTGAACTGGCTCTTGGAAAGTCGGCCACGACGAAGGAAATAAGATCAGCCACTGAGTTTTTGGCACGCTATATTCTTGAGTTGGGAAGGTCGACGGAAGGGGATGCCCAGAAACAGGCATGGGAGGCGTTCTCCCGTGTATTACTTACGAGTAATGAGTTTTTGTTTGTAGATTAGAGAAAACGTGTTCCCTCGAAATACCTTAAATAGACGCCATTTATTGCGGTCCCTATCAGGGGGATTTGCGATGACCGCATTTTCTGGGATGTGCGCCGGCGTATCAGCGGAAGAAGATCCCTTAGCCGCAAAGCGATGTCATTTCGCTGCCAAAGCGGACAGCGTAATCTTTATCTATGCTACGGGTGGTGTGTCTCATGTTGATACTTTTGATTACAAACCGAAACTCATCAAGGATCATGGTAAGTCGATTGTCGCATCCCGCTGGTTAAATAAGACGGGCGAATTTGAACGGTTTCTTATCAAGCCTCGCTGGAACTTTAATCGTTATGGTGAAAATGGAATTTGGGTAAGTGATCTCTTCCCGCATCTTGGAAGTGTAATTGACGATATATGCGTCTTAAATGCGATGCATTGTGACAGCGACGGTCATGATAAAGGCACCCTTGCCGCCCATACGGGATCTGCGCAGTTTGCGCGTCCAAGTGTAGGGGCGTGGGTTAGCTACGGTTTAGGATCTGTAAATCAAAACCTTCCTTCGTTTATGGTTCTGGCGCCGCACGCACCCTATGCGGGTGCTCAAACCTGGGCGAGCGATTTCCTTCCCGGTTGTCATCAAGGTACTCACGTGGTACCCGGGGCAGATCCAATACCTAACATAGCGCCACGCGTTGCATCACCCAGACTCCAGTCGATGGAGCTCGATTTACTTCGTGAATTGAATTCCCTGCAACAGGACGAGACGGCGGCCGATGCCGCGGTCAATGCGAGAATACGTTCTTTTGAAACAGCTTTCGGGATGCAGTCAGCATCACCCGAAGCCTTCGATATCACGCAGGAGGATGCGGCGACATTAGCACTTTATGGTATGCAACCGAGTGATCGAAGTGGGTTTGGTTGGCAATGTTTAATGGCGCGTCGACTTGTGGAACGTGGCGTACGTTTTGTTGAATTGATCGATGTAGGTTCCAATAGCAACTGGGATTCTCATGGCAATATGGGAGACCATGAGGGGTTGGCTAGAAATGTTGACAAACCCATGGCCGGGCTCATCAAGGATCTGAAAAGACGAGGGATGCTTGAACGCACCCTTATTGTCTGGACGACGGAGTTCGGTCGAACGCCTTTTAATATGGCCGCTAATCATGCTGGTCGCGAACATCACAATTTTTGCTTTACATCCTGGATGGCCGGAGGGGGAATTCAGGGTGGTGTGTCGTATGGTGTTTCCGATGAATATGGAATTATGGCACAAGAGAATTCAGCCCACACACACGACCTGCATGCAACGATTCTGCATCAACTGGGATTGAATCACGAACAGTTAACTTATAGGCATGCGGGGCGTGATTTTAGATTGACAGACGTGCATGGCAATGTCCTGCATGATATCGTCACAGGTTAAGGGGCTGATACGCCGGAAACTATTGCCCGGAATTGGAAAGTTCCATCTTGAAGAATTCGGTCGCTTTGTCGACTGCTTGATTGAACCAAACCTGTCTATTTAAGAAACCGTGCGGGGCCCCTTTGATGATAGTAAGGCCAGTTTGGGTTTCGATAGATGTCAATTTACTTCGGAACCGTTCAGCGTGAGTACTTGGGTCATCATTCTCTCCGGAGATGAACCAAACCGGTGGAGTGGATTCACTCAGATGCTCAATGGGGGAGGCTAGCCGGTAAGTTTCCCGTGCTGCTTCCTGCGTTCCGCCAAGAAATTGCCTCCATATAGCGCCACGTTGTTCCTGTTCCGCGACATCGCGGACACGGGCAGATAGAAAGTCGGTTTGAGCGCCCATAGGCACTGCTGCCTGAATGGTACTGGTGACTCCTTGATTGCCACCATCGCCTTCAAGCTCTTTGGTGCGTGCGCTCGTTGCTAGTAGGGCCGTTAGATGACCACCAGCGGATAGGCCAATTGCACCAATATTGTTCGGGTCTAGGCCATATTGTTCTGCGTTCGCCCGTAAAAACCTCACAGCCGCCTTGCAATCGTTGATTTGCGCAGGAAATGCTGCCTCGCCGCTCAATCGATAAGAAATTGTCGCAGTGACGAATCCATGTGTAGCAATTGCTTTGGCGAGCTTGGCATGACTGGTGCGATCCCCTTTCGCCCAGCCTCCACCGTGGATACAAACCACAGCGGGCAAGGTTCCCCATTGGCCCTTAGGGCGATAGAGATCCATTTCTAACGACCGGTCGCCGTAGGAGGCATAAGTCACGCCTTCCTGACTCATTAACAAGTTTTCCATTGCTGGCGCAATGGTAGTCCATGCGTCTTCCCCGGGAGCGTTTGTTTGTAAACCAGCTTGTCTGGCATCAAGCCGCATCTCCTCCTGAAACAGCACGGTCATGCCGCGCAATTTTCGAATAATTGTACCATTACGAACAGGAGTCGATTCCCCGGGGTCTTCTTCAAGATTATAGAGCGTAAGATTAGGGTTTATAAATAGCTTCCAATTCTTCCAACGAACAGCAGACAAAGTCCCCTCACTGCCATGGTAAAAGAATGCGTCGTTATACTCACGTCTGGTGATTAATGAAGCCCATTCTCCTGCTGGATCCCAACGCCGGCGTAATGGTACAGAGGCGTTAAGAGATAACTTGGCGCCGGGAGCGGGAACTACTTCACTTTCACCAAGCAGTACCGGGGTGACGTCACGGCCGTCGATGACTGTTCCGTCCGGGACTTTAATTCCTGCAAGCGTTGCTAACGTCGGATACCAATCCATGGCCCGAATGGGCGTACTTAGCCGAACATTCGATTGCAAATTGAGGCCAGGTGCCCATGCAATTGCAGGTACGCGAATTCCGGCTTCCCATGTAGTGAGTTTATTTCCGCGAAGAGGCTGTTGCGGGTTTCTGCCGGGGCGACGGCCATTATCCGATGCGTAGATAACGACTGTATTCTGGTCGAGCCGGAGTTGGGTAAGGGATTCGAATATACGGCCTACATGATGATCCAACTCCTGGGTCGCATCACCATACTCTCCCCACTCTGATGTCCCTTGAAATTCTTTGCTAACTCCCAGCGGAACGTGGAGCATGGTATGCGGGAGGTACAGAAAGAACGGTTTTGATTTGTTCTGTTCGATGAATTTAATCGCTTCGTCTGTATATAGGCGAGTAAGTTCCGCTGGATCGACAGGCCGTTTAATTTCCTTGCCGTTACGGATGAGGGGGACACCCCCCTGCTCTTCGAAGTAGACCACTTCAACAGGATCCAGATTGTGAAGCAATCCAAAATAGTGATCAAATCCCTGGTTGTGTGGCAGAAAGGGCTCCTGAAACCCGAGATGCCATTTGCCGATGCAGGCTGTTGAATATCCCGCCTGTTTGAATAGCTCTGCAATTGTCAGTTCGTTTGAGTGAATACCATAATCCGAATCGGCCCTATGCACCCAGATATGGTTGCCGATACGACGTGGATAACATCCCGTGAGCAAGCCGGCGCGAGACGGACTACAAATGGGAGCCGCGGCATAATAATCCGTGAGGAGGATTCCTTCACTAGCCATAGAATCGATATGAGGTGTTTTTACCTCGCTGGCGCCGTAGCAACCGAGGTCGTAATATCCCTGGTCATCCACCAATATGAAGATGACGTTTGGTGGTGTTTTGGCAACATTAGAAGGCATTCCAGACGCTATGATGGGTGTAAGGAAAAATGCAATAACCACTGATACGCATGTGTTACTAGGCGACATCAATCGACCCTCAAAAGCGTTGATAAGAAATAAATCGTGATCGTCCTATTATAGGCTCGCAAAAATGAACTGTTTCTATAAACTCTTTCGGAATACTAATAGTGCGGTATGTGCCTTAGTGCTATTTTCGCTTTGGTTCACCTCAGGATTAAAAGGTGACGCGAAAAAAGGAGAGGTGCCTGCGGAGGCATGGATGTCAAGTTTGCCGTCTCACTTGCTCATAAGCTCTTTGACCATTCCCGGTACTCATAACAGTGGTGCATTGTATGAGCCACTTCGCGGTACCGCAGCCTGCCAGAGGCTCACGATCGTGCAGCAACTCGAAGCGGGTGTGCGGTTTTTCGATATCCGCTGCCGACACGAGAGTGATCAGTTTGCGATTTATCATGGCCCCGTGTTTCAACATCTAACCTATGCTCAGATCGAAAAAACCATGGCAGAGTTTTTGAGGAAGCATCCTAACGAAGTGTTGATCGCAAGTATTAAACAGGAATCCAGTCCCCGTCGTAATACCCGCTCTTTTGAGGACACGATTCGTGAATATATTAGCGAAGCAAAAGCGTTGTATTTTACTGAAACAACAATACCGAAGCTGGGTGAAGCGCGAGGAAAGATAGTCCTGCTTAGGCGTTTTGCGAGCGAAAATAACCTGGGGATTGCAGCAACCAATTGGGGGCATAACGGATTTTATCAGGGACGACAACTCTTCGTGCAAGATCGGTTTGAATTGCGGGATGTTAAAACTAAATGGGAGCTGGTGGAAAGAGGACTGGAGCATAGTATTCAAAGCAAAAATCAGGGATTGCTGCACCTCAATTTCACGAGCGGATACGTAAAGAATGTTTTCGGAATACCAAACATTGTTACGGTTAGTAACGAAATAAACCAAAAACTAGCAAACTATCTTGCCGAAAAATCACGCTGCCGATTGGGATGTGTCGTGACCGATTTTATGACCCCTAAGCTCAGCAGGTATGTATTCAAGCTTAATTTTGAACGGAATCCAAAGTAATGTACACGAAACCACTTGTGATGATCGTCATTGTTAACGGGCTGATGCTTCCTTTCGCCCCCCTGATAACATTAGGTGATGACTACAGTGAAACCTCAGGGTTGGAGTCAGAGTACGCAGTGCAGGCGGCGGCAACGCTGGGTGAATTCGTTTTTGCCATAGATAGTCGCCAGATTGCCAAATATCAACGCGATTCGGGTGAATTCCTAGGACTTAGTCAAGGTGAAGCCATCCACCTCAATAGCGGCTATGTTTGGAAAAAGAAAGTCTTGTGTGCTCATTCTAACTACCCTAATGTTCCTGAACGTAGTCAAGTGATGCTCCTGGAACCAAACACGATGCTTCTGACTTCTTGGCACGATTTTGGTGACTATGGAGGAAGCCTGACATGGATTGTTAGACGAGGAGGCCGTTGGCTTTGTAACTTCGCAAAGTATGGGGAAAAAAATAAAGAGACGTTCCTCGTTGAGTTTGACAGTAAGTTTAATGAGAAAAAACGCTGGAGCTACCCTAGTGAACTAATAGCGAAGCTGGGAAATTACAGCTTATCGGGTGGCATTTGGCTGAGGGGAGAACTGCTCGTTACAGGTCATGACGAAAAAGAGGTTTATGTGTTAAAAGTCCCCAAACAAGGAGCTCGATTGCAATACGTTGAGACACGGTCAGCGCCCTTCACCGGTCAGGGCATTGCGGTCGATAAGCATAGCCAAGGTTTGGTTGGTATTAGCCGAGCTGAGCGGCGCGTCATTTTCGCCAAGTGATCCGCGCCGGAATGATTCTGTTATTTAAATCGGAATGAGTACAGGTCTGCATCTTTAAGAACAATTCGTAGTTTAATAGGCATCCCGGCCAATTGGTTTGGGCTCCCGCCTTTCCAACTGACGGTTTGATCGAGCTTGTTTCCGATTAGTTCCTCACAGTCTGTTAAAGCAAAGCCGGAGACCGGTGTACCTTCGTGGTCTTGCACTTCTATCCTGACTGACCCTGCTGCCGAGGTCGAATAATTAATTTCCAAGTTCTTCCCCGTAAATGTAAAGGCTTTTGTAACCACTTCCCCGCCGTCGAACTTCGCCTGAAGTGAAACAAAACCGTCGGGTCTTATCGAGTATCGTCTCAGATAAGACTTGTATTCTTGCCAGTATCCATGACTCACTAAAAACGAAATTTCTTCTAACCCGTTCTCGTCGAGCGTTGGAAATAAACCATATCCCTGATAGTTGTCACCGTACATCCAGTTCGATGGAGCACTTGGCGTTTCGCGGCCGGGACGTATGAAGGCCTCATCCCAGCGGTGAAACTCGTGGCCGTTGCGTGTTGCCATAAACAGACCGTCCGACAGGTCCGAAGCTATGCGTGGGTACGCATCCCCCAATTCCTTGCGTAGCGAAACGGGCGGGATCAACAGGAGTTTAGTTGTGATCGATCGTGCAGTATAGCGAGTCGGGAACCCGAGCATTATATGAGGGGCCCTATAGTAGGGCGCAATACCATTTGTATACATCTGTTGTGGAGGTGAGTCGCCATAGGTTAATGGCTTAGGAGAAGACCAAAGCTTAAGATCCTTAGAATGGACCATATCAATACTCCGCAGACCGTTGCGTACGGTCCGAAAGTAAAGCACATAACGGTCACGCAAGCTATCCCAAAATAGGGTGTTCATTGAGTCGAGGGCGCCCTCAAGGAAAATGGGGCCTTCGCTCTTCGTCCAATGAATGGCGTCTTGAGAAGTGAACAGGTGCAAACCGACCTTGTGATTGCCGCCGACCGCTTTGAACTGCTCGGTTGGTTTGCAAGCAGGATTCTTATCCTCAAAAGATACGAATGTACCGGAATAAGGACTTCCACCCCACACAATGTTATTGGAGGTCGGAGAACTGAGCTTATCCCGATCCTTGCCTTGCCACTTCACAATATTCAGTTCCGGTCGATTCCAATGGATCCCATCAGTGCTCTCGGCATAACAAACCACGGGGCTATTGGCCATTAATAATTTTCCCGAATCCCAAATCATTCGGTGTCCGCGATAGATCATTCTATAGACCTCGCCGTCATGCATGACTGTTGGATAGCCAGAGGTGTTTCCTTCCCATGGCCGGTCGAATCTTAGGGCGACCTCACGAGGTCGGGGGTGATGAAGTTTTAACTCGATGGCACCTGCCTTGGTTTCGATTAGGTGCGTATCCACAAAGAGCTCCCGCCGCCCATCAAGGCGGATTGGGACTTCGTCCGCGGAAATCGTTGGTGTTTGCAGCAGAAGGGCAATGAGAACAACGGGGATTCTGTTGAAGTGAGGCATCGCTGGGCGGTCTAAAATCCAGGGAGAGACATTGTTGCGTTTCTGCTTCATCATATCCTGCCAGTCAGTTAAATGTTAAATGCTTTTTTGATAGCAACCTATCAGGCATAGTTAGTAAGATGAAGCATATGAATCAGGGCATGCAGGATCGTCGTAGTTTTTTACAGGTAGGGGCTTTGGCCTTGGGCTGCGTGACGCTGCCAGATGTTCTAAGGTTGCGGGCTGCTAAGGGGAATTTAGGTCGTGACACTTCCGTGATCATGCTTTATCAGCATGGCGGCGCGTCGCAATTTGAAACGTGGGACATGAAGCCGGATGCCCCTTCCGAGATTCGTAGTCAGTTTGGAAGCATTAATACCAATGTGGCGGGAATCAGAATTTGCGAACACTTTCCGTTACAGGCAAAGATCGCTGACAAATTCACTCTGATTCGTTCACTCAACCATGACGTCGGGATTCATAGTGACGGTGGTATTATCGCATTGACAGGTAAACGGCCCAGCAAGTTAGATCCGAGCTCCCAATCGAAAAGCGACCATCCCGACTACGGACACATTACAAGCAAAATGTTTGGGTTTTCGCGTGGGTTGCCTCCTTATGTTGCATTACCCCAACACCCGTACATGACTCAACCGACCTATTTAGGATTACATCATAATTCGTTCGTAGTTGGTGATCCATCTCTTCCGCGGTTTTCAGTAGGCCAGTTAAAATTGAACGCAGGGCGCGATGCGAGGCAATTGGATAATCGACGCGAACTCCTTGGACAATTAGACCGCTTACGACGTGAGTTGGATGTAAATGGGGAACTAGAAGGGGTTGATGAATTTCGGCAACTTGCCTATCAGATGCTCAGCAGCACGGCAGCAGCAAACGCTTTCGATATTTCTCAGGAACCGGAGGATCTGAGACGGGCATATGGTATGAACACGTGGGGACAGAGTTGTCTGCTTGCAAGACGTTTGGCGGAAGCGGGGGTCCCCGTTATTAATATTTACTGTAACACACCGAAAAACGGTCCGGAGTTTACCAACTGGGATGATCACCCAGGCAACGCGCAACGCCCCGGCCATTTCGCAAAATACATGCAAATACGTTTGCCATATTTAGATCAATGCCTGGCAACATTGATTGACGATATTTATAGGCGGAATTTAGATAAAAAGATACTGGTGGTTGTTGTGGGCGAGTTCGGGCGAACTCCTAAAATGCGTTACGGTCCCCCTAACAATTCCTATGGTCGTGATCATTGGCCACAGGCCTATACTGCTTTGATATCGGGGGGGGGATTTCGCATGGGGCAGGCGATAGGCGCTACAAACCGTAATGGGGAATACCCTATAGAGCGACCGTTAACGCCACAAGACCTGTTAGCGACGATGTATCATCATTTAGGGATCGACCATGAGCATTCCATTCCGGATTATTTTGGACGGCCGGTACATATTCTTCCTCACGGAAAAGTAATCAAGGAGCTGCTGTAGCCCCATTACTTCTGTAATTCCCTACGGTTTGCCAAAGTTGTCCCACGACTAGAAGAACGGTTCCGGCACACAGGACCTGCCATTCAATCCAAAAGGCAAGGAAGAGGCAGGCGAACAGGCCCAATACGGAGATCCATTTAGGGTAGAAACGCTCCTCGTTGGTTAGACGTATTGCACATAAATTAGTTAAAGCGTAGTAAATCAATACAGTAAAAGCGCTGAAGGACCACGTGAGTTGTACGTTACCAATTAGTACTAGTAAGGTAATGACTACCGTCACGCCGTAGGTCGCCATTCGTGGTACAGCAGAATCCGGATGAACGCTTCCAAAGATACCTGGCACATCGCGCCGACGCCCCATTGCTAATAAAACTCGAGATAGTCCTAGAATTAGATTTAACAGAACACCTAGCATTGCAGTAATTGCGCCAAGACTGATCACCCAGACCAGAAGTGGGCTGCCAACGGTCTCGGCAATAATCCGTAAAGGCGCATTTTGAGTCGTGGCGATGGTGCCAAATCGCTTTGCTCCAATACTCTGGATGGACACAAAAGCTATTAATCCATAGAGAGCCATCGAGACGAATAGGGTTGTCATAATGCTTACCGGAATTGTCGTCCGTGGACTTTTTACTTCTTCCCCCAGTGTTGCAATGCGGCCGTAGCCGGTATAAGCCACGAACATCAAGGCAATTGACTCCAAAAAATTAGCTGGCTCGACACGGAGGCCGGATAACAGCCCTGAGACATCCAAATTCCACAAGTCGTTAGCGTCATATAACCCGGCAACAATTAACGAAACTAACGACAGGAGTGTGATGGAGACAATAATCGTATTAAATAAACTACTCCGTTTAATTCCCGTCAATGCGATCATGGACAACAAAAATACGGAAACCAACGCGTAGATTAATGCATTGGCTGGTGCCGCCCCAATTAGCAACGCGAAATAACCTGCCAAGCCAAGTGCCGCAGTAGCTGCCGATGCAGACTTTGCAAACATGAACATCCAACCGGCCGTGAACCCAAGTCGTGGACCTAACCAGCGGTATCCGTACTCATAAGTCCCTCCACTGACTGGGTGGTTGGCAGCTAACTGCGCACTACTAATACCATTACACAAGGCAAGAAGGGCAGCGCAGGCAATCGCCAATAAAACCGCGTTACCAGCAACATTGGTGGCTATACCAATACTAATAAAAACTCCCGTCCCGAGGATACTGCCTAGGCCAAGCATCATAGCCTGAAATACCCCTAACTCGCGTTTAAGGGATACGGGCACGGGACATTTCTTGATGTTCGCCATTTGTCTGGCCACCTAAGAAACTACGCCCAGTGATGAGCTGGACGTAGATATAAAATAAGGGGTTTCGAAAGGAAACCTACATATCAATTTCATAACCTTTGCGATTTTCCCGGGACAGAAAAGAATTGGCCAACTTATCACCAATGACTTCACGTTTCACGGGATCCCAATCGAGAGGTCTGTTTAATCGCATTGCGATATTTGACAGGTGGCAGATCTCCAGCATACGGTTATGTGTCCAAACGTCAGAAATGGGTTGTTTACCGGCGTTGATGGATTCAATGAAGTTGAGCGTATGGTTTTCGGGAACCGGACCACCATAGACTTCTTCGATGGCGCCTGCTGGCAGCGGGTTGTCAGCAAGATCCTCTACCGGTTTTCCGACGATCTTACCCCGATTCACAAAGAAACGGCCTTTGGTTCCTTCAAACAGGATTCCATTGTCACCTTCATTAGTGATGAGCAACTCAATACCACCGGGCATGTCGGCTTTAATGTTGTAGTTGATTGCAATATCGTATTTATCGGTAACTGTCGGGTTTCCCTTTTTGTCGTACTCGACATCGAACGCATAATTTAGTGGAGTTATTTTGCTAGGACCTGAATCACTTGCTCCGATCGCCCAACATGCAATATCGACGTGGTGAGCGCCCCAGTCTGTTAGTTTACCCCCAGAATAAGCGTGCCAGTTGCGAAACGCGTAATGACAGTTACTGTATAACGGAACGCCGCCGCCATACCCTTTTCTAATTTCCGGCAGGGCACGATAAGGTACTTTTGGTGCAGGGCCTAACCAGGTTTCCCAGTCAAGTTCACTTGGAACCGGTGCCTCAGGTATCACAGGAGACGGGCCGAAGCCACCGATACCGCAAGTTACTTTCTTGACCGTACCGATACGCCCAGCCCTAACCAAGGCGATTGCTTGCAGGAATCGTTGTCCGGATTCAGTACGTTGCATCGTCCCCACCTGAAAGGTACGACCCGTCTTCTTGACGATTTTCTCTATAAGTTTTCCTTCGTCGATGGTGAGCGTCAAGGGCTTTTCACAGTAGACGTCTTTGCCGGCGAGCATGGCTTCGACAGCGATTTTAGTGTGCCAGTGATCGGGAGTGGCAATCATTACTGCGTCAATGTCTTTTCGGTCGAGTACGCGACGATAATCACCATAGGAATCGGGCTTTTTACCCTGACGTTGTGATAATTTATCAACGTTCGTGCCCAGAACTTTGGAATCAACATCAGCCAAAGCTGCGAAGTCAGCGAACTTTGTAGATTTGTTAGTGATAGTAACTCCCTGATTGCGTAGGCCGATTGTTGCGAAGACGGGTCGGTCATTGGCAGAAGTGTATCCTTGTGCCCTCTGCCCAGCCCCGAGCATAAGTGTTGCGGAACCTGCGGCTACACCACCCACAAATTGTCGACGGTTCGGTTTGGGTTGCTTATTCATTTGGAAATCCCTGTTTATCTAATAATCCGGCTCATGGCCCCGGTGAATGTATTCTAATATCCCGCATTATAGTTAGCTTTGGAATTGCTGGAAACCGATAACATTGACGGAAGTAATTCCGTTGGACTATCCACGCCGCTGGCTGAATAGCCAGGTCAGAAAGTCATCTTCCCGATCGCATTTGTCGCTACTATAAATAGTCTTTCCATTGTCAGCTCCGGGTATGAACTTGCCGGATACGCCGTGATTATCGCCCAACCAAACAGTGAGTTTTAAGTTTCCATTGAGCGCCTTTACCTCATTAAATACCTTTTGTTGTTTCGCAAACGGGCAAACACTGTCTTTATCACCGTGGAATGCCCAGATCGGGTAGTTTTGAATTCTTTTGGGATCGATGAACGCCCCTGTTGATCGCAGGCCCGTCCCGGCAGATGGAGCTGCGGCAGCGAAATAATCGTGCTCAAATTGGAGGAATATATAGGTGCCGTGACCTCCCATCGAGTGTCCTAAAATATAAATACGTTTGTCGTCTATCTGAGGTAGTCGAGAAATGATGCGTTTTATCGCATCGTAATGGTCCCTGTTCCAGAGTTGGTCTGCTTGTGGTGCTACGACGTAGCAGGGGAACTTCTTTCGGACGGATTCTTGCGCCAATTGCTTGGTCCATGTTTTGAGCTGTTTTTGATTGCTGTTTCCCTTACCACCCGCCCCATGTAGCGACAAGACAACAGGGTATTTAACTCCGCGTTTAAACGAGTGGGGTGACATGATGCGACATGGGAGCGCGGCGTTAGTTTCCGCCTCGTAAAGATCTTGCCAACGTTGGGCTTGAAGCGGGGAGGCCCAGCAAGAGTACGCTACTAGGCAAAGCAAGACCGCATTTATTGGTCGGAGGAGAAGAGAATCCATGTTTGCAAACTCAATTGACTGAGGTGGCTTCGGTATTTAATAGCGAGATACTGCTAGCAACGGGTTAACCAAGTGTTCGTGTGCAGGTTCTTCATCATGTCGCGAAGGAACGAACTTCAATGGTTTCGGATGCCCGCTATTTTAGTGGTGTCGTAACGTGTTTGCGTGTTTTTGGATTGTATTCCCGAAAGGCTTCTACACCCTCCCGGCTGAATTCCATAACCGTAGTCAGAGTTCTGTCTGATCGCTGGAACCCTATTCGGGTGCTTAGGGCCAAGATTTCCAATTCACCATCTCTGATACGTGCTGTGAACCGGTGGCGGTTAGGATCTGCCGCGTCACGAACATGTAGAACTACAAAAGCTGAATCAAAACTGATTTTAGGCTGGTCGCCTCCTTTAAGCTTCTTCCAAACTTCAGAAAATTGCTTCTGGGTGGTTACCACAAGCCCAGGCTTGATAAAACTTGAGTTAACACGAGGTTGTTCCACGGGGTATTTGCCGAGGATTTCGGCGGTACGAGATTCCTGAGCGGACACTGATACACCACCAGTAATCAATGCGAGGACCAAAAGGGCTAGACTAAATACTTGGTTCATTAAGAGAAACTCCTGAATTTATTCAACTAAGCGATTAATTGGTCAACCGTACCGGTACTGCCGCCGAACTCGTTAATTCCGACACCAAGTTGGCGAAGCATGGTGAGGTAAATATTGCCTAACGGTGCGTCTTCCTTTTGGATATCTTTTTGCCATGGTTCCTGCCCCCCATCCCACGGACCGCCCTGAGGGTTGGCACCGGCGTTGTTAACATACTGCCCGTGCTTGAAACCCATGTTTTTGCCACCCATTAAAATGAGCGGGTAATTTCGGGAGAGGTGGAAGGCACTTGAAGCGGACCCGAAAAACAGTAGGGTGTTATCTAGCATTGAGCCGGTACCGGCAGGTTCTGGAGTATCTTTTAATTTCTTGGCAAACCGGCCAAACTCTTCATGCAAGAAAGCACAATAGATGCCAAATCGTTCCCATCCCCCAGGATTTTTAGTCTCGTGAGACAGGGCGTGTGAGAGATTGTAACCGACTGCCCGCGCTAAGAGGTCGCTTTTTCCGACTCCATTTTCTCTTCCGATTTGGTAAGTAGCGGTTCGGGTGGAATCAGTCCGAAATGCCAGGTAAATCAACTCATACATGGTTCGCAAATATTCTCGTGGTTCATCGGGAGTGATTTCCAGGTTGAGATGATCCACATTCACCGTCGGCAACGGCAGGTCGATCCATTTCTTAGCTTTTTCGACCTTGATTTCCGTTTCCCTTACTGCTTCAAGATATTCATCAAATCGTGTCTGGTCTTTTGCCGACAGCGTCTTGCGAAGTGACTTTGCATCCGCCAACAAGTCGTCTAAAGCGCTTTGGCTAAGAGCAAGGCGCCGAGCAGCATTTCCGTCACTCTTTACGAAAAGCATGTCGAAAATTCGTTTGGGGCGATGTTCAGCCGGGATTGCCCGGCCATTTTGATTGTAGGATATCGTGTGGGCACCCCGAGCCGTCCCGGTCCCACCGTCTGTAGACATGACGAGTGATGAAAATCGTGTCTCATCACCGACCGTTTTTGCGAATATTTGGTCGATGGAAGTGGTGTTTTTGTAATCCATATCACCACCTCCGGTTGCGGCACCTGTGAGGAATTGATCGGCGTTATTATGCCCGTGCACAATTCGTCCTGGTGGATGTGAAAAACCCGAAAGGATTGTAAAATCCTCGCTCATAGGGGCAAGCGGTGTAAAACATTTGGTGAACTTAAAATCCCTACCGTTACCATGCGGGAACCAGAGCCAATCCTGATACGCCGGATCTTCAGGCAGCGGCATTGGAACACCGTCGGGAAAATAGAAGCATGCGAGTCGTTTCGGGTTGGGTTTTACGTCTTCAGCGTTAACCGTTGGTTGAACTGTGTCGAAGAGTGGTAATGCAAGCGCTACTCCTGTACCTCGGAGGAAGCGTCGACGATCCAGTGAATTGAGATTGATATTCATTTCCATACTGTATCTTTTGGAGGTTGCGAGGAAGCTCGTATAACTTCTCTATTATTCTATTTGGTTCGAAATAAGTCACTAGCAACAATTAACGAAATCATCGTTGCCAAACCGTCTTCTCTTTTCCTTAGTTCGGCGGTGATCTGGTTTACGCTTGAATGGTCTGCAAATGTAAGGGGTCGCCCTAATGCAAAGGTAGCCATCTTGTAGACCATTGCTCGTGTGAATTGATCCTGGCGATTCTCTAGCAGATAGCGTTTCAAGCCATCGATCCCGTTTAATTCCTGCTTGTTAAAAAGTTTGCTCGAAGCGTCTACGGGTTTTCCTTTGATGTCGTTTCGCCAGATCCCCAGAGCGTCATAATTCTCGAAGGCAATACCCCACGGGTCAATCTTCGCATGACATGACCGGCATGCCGCATGGTTTCGATGGTCTTCTATTCTTTCCTTCAATGTGAGCTTAGCGATCTCCGGGTCGGCTAAGTCAATTTCAGGCACGGCCGGCGGGGGGGGAGGTGGCGGATCGTTAAGGATGGCCTCCAAAAGCCAAATCCCTCTCTTAAGTGGGTGCGAATCACTTCCGGAGGAATTCATCGTCAACATCCCGGCTTGTGTCAGTACACCACCGCGCTCCGCTCTATCTTCTAGTTTTACGCGACGGAATTCATTGCCATAGACACCTTGTAACCCGTAGTGATTAGCCAGGCGTTCGTTGAGCATTGCGTAATCGGCATGAATGAAATTTAACAAACTTTCGTCATGAGATAGTATTTCATGAAAGAAGGCAACCGGCTCTTCGAGCATCGCTTCTTTTAGTTCTGCGTCGAATTGTGGTCTGACTTTTCGGTCAATGGTGAGGAAGTCTAAAATCTTAAGGTCCAACCACTGTTCGACAAAGTGTTGCGACAACCGGCGGGCTCGGGGGTCTTGCAGCATACGAGTTACTTGCTCTTTGAGTACATCGGGCTTATGAAGCTCCCCCTTAGCTGCGAGGTCTAATAGGATGGAGTCTGGGGTGCTGCACCAAAGAAAAATTGCGAGCCGTGTCGCAAGATCGTAATCCCCAAGGTGTTGCTTGCGGGATATATTATCACCGTTTTCCGAGCGGGTTAAATAGAGCATGTTCGGAGATGATAAGACCGTTGCCAAAACTTCGACAATGGCTGCCTCTGTAGTCGGGCACTGCGGACGTATGAGATCGAATAATTGTACTTTGCGATTCACTTCTTCTTTCGAGATGGCTCGCCGCCATGCTTTTGGCATGAAATGTTCCAAGACACCTCGGACATAGACTTGTTCATTTTCTGAATTCGCAGTGCCGATAAAGATGTCGTTATGAGATGCGGTCGGCCATTGAGAAAACACTGGAGTGGAGATCTGCACGAAGTCCACAATAATATCGGACTGTGAGACAGAACTATTCACAAGTCTGATGTATTCGGAAGGATTGGGAGTTTGGCCCATCGAATTAACCCCGCGTACCGAATTTCGCGGATAAATTTCACCAAGTGGTACCATGAATTCATAGATTCCCGGCTTATCGGAAGTGGCAGTTACGAACTGGTCCTTCTTGCTGACGCGAAGCACTGCGCGTCCTTCATTGCTCGCTCGCCACCCGAATTCCAGCCGTAAACTGGGTGGACCAGAAGCGAGTACCTTGTCGGTGTACGCCCGGACCCGTACACGCATCATCCCTTCGTCTGGGATTTGATCTCCAAGTTCAACGTAAATTCGTTGCCCTCGCGGAATGACGACCACGTCCTCAAAGGAAGGGGGGAATGGTGGCAGTGCGTTCTGAGGACTATTGGCATGACGTCCCCCATAGTAGACCCAGCTTGCCTGAGCTGCCCGCCCGGTCTTAAGATTCTTGTAATGGGCGCCACGGGGAATGGACTGAAAGGAAGCCAGAAGTTTTTCCAACTCCGCCTTCTGTTTTGCCGGATCGCTTTTGAGTTCCTCTCGTTTTTTGTCCAACTGGTCCTGTTGTTTTTTCAGGTCAAGCCGAGCATTATCTTTCATGGAGATCCCCCAATGAATCATGGGGGGTTGTTCTGTAAGGGAGGTTGCTCGGTTCAAAGCCTTTTCGGCAATACTGCGGTATGTTTGGAACTGATTGCCGGTCATGTGCAGCAAGTCGGAACTGTTTTGAAAACCGTCGTCGGAAAACGCTTCTGGAGGAAGGTCTTTGGCAAAATTCCATGGTAAACCGAGGATGTCCTGTAATGCATAGTTGTATTCATACTTCGTCATTCGTCGGAAGGAGGAATGGCCGCCTTCCGCGCGCCGAACCGCCGAGGCGACTTGAATTTCACTAGCGAGCCAGTCGATAATCATCGCTCGATCGTTATCCGCCAACTTGGTTGCATCGGGAGGTGGCATTTCACCGTTACTTAAAACCGCCATAACTTCAAGCCACCAGCTTACGTCCGCCCCTCTTTGGAGGTTTGGGTCGAGCATGTCGAGGCGAATGTTGCCTTCGGTGTGTTCTGCTCCGTGGCAACCGATACAGGTCTTGGTTAATACTGGAAGGATCTCTTTATTAAATTCTGCAAGCCGCGGTTTGGGAGTTGTAGCCTTAGATCGTTGATATTCACGTGTTAAATAGGTGGATTGATCGGCCCCGTATTGTTTGAGTTCGTTAAGTGATAATTGACCGGGTGCATTGGCTAGGCTCGTTTCCGTGTTTGCAGACGGAACTTGGGCATGGGTCTCCAAAGCGACAAAAAGTACAAGCACTGTATAGTAAGTTGGCTTTATCATTGGGAATCCGTAAAGAGTGTGTCTAACCTAATTTAAGGATAACAGCCAACGACGTAATAGTGAAAGTCCGAAGTCGAGTTATTGCTGTGGTTGTGGAAGAAACTAGAAAGTAGGAATGTAGGCAAGATCATCCTACAATAGAGAAAAATTCGTAGACCTAACCTAACGACTGAGCGATTCATGAAAATTAACCGAAGAGAAGCGATGCGTACAACGGCGGTCGCCGTTAGTGCTGCCTCGGCGGGGAATCAAATAAACCACGTAAGTGCAGCTATACAGATTCCACTTGAACGCCTATGCCCTCATGACGTCTTGACCGAAGCAGGAGGGTTTTACGATGTCTCGCGAGGTAATCCTAAGCCCTATTCACTGATGGGACAAGCGTTAGTCGAGGCGGGATTGACGAGGGATTCCTGGCGTTTAGAAATTTCCGCCGACACGTTCACTCAGCCCGGAATTGTCAAAGAACCATCTTTTTTAACACGTGAGTTTCAAAACGTTGACAACACCAGTATCACGTTTGATCAACTGCGGGACTTAGGAAAAACGCAGGGAGTCAAATTCATCAAGGCAATGCAGTGTTTAAATATTCCACAGCCTCTTGGTCAGGGCTTGTGGGAAGGGGTTCCATTATCCGTTGTTCTCCGAAAATGCGGCCCGATGAAGAATGTTAGGAGGATCTATTTCCGTGGGTTTCACAACGAGGATCCTAAACAGATTTTTCAGTCTTCGGTGAGTTATACGCAGGCAATGGAGACCCCGCCCGGAGAATTGCCGGTGTTTCTGGCATACTCTTTAAATGGCGAGCCTATTTCCCTCCAGAGAGGTGGGCCAGTTCGTATGATCGTCCCTTGGGCTCATGGATTTAAGTCAATCAAATGGCTTCAGCAGTTGTTTGCAACGAATGATTACCGAAACAATGACACCTATGCATTAAGCAACAATGATCCGGAATCGTTTCTAAAGACCGCTGCTTATTTAGACAAAGGCGCTGCGGAATTTTCCACGAATGACCCTATCGTGATTACCGGGCAAGCAATCAATGGTTATTCAGGGCTCCGACGTGTGGAGTATTGGATGCGGGAACTCCTGCCCGGCGCAAAACGGCTGGATGACGATTCGCCGGAACTGAAGAAAGCCTCATGGAAAAAGTGCGAGCTTGCAGCAGAACCGGATTGGAACACGGTGTTACCAACAGGCACGGATAGTAAAACGGTCTTGGGGTTCGATCGTCAAAGCGGAAAGGCCTTGTCCTGGCCTCTACGGTATGGAATGATTTCGTTTTATACCGTTTTTCGCGACCTCCAACCTGGCAAGTATGAGATTCGAGTTCGGGCGATAGACCAAAATGGTTTTGCCCAACCGGAACCACGCAGCATTCAGAAGAGCGGCAAGAATGAGATCTCTACACGGCGCCTGACGGTAACATAAGTCAAGCAGGGCCACTATTCAAAGGTGAGAGGATTGAACTCGACCGCTTTTTGAAAAAAACTTCGGTTCATAGGCAATTGCCCGGAATGGCTACTAAGTAGCACACAATTGTCCTTGCTTTTCGCCTCAAGCATTTTTTTATGGCCCGTTACCATGCTCGTCTGCGCCACGAAATAGCACGTTGGATGTTTTTGATGAAATACGATCTTGGCATATTCGGAATAGAGTCCAAATACATCGTTCGATATCCCCTGGTGAACGGCGGTATATCTTTTGGCTGGCAAGTCAAATTCATATCCTACGTTCACCATCTCAAAAACCTGGCCATGGAAGATATTGCCGGTCCCCTGGCATCTTACGGCAATGTCGACGCTGTTAATATGGCCACCGAATACCTGATTGGCGTTGGGCGCCAAATCGCCGTCGTCATGTGCAGCCCAGTCAAAACCGACGCAACCGTTGGATTCGCCACCCGGACCTGAAGCGTGACAATTAGTAAAAACGTTGTAATAAGGGGATTCACCATTAGAGGGTCCATAATATGCCGAGGTGTTTGATGCTCTTAAGTGGACGAACAGTGAATCAAATCGACTATAACTCATGCCCGTAAGTCGAAAGGCATATGTGCCTTCATTGTGTACAAGGGTATTAAGCCCGCGAAAAGACACTGAAGTTGCGGGGGAGCGTTGAGCTGCATTCCAACAGGCGGTTCCGGTCGGGCCGCCGTAGTGGATTTCTGAAAGTAACCCGTCACCAATGACCGATGTACCTTGATAGACATCGAGCGGGCGACTAATTGAGTAGTGGCCGCTAGGTATGTAGAGTCTGCCCCCTTTTTTGCAAGAGTAAAGCGCCTGTTGGAACTGTTTGCTTACGTCACCTGAGGAAGGGAATGCTCCAAAGAAACGGACGTCGTGATCGGAAGATTGAACGCGACGCCACCGTCCACGCGGCCGCACATGAGATCGGAAGACCCACCCGTTATCAGGATCAAAGCTGGAATCAGGTTCCCAGAAAAAGAGGCCTCCACCCCCATCGCCGGGTTTGAAATAGCCGGCGACATGTAGCTGAGTTGAGTCCATCGGATCGAAATTCAGCAAATCTTTAATCGTTGAGACGCCGTAAACATGTTGCATGATCTATTACCTAAAACGATCCTGAAGTTTGGTTAATCAATTGAACAATATATAGGAAAGACTAGGATGGCTGTTTGAAAAAATAGATTTGTGAGATTGGCTAGCATAATCGTCGGCATAAGTCCTTAGTCGATATTTAGGGAATATATGAAAATTCACTGTTTTACCCCGGCGGCCAGAGGTTCGGTTAAAGGAAATCGTGTTACTGCGGAACGATGGAAGCGATGCCTAACCGACTTAGGCCATGAAGTCAGGATTATTGATTCAGCGGAGCCCCTGCCCTGTGACTTATCGATTGCGATTCACGCGGGGAAATCTGCTGAATACACATCAAAGATGAAGCAGAGATACCCGGACACGCCGGTTGTCCTGTGCCTCAGCGGGACAGACCTTTATCTCGATATCCATCGAGATCAAAAGGTTACCAGTGGTATTGAGAGTGCTGATCGATTAATTGTCCTGCAAACACACGCCTTGACACATCTTCGAGCAATATGGGCAGAGAAAACCTTTGTAATATCGCAATCTTGCGAGCCACCCCGAGTTGTTATGCAACCCTTGAAACACGAATTTGAAGTCGTTGTTGTGGGACATCTACGTAGCGTTAAGGACCCGTTTAGGACGGCAATGGCCGTGCGAAAGTTACCAGCGAACTCCAGGATCCAGGTTCATCACCTCGGCACTGCGTTATCGGAAACGTTACACGCAAGAGCAATTCGCGAATCGAACAATAATGAACGTTATCACTACGAAGGATTATGTCCTTGGGAGGTCACACTTCAAAGAATCCAAAGGGCGAGGTTATTAGTTCTAAGTTCTAAGGTAGAAGGCGGCGCTAATGTGTTGAGCGAAGCTATATGTTGTGGGACTCCGGTTTTGGCAAGTCGTATTTCAGGGTCTATCGGGATCCTAGGTGACAACTATCCGGGATTGTTTGAAGTGGGCGATACGAAAGAGCTGAGGGCGCTTTTATGGAAATGCGAAACCACACCTTCATTTTACAAAAGCCTAACGAACGCCGTTCGGAAACTTGCGAAGCGTTATACACCATTGGCGGAAAAGCGGGCTTGGCGGGCGCTACTTGCGACAATCTAAGATCTGGGTTTCTAACTGAGTTCTGGCAGTGGACGGTAATCGTCTTGCAAATAACGAGGTCGTCCGGCTAAATCCTCGACCGTGGTTAGCGTTGGGTCGATCCCGAGATTGTAATAGATCTGCGAGAAGACTTCATTGAAGTGGACCGGTCGGTCAATTGCTTCCTCCGCGTATTTATTCGTGGCGCCGATTACTTGGCCGGTGGGCATGCCGCCGCCGGCCAGAATGGCGGAACATACTTTGCTCCAGTGATCGCGGCCCGCATTGGCATTGATCTTTGGGGTTCTTCCGAATTCACCCCAAACAACAACAGTAACATCATCCTGCATACCGCGTTCGTGCAGATCGTCGACAAGGGCTGTCAAGGCTTGATCTAAAAGCGGGATGACTTTTCGTCCGTGCTTAAAATTGGAACTATGCCAATCGAAGTCGGCATAAGATACTGTCACAACTCGTGCCCCGGCTTCAACTAACCTACGCGCGGTTAAAAACTTCGAAACGATTGCTTGGTAGCCCTTGTTGGAGTACGGCAGAACGTTGGGATCGTCTTTGCCGTAACGTTCGCGTGCGGCCGTTGGCTCGTTGGAGAGGTCTAGAGCTTCGGCTAACTTACTGGAAGTTAGGAGATCCAAAGCCTGTTTCGTAAAACCGTCGGCGCCCTGTGGGTATCCATCGGCATCCAACTTCCTTCGTACGGTATTAAATTTCGTAAGTAATTGGCGTCGATCGTCGAAACGACTCACGTCAATGTCCGTGAGGGTCATATCTGCTAACGACTCGCCCGTTGGTTTGAACGGAGTGTGAGTCTGGCCTAAAAACCCTGGTCCAGGGAGGTTGTAGGGTAGATGCTCCATGTGAAGAGACAAATCTATATTGGGGGGTATTGCTGGATGTACCGGGCCTTGTAGTTTGGAAAGAACCGAGCCGATCTCAGGCCATCCGCCTTGCGGCTGATTCGCAAAGTTTCTTCCCGTAGCACATTGAAAAGAGGAGTGGCGACCGTCGGACCCTTCCAGAGAACGAATGATTACAAACTTGTCTAGCTTGGCCGCCGTACGGGGCATCAGCTCAGAAATCTGTATGCCCGGTAGTTTGGTTGAAATAGGGTTGAATGCTCCGCGGATCTCGGAAGGTGCGTCAGGTTTAAGGTCTACCATGTCCTGATGAGGCGGCCCCCCAGTCAAATAAATCATGATGACAGATTTGTGATTACTAACCCCGGAAGCGGCTTCAGCGCGGAGGATGTCTGCAAGCGAGAGGCCCGAAAGGCCCAGCGTTCCGATAGTCAGGAACTCGCGCCTGGCGAGCCGGCCGGAGTTTGCTTTCTGGCGGGCGGTGAATTTAAACATTAACGGTACTCCAAAGACACCGCTATTCTAACCAATTGTTCCGACTGTAAACCAGTCTATTCGGTTAGACATGCGTTGCTATTGGAAGTGAATGTTAGATGTGAGATTATTAATCCGCGCGTAGGGAATTAGTAAATCAGTCTTATTTGGCGCCCACAGGGGTGTATGCTGTGATACGTGTGATGCATCCCGCTCGATGAAATCTGCGGCGTCGAAACGGGGGAAGTCGAGGTTGTTATATAAATCAGAAATACTGTTAATAAGGCGTGGGTTTTCAAACAACCTACCTAAGGATTGGGGTGCTCATTTTAACTAAACAGGTCAAGGATCGGTTTACCTGTCGTGATGGGGCGAGAAATCCCAGTATTATTTTGAGGTTCGTTTAGGGGTATGTCGAGCGCGTGATAAATCGAGGCTGAGAATTCCTCGGGACGCACCGGATTATTGGCCACGTACCCTGCAAGTCGATCGGTCTTACCATAGACCTGGCCTCCGGCAATACCGCAGCCCGCCATGATCGACGAGAAACATTTGGGCCAGTGCTGGCGACCTGGAGGCTGTTGCGTAAGGATCTTTGGAGTGCGGCCAAACTCGCCAGTTACTACTACCAGTGTATTGTCGAGCATGCCCCGGTCATGCAAGTCTCCCAACAGCGCGGATAGTGCCTGATCTAGTCGCGGTAGACAAAAATTCATACCGTACGAACCCGACCCAAAGGCATTGCCCATCCCCATATTACCGCCGTGCATATCCCAACTGCTACTAGGGGGCCCTTTGGTGTCATGGGGTGCTTGTCCAGTCCAGCCGTTCACCGTTACAAATCGAACGCCTGCTTCCACCATGCGACGGGCTAAAAGCAGGTTTTGTCCGAGCGGGTGACGGCCATAGCGGTCACGCACTTTCCCAGGCTCGCGATCCATTTCAAACGCTTCACGACCCTCCGATCGCGTCATAGCCTCGTAACCCATCTCCCGCAGATTGGACCAGTCTTTACCAATCGGCGATTCTCGAAGGATATTGCTCTCTAGGTCGCCGAGCAATGTTCGTCTCTTTGCTAAGCGGGCTGGATCTCCCAAATCATAAATCTGCGGTGGTTCAAAGTTTTCCATGGCGGGATGATTTTTTTCGGAACCGACGAAAACAGGAGCATAGGCAGATCCGAGGTAGCCTCCGATTCCAATGTTAGGTGCACAAAAGACCGGCGCTCCCACACATTTAATAAGCCAGGCGTTCGAGACGATGTTACGGGTGCTAGGACTATGCTTTGCTACAAACGAGCCAAGGTAGGGTTGATCATCGGGAACCCCCTGTTGAACACGTTTTAGGGATTGTCCACTTAATAGATTATGCATTGCATCGAAGTGATTGCTTATGGCGCCTGGATGCTGCATAGAATTGATAAGTGTGAATTTGTCTGTATGCTTGGCCAGTTCGGTATGCATTTCGTTGATACGCATTCCAGGCACTTTGGTGGAGACAGGGCGGTACGGTCCACGTATGGTATCTGGAGCATCGGGTTTCATGTCCCAAGTGTCCACGTGACTAGGGCCACCGCACAGCAGGATGAAGATGCAGGATTTTTCCGAACGAACGGGATTTCCGCTGGTGTCACGCTGGTCGGTGCCCATAACGGTGCCCGGCATCCCCAAAGCAGTGGTACCCATTCCGGCCGCCAACAACGCCTGACGTCGATTAAGCTTGTAGTTCTGCATGATATGTCCCTCAATGATGATGTTCATATTATCACATCGTCCACAATTAATTGCACGTTTAAACAATTAGTTAAATACCTGTTCGAGGTCTGAAAGATTATTCCGGTCTCGGGTTAGGCCAGTAATTCGGAACGATAAACAGCCTGCCCTGCTCCGTCCACGACCCTTTCAGGTGTCGCAGATGACTAATCATTAATGGATGGTGTTTGTCCCGGAAATGATTGGCTACGAAATTGACGAGGTCGGAGGGATCCTGATACACCGTTTCGTCAGCCGGTGGAGCCAGCCAATGAGGCTTATGGCAGATGCAGAAACGATCTGTTTCAAAAAGTTCTAAGCGATGGACTTCTCGTGCATGTAACCAAACCCCTCGCTGATGATTCTGAGCCAGGTAGGCCGGTATCGCAACGGGGCCCCGGTGATCGGCTGGGTAGAAGATAATTCCCTTGACGAAGGTTTCGCGTTTTGAAACCTTGGGGTAATACCGTTGGCTAAGTGGCAATTGATGAGTCAGTAACCGCGTGGTCTTAGATTCAAAGGTGTCATGTGGATTAGGGCCTATGAAATGGCTGCCGGTCCAATTCAAATTCGGATAATAGAGATAGTACTTTATCGCCGTTTCACAGTGCGTCAGCTCTTCATCGAGATCTAGATAGATAAAATCTAATTCACCAATAGTTTGTCCGGCGAGTTGTATTTGACGTGAGGAGTCACATAGAACATAAGTCTTAGAGTTTATCAACAGTTCTGCAACTAAAGCTTCAAAATAGCGGCCAACCTTCCACGGGGTGGTTCGAAGAGGCCCCAAGTTGAGAGGTGCGTCGTTACCAAGTTGCAAGTGCGGGCCATCACCTTGCAGGAGGTCTGGGCAGTTGAGTACCCAGTTCACATCATCGCGAAGTTGTCTGCTTTTCATATATACTATTTTAGCAAGGAAGCTGAAAGCACAGGTCATGAATGAATGGATTACGATAATTATGTGGCCAGCACTTAGGATTACCAGTTCATGTATAGAGTAAAGCTCGTTATCTTCGTCTATTTGTTTTGCGGAGGGTTTGATTTGCAGGGGGAGGAAGTTCCGACGCATCCGCCGGTGGATTTGGTCATCGCGAATGCACGTATTGTTGACGGGACTGGCCGCCCTTGGTTTCGGGGCGACGTAGCCGTGGTTAGTGGCCAGATTGTTGCCGTAGGCCGACAGCTGGAAATGCCAAGTCGGAGGAGAATTAACGCGGCAGGGATGACGTTGGCACCCGGCTTCATCGATATTCATTCGCACTCGGATAGGCTTCTTTTACGCGACGGTCGAGCTCTGGGGAAGATCCACCAAGGGGTCACAACAGAGGTTCTAGGAGAGGGATTTTCGGCAGGCCCCGCCATGGGACTTCGACCGGCGGGTGCGGTTAACACACCCGAAGGAGTCGCCCGCTGGACCACCTTGGGTGAGTATTTCGACGTGCTTGAAAAGCATAAGACAAGCGTGAACGTGGTGAGCTATGTAGGATTGGCCGCTGTTTGGGAATGTGTGATGGGTAAGTCGTTCGCTCGCCCCACGGAACCCCAATTTCTAGAAATGGAGAAACTGGTTCGAGAGGCAATGACGCAAGGGGCAAGAGGGTTATCGTCACAGGTGATGACGCCACCAGGTTCATTGGCTAGTACAGATGATGTAATCAGGCTTGCCAAGCAAATTCAACCGTTTGATGGTCTGTTTTCGATTCATATTCGAAACGAGGGGCTTGGCGTCTTTGCTGCCGTTACCGAAGCGATCGAAGTCGCGCGAAAAGCTGATGTACGTCTTGATATTATCCACTTGAAAATTGCTGACCAGAAATACTGGGGACAAATGGATAAGATAGTGGCGATGATCGACAACGCGCGGACTGAAGGAATAAATGTTCAGGCCAATGTCTATCCCTATACCCGTGGTAACAACAATCTTAAGAACATCGTTCCACCCTGGGCACATGAAGGTGGTGACGCCAAGATGCTCGAAAGATTGGCATCCACAGGTACTAGAGACCAAATTATTGCTGACATCGAAAATGGAATAGAAGGCTGGTACAACCATTATACTGCCGTAGGTAAAGATTGGAGTCGCGTGCTGATTAGTGGCGAACATCCATATAAGGGCCTCACGATGGATCGTGTGTTTGCATTACGAGGTACGAAACAGAAAACGGTTGCCGACCTGCTGGATATCCTGATTGAGAATGACGGGGGAATCAGTGCAGTGTTTGCACACCATGATGAACCGGATATGCTCCTCGCCTTACGGCAGCCGTGGTGCAGTGTGGGTTCGGATGGCTCAGCCTATGCCGTTCAGGGGCCCTTGCGTGAGGGTAATCCGCACCCGCGAAATTTTGGATCCTTTCCGCGTCTGATTGGTTATTATTCACGAGAGCGAAGCGTCCTTCCGTTGGAAGCGGCAGTGCAGAAGGTAACGTCGTTAAACGCCGCCAAACTCGGGCTAACTGACCGGGGTGTGATCGCCGTGGGGATGAAGGCTGATTTGGTTTTATTCGATGCATCGACCATAATCGACCGATCACGATATACTTCACCATTTCAATATCCTGTAGGCATCGACTATGTCATCGTCAACGGTAAAGTAACGTTGGAGAATGGGAAGCATAACGGTGCATTAGCGGGTCGAGTCCTACGTCGTGGTGGACCGAATTAGTCTGCATTAAGAATGAAGACGTGGTTTTCTACTGCCTTCACTTAGGAAGCTTGATTCGCAGGCAGCCAACTCATCCAGCCGGATACACACTGCGGCCTCATCCTGATAACATGTCGCCAAATCGATAAAAGTGTCATAGTTCCGCGGATCACTTTCGCTTATTTCATGATAGTGTTCGGCTATTGTGTTGTTGTCGATGTGATGAGCCATGAACGCGAAACGTTCGTAACTGCGTGCCTCCTGAAGGGCGGATATCAGTAGGCGGTCTACAACGCGTTCAGGCTCTTTGTTGATGATCAGTTCTTTCAACCGTTTGTCGTAACCAATGGGCTGTTGCCGGATAAAGAGTATTTGTTGTGACTTCAACAACTCTCTCATATCTTGGAATCGGGCCAATTTCTGGTTGATCATTCTGGTCATTGCAATGCTCAATGCTTCGTTATCGCAATATGCCAAAAGAAGGTTTAGACACCAACGCGCCGACTCCTTTTCCCAATGAGTGTGATCTAAGAGAATTTTGTCCAGATCTGATTCCAATTGAAGAGACCAGACGACGCGCGTGGGAATATGTAAGAAATCCATGGCCAATTCTCGGCTACGATTAAATGTGATTTGTCCTGACCCTGATATAATAGTCTAACAGGGTGAAATCGAAGTTTTTGGATATGTGGCAGACAACAGGTGGTAGAAGAATACAGAGAAGAGTATTGGAAACAGGCCTTAGAACAATTGAGGGCGGGGCGTGGTAGAGACTGTCGCGCGATCGGTGAATTGCCGGCCAGTGTGTCACCGGTGAATATGTCGGAAGCAATGCATCTTCAGGATGCATTGAATCAGCGGTTGGTAGCCGATGGCTTTGGCAACATCGTTGGTACCAAAATAGGGTGTACGACCCGAATCATGCAGGAATACCTTGGAATGGAGCATCCCTGTACGGGAGCAATTTTTGACTCGAGTTTGTTTTCCGAAATAGGGGTTTATGAATTCAATTCGTTTTTGCATGTAGGAGTGGAGTGTGAGATTGCCGTCACGCTAGGGGAGTCAATTCCTGTTTCCTCCGAAGGCTATTCCCTGGAGTCGGTCAGCCCTGCGGTGGCTTCAGTACACGCCGCTATCGAAGTTGTCGACGACAGATATCATGACTTTGAGAATCGAATCCCGGACTGCTATACGTGGGTGGCAGATGACTTTTTTGCTGCGGGCGCGGTTTTAGGTAAGCCGGTAACCGATTGGACCAAGCTTGATTTACCCTCATTGAGGGGAAACATGTTGATCGATGGCGAAGAGGTGGGAGACGGTTTTGGACGAGATATTATCAATGGACATCCCCTTGAGGCCCTGGTTTGGCTCGCTAATGAACAGTCTCGAAGGGGGCATGAAATACCCGCCGGATGGGTTGTCATGCTAGGTAGTGTTGTACAGACGAAATGGCTACAGTCAGGGCAAAAGGTCGAGGTTGAAATTGAAGGGCTGGGGAAGGCCGTTGCCCAGTTCTAGATCGAGCTTTGGTGCTGTTAGGTGCGCTGGTAGAATCGGTCTGGCAGCTTGAAATAAACTTTTTACGAAAAGAGCATTCTTTGAACTATTACTGGAAAACGATGTTGTCAGTTTTGGCCTTGCTGTGTCTGTCGTCCATCGGACTCGCCGCTGAAAAACCTAATATTATCTTCATCTTTGTTGATGATTTGGGTTGGAAAGATATTGGGTGCTATGGCAACTCGTTTGTAGAAACTCCGCACATCGATGGCCTGGCTAGTGAAGGAATGAGGTTTACTGACTTTTATGCCGCGGGAGCGGTGTGCTCGCCAACGAGGTGCGCGGTACAGTCCGGTCAAAATCAGGCCAGGATTGGTATCACGGCTCATATTCCCGGACATTGGCGTCCCTTCGAAAGGGTACGTACGCCCCAAACTGCTATGGCGTTACCGTTGGACACGGTCACGGTCTCCGAATCTTTAAAGAAAGCCGGTTATAAGACAGGTTACGTCGGCAAGTGGCACCTTGGGAATGGATCGCAATACGCACCGAATAAGCAAGGGTACGATTTTGCTGTGGAGATCGGCGGTCCACAGCGCCCGGGTTCGTTTCGGACTATAGGAAATCCGGGTGCGGAACCGAAAGATGGTCAGTTTAGGACGGAATTCGAAGGGGAACTCTGCCGACAATTTATTCGTGAGAATAGAGAGTCACCGTTTTTTCTCATGCTCTCGCCATTCCATGTACATATCCCACTCTCGAGTCGCTCTGACTTAGTTGGTAAATACCAACGTAAGGCAAGGCAGCTTGGCGTGCCTCTTCCCAATCCGATCTATGCGGCAATGATTGAGGAAGTCGATAATCTGGTCGGCGCGGTGATCGATGAAGTTGAAAGACAAGAATTAACGGATAACACGATGATTGTCTTTACGTCAGATAACGGGGGCCTTTATCGTCGTTACGATTACCGCGAGCATGCCGATGACAATGTAGCAACTCAGGCACCCTTACGAGGTGAAAAAGGAACTTTATATGAGGGTGGTATTCGTGTACCACTAATTGTCAAGTTTCCAGGTGTGGTAAAACCGGGGCAGGAAGTGTCCCAGCTTTCTATTTCCTATGACTTTTATCCGACATTTGTCAGCCTGGCGTCGGGCGTTTTACCCGTGAACCAGACGATAGATGGTATTGATATGAGTCCGTTGCTCGATGGGACAGTTGAGAGCATTGAAAGGCGGTCTCTGTTTTGGCACTTCCCTCACTATCATCATGATCGGCCAGCTAGTGCAATCCGGGCTGGAGACTGGAAATTAATCCAATATCTGGATGGTACCGGGGACCTGGAGCTCTACAATTTAAAAGACGATCTTGGGGAAGAGAAAAACCTAAGTGCGACGCATCCGGGACGTAGGAACGACTTAATGTCGAAATTGAAGGCATGGCAAACTGATACTATTGCTCGCTTGCCCATTCCCAATCCCTCCTATGACCCAGCCAGAGCTCACGAATGGTGGAGTCGTCGTAGCGGCAAGCCTGTCGAAAGTGACCTTAGAAAACGTTTTCCTCCGACTGAATTAAAGCTAAAGTAGCGAAATGAGCAGAATTTCCAATTTCGCAGGATTCGTGTTTCCGTTGAGCGTAGGCTTCATTCTGATTGCGCTTTTCAATGACTACGCTGTGGGATTCGAGGAAACGCCACAGACACAAAAGGAAGAGCATTTCAAAAACAAGGTGCTGCCACTGCTCAAAGCCAGATGTTATAGCTGCCATAGCCACGACAGTGGCAAAGCAAAGGGTGGATTAGTTCTCGATTCTAAGCAGGGCTGGCAAAAGGGCGGTGGCCTTGGAACAGCAATCGTCCCGGGAGTACCGGATGAAAGTTTGTTGATTCAGGCTGTTCGTTATGATGGGCTCGAAATGCCGCCGGGCGAGAAGCTAAATGCAAACGAAATCAGGACTTTGGAACTGTGGGTGAAGGATGGAGCGTTTGATAATCGAAAATCCAAAGAAATACCGATTGGGAAAGGTGCGTTATGGGCATTAGCTCCGATTGTCCGTCCTGAGACTCCAGCCGTACAAAATCGGGCGTGGGTATTGGATCCGATCGATCAGTTTATTCTGTCTCGTCTGGAGGCCAAGGGCCTTAAACCGGCAGGGCCTGCAGACAGATATTCCCTGCTACGACGAGTCACGTTTGACCTTATTGGCTTGCCGCCGACACCTGAGGAAATTGATGCATTCATAACGGACGAATCTGAGGATGCTTACGCAAAGGTTGTCGACCGATTACTGGAATCCCCGGCTTTTGGTGAGCGATGGGCCAGACACTGGTTTGATTTATCCTGTTATGCCGATGTTCAACGTAACACCCTTATCGGCGAAGCCTGGCGGTACCGGGATTACGTGATTAACGCCTTTAATTCCGATCGGCCTTTTGATCGATTCATTCATGAACAGATTGCAGGAGATTTGTTGCCGGCTTCGTCAGTTCGGGAACGTCGTGAATTAATGGTGGCGACCGGATACCTTTCCATTGGTCCCTGGGTGATCGAAAATTATATAAAGCCACAGTTAGTTGCTGACATTGTGGATCACCAGATAGATCGTATCGGCCGTACTTTCTTAGGCCAGACAGTATCCTGCGCTCGCTGTCATGATCATAAGTTCGATCCAATACCCACTCGCGACTACTATGCGATGGCCGGAATTTTCCATAGTTCATTAACGACAGAGCATACTGGCCCCGGTGTTTGGAGTTCGATCGTCGAACACGAGCTCCCGGTGTTGCCCGCGGATTCCCAGACCTTGGCAAAAGCACGTATCCGCAAGGAAGCACTATTAGCAGAGTTGCGGCAGGCAGAGCTTGAATTGTTAGACTGGCATCGTGAGTTTCCGTTAGCCTCCAATGCGAATGTTTCGATTTCNGATCCCGTAGTTGCCAATGAAGGGGGACGGGAATATGTATTGTCTTTTGACTCTGCATCGACGGTTTGGGCTGGAGCTAGCCAGGCAACTAAGGCAGGCGATGCTTTACTGGTCGAATTGATTGATCCACAAGGCAAGTTAATCAAAAGGACGTCAGTATTGCAGCGCGGATGGCCTGGTAGTAAGGAACTGCCACAACTGCAGAACCACGTCGTGAAATATACGGGAACTGGCACGGGCAGGATTCAAATCCGGATCACTAGCGCTCAGCCGGGCAATGGTCGCTTCGCTGGTTTGATAGATAACCTAGCTATCGTTTCCGGAGATTCTACTCTCTTCGCGGAAACCTTCGATGATTTTGCGATGCCGCCAATAAGCGGCAAACAGGCACATACGCAGGCGAAACTATTTGCTCAAGTAGCGTATCCAGGCTGGAGTGGTCTGGGAATCAACCATTCGCATGTTGCAGAATTGGAACCTGACAATTATGCGTTACAGATATTTAGCGGTAATATGTCTGATTTCAAGAAGCTCGCTACAACGGCGACCGGGGAAGGAAAACGTCTCCAGGATGCTGTCGATAACGAAACTCGAGTAAATCGTTTTAACGCAGAATTGGCAAAGCTAAGTGATTCTAACGAACCTGAATTTGCGATGTCTCTGACGGACATTGCGAAACCGAGTGACGTGCCAATATATCGACGGGGTGATTTTAACCTGCCGGGCGAAGTTGTACCACGTGGTGTTCTTAGCCTTACCAATCTCCAAAACGACTCGAGTGTCCCCGTTGATCAAAGTGGTCGTTTGCAATTAGCGCAATGGTTAACCGGAGCGGATAATACCCTGACGACTCGGGTTTTGGTAAATCGAGTATGGCATCATCTGTTTGGAAAGGGGATCGTTGCGAGCGTTGACTACTTCGGTGTCCATGGCGACCGTCCGTCGCACCCTAATCTGTTAGATCATCTTGCCTCGAGATTTAGAGTTGATAATCAATGGTCACTGAAACAACTGATCCGCCAAATTGTCTTGACTCAAACCTATCGGATGTCGTCTGTTGGTGACGTCGAGAAGGACAAAATTGATCCGGAAAATGAACTGTTATGGCGTATGAATCGCCGCAGGTTAACGGCCGAGGCGATGCGTGACGCGATGTTGCAAATAAGTGGAGAACTGGATTCCGGCAATGGTGGTAGCCCGTTGGGATTAGAGTTGGAGGGCAATATCCGCGGGGCCGGAGGCAATGTGAACCCACCAACCTGGGGAGGGAAAGTGCCTGAATACGTGAAGCTCCAACGTACAGTTTACCAGCCGTTAAAGAGGCATCCACCGGCAGGTGAACTGGAGATTCTTTCAGTATTCAATTTCCCCCACCCCAATGATATCACCGGAGCGCGTGCGCAAACGACAGTAGCCACTCAGGCCCTGTTCCTCATGAACGCCCCTTTTGTTAAGGAGCGTGCACGACAGTTGAATAAGCGTATCCATGAATTAGAGTTTCAATCAGAGGTGGCGAAGTTAGACTTCGCCTACTTGCTGGTTGTCGGTCGCCCTCCCTCGATGAGCGAGATGAGGGTAGCTCAGCGGTTCATAGACAGTCTGTCTGAATCGGATGTGATGCAAGTCGGAAACCCGGCACGCAGAAAAGATGCCTGGGAACAATTGTGCCATGGTCTGCTAATATCCAATAGCTTCTTATTTAAAGAATAGTGAGTCGAAGACTAATGATGATAACGCAAAGGAATCGCCGGACGTTCTTGCAACAATCTGCCTGTGGCTTCGGATCGTTAGCACTGTCGCAACTATTGGCTGAATCCGAGGCATGGGGGAAGGACTCGGGGAAGGCAAATGTTCTCGCTGATAAGCCAGGACATTTCAGACCAACTGCACGTCGAATAATTTTTCTGTATATGAAAGGCGGGCCAAGTCAAATGGACCTATTTGACTATAAGCCTGCTTTAGAAAGAGGGCACCAGCAGGAACTTCCGTATCAACTTCCTTCCCAGGAATCGACAGTTGGACTCGATGACACAAAATTAATGGGCCCGATCAGCCGTTTCTCCCGTCAGGGCGATAGCGGGTTATTGATGTCCGATTGGTTGCCAGAGCTCGGGAAACATGCAGACAAGTTGTGTGTATTAAAAGCCATGCAGGCCGATAGTCCTAACCACGGAGTTGCTGAGCGGCAACTCCATACAGGAAACCTGTTTGATGTGACACCATCGATGGGCGCTTGGATTTCCTATGGATTAGGGACAGAGAACCAACAGTTGCCGTCTTATATTACGATTCTCCCCGGGGAAGGCGAAAGGAACTATAGCAGTGCATTCCTACCTGCGATCCATCAGGGGACGGCGATTCAGGAGGTTGGGACGACGCCCGGCAGAGCGCCCATCCGTCATCTTCGGGACGAATCCTTAGCAGAAGATATACAACGTAAACGAGTCGATCTGATTAAGGCGTTAAATCGTGAACAACTTGCCCGGCTAGAATCTGATCAGCAAATGGAAGGTGTCATCGAATCGTTTGAACTTGCATTTCGAATGCAGACTGAGACACCGAAATTGGTGGATTTTTCGAATGAAACCGAAGGCACAAAGAATCTCTATGGGATTGATCAGGCGGATACCAATCAATTTGGAAGACAGTGTTTACTGGCGAGGCGGTTTGCTGAAGCGGGTGTTCGGTTTGTTCAGGTCACACTGGATGGTTGGGACCATCATAACAAGATCAGACAGGGGCTTCCCAAAATGGCACGACAGTGTGACAAACCAGTGTCAGGCCTGCTAACCGATCTAAAACAGCGAGGTCTCTTGGAGGATACGCTAGTCCTGTGGGGCGGAGAGTTTGGTCGAACTCCCCATGCGCAATTCGGCGATGGCCGGGAACACAATCCCCATGGATTTACTATGTGGATGGCCGGAGGTGGAGTCAAAGGTGGAATAACGCACGGTAAAACGGATGACTTTGGCTATCACGCTGTAGCAGGTGGCGTCCATATCAATGATTTACATGCCACTCTGCTCCACCTATTGGGAGTTGATCATGAGCGATTAACCTTTGAGCATCACGGCCGTCCATTTCGCCTGACCGACGTTGCCGGTAACGTCGTGTCAGATATTCTCGTATAGCAAGTCCACGATGGTCGGGAGGATTGAATAAACACAGATGTATAGAATCGCCCTAACCGCCGACTTTTATGACCAACAGGGTAATCCGCATTATCATGATTTTGGCCTGTCTGTCTTGCGCGGTGCGAACTCGGTAGAGATAGCAGCGTTCGAATCACATTTGCCGGTAATAGGTTCTGAACAGTTGGACGGAGTGCATGGCGCGTTGGTATTGTCACCGAAGATAACGGCAAAATCATTAGCTCGCGCACATGATTTGCTGGTCATTAGTCGTTTTGGCGTTGGCTACGATTCTGTGGATATTGAAGCGTGTTCGGAAAAGGATGTATTAGTTACGATCAGTAAGGGCGCGGTGAACCGTTCGGTGGCAGAAGCAACCATAGCCTGGATGCTGTCTCTTAACCATAACGTTTTTCAGAAGGATCAGTTAGTTCGGCGAGGCCTTTGGGAAGAGCGGAGTTCTCTGATGGGTTCTGAACTTCGTCAAAAGACATTAGGCGTAATTGGCCTGGGCGGCATAGGACTTGAATTGGTGGGATTATTAAAGGCCTTCGGGATGAACCAGCCGATGGCGTTCGATCCCTATGCACCAGATAGGTCATTCGAGTCCGTCGGTGCTCGTAATGTTGGTCTTGAACAACTGTTAAGCGAATCTGATTTTGTGTCTTTGCATTGCCCACTCACCCAGCAAACTAATAATCTGATTGGACAAGTTGAACTTGGGCTTATGAAACCTACGGCCTATTTACTGAATCTGGCGCGGGGCGGTGTTGTTGACGAGGATGCGTTGTATACAGCATTACGAAATAGATCGATCGCTGGGGCTGCAGTCGATTGTTTTGAAAAAGAACCAGTAAATACGCCACATCGGTTTGGCCAACTTGATAACGTAATATTAGCTCCACATAGTATTGCCTGGACGAATGAGTTGTTCTCAGACATAGGCCGCGTAGCCTGTACCAGCATTCTCGATGTGCTGACCGGTAAGATACCTCATGGAGTTGTTAACCCCGAGATAACTGAAAAACAGTCTTTTCAGGATAAGTGGCGTCGCGTTATTGGTTAAAGAGGTTCCGTTTGTCATGTAAATGCCACATGCCCGTGTTTTTGTGGCGATACTGAGGACAGTCTAAATCGCAGGTACCATGTCTAATAAACGAAGCGGCATGCGTAAGAATAAGGGTTGTAGATCAAGCGTTCATGGACACATTTCAAAATCTAATCGGCGAACACACGGCATTGGCGATCGATGAGATGAGCCTCACACGAGGGATCGTAGATGTGTGGTACGCCAACGACATTGTTGATAGAGAACAATATCGTAGTTTGATACGCCAGATATATCCCCGAGAAGTCCGTAATCGGTTGCTTTTGCGAGCATGGCAGGGGTTAATCATCCTGTTTTTTCTGGCGGGAATTGCCGCGGTCGTCGCGGCGAACTGGAACAATGTTGGTGAACTAGCCAGAATCGGTGGGGTCGTAGTTCTGTATGTCGGGCTCGTTGTCACAAGCTTGCGCCAAGGTCTGGAAAAACTTTCCGGTAAGCTTTTAGCAACCTGTGCAAGTTTTGTATCAGGTATGTTAATTGTCGTTGTAACTCAGGAATATCAATTAAACGTCGGTGAATTAAGTTTCTACGGCGTCTGGTGTTGTTTCGTGTTCCCGATTGCATTGGTCTCCGAATTTTTGCCTTTATGGATGGGCTGGGTGGCCCTACTACACATAACTGTGGTGACAATGTTGGTGGAGTTGTTAGAAGATCAGCTGAATATGCGTTATGTAATGGAGGCAGTTTACTTCACGTTTGTTGGTCTGGGACTGGGCTTCCTCGGTTTCCGAAAGTTCTTAATTCATCACTATCAATCGGATGTTGCCTGGCTAACGCCGCGATGGCCCAGATTCGTCTTATACGTTTCGATTCATTGGTTCAGCTCACTCTTATACATGGGATATTTTTGGGAATTCGTATCAGGACAGTTTCGGCTGTATTCGTTCGGCTTACTAATAGCAATCGTCGTGGGTTTGATAGGAACGCATTTACATTTGAGACGTGGCGGCAGTCGAGAGATTTGGCTTATATCTCTATCGGTATTGACTGCAGCCATCCTGGCTGTGGTCTCGACCGGAATGGTATTCTGGGAATACGCAATTCCGTCTGCCGGAACGTTGTTCATTTTGGGAATCATCGCGTTCGTGATTTTTGTAGCCGCGACGATTTACGTTCGCAATTTTAGGACAGTCACGGGAACGTCCTCTAATGCAAGTGAGGGTGTTTATGAATGACGCTCCGAATTCCCGGTGTATTACAATTGGCCAGGCCCTTGGAAATACAGGACTTACAGATGGGGATGCTGTTAAAGCATTAGACTTCGCTTCGCGTGAGATTAGTTATTCCACATTTCCAATTTACCTGCGCATATTAATCGGCATTGGTGCCGTAATCGTTGCGGGGTTATTGCTATTAGCCCTGACGGTGTCTGAGGTGCTCGAGATTGAATCGGCGCGACTGCTTCTTGGTGGTGTACTTATTGCGTTCGGAGTGTTGTTGTATCAAGGGGCCGAAAATTGGCCTGTTGATACCTATCAATATTCGGTGTTTCTGCAGTTGTCGTTTGTCGCGGCGTTGATGGGTAAGATTTTATTCATATCCGGAGCTTACGAAATTCTACCATGGGATGAGAGCGTTAATTCTTTCCTTGCATCTCTAGTCGTAACTCTATCAACCTATTGGATATATGATCTTTACTTGGATCGTATCCTATCGTCCTCTACAACAATCTGGACGTTCATCTACATGCTGCCCGAAGTCTTCGGCGGATATGATGATGTACTAGTCCGCGTGCTCGTTTATTTAATGGTTCCGATTGGGACTTATTTGTTTCTGAGTCCGACGATTCATCCGCGTTATAAACCACTAGCAATGGCGTTTCTCTTTGCAGCTGGTTGGCATGTCCTGGATTTAATGATGCACCACGGTTTTGGAGCTTCCAATTGGCCGGAATTAAGCGATTTGTGGATTGGCATCGCATGGGATTTGACCGATTTGTGGCTCTCCATCATTTGTACTTTTATCAATGCGTTGACGCTTGTCTATTTAATCATTTGGGGAAGCGGCGGCTGGGATACGATTGTCAATAAAAAGGTTAAATTAGCAATTGGGATGGTTGTTGCTCTGTCAATGTTTGGACTCGCGTCTTGTCTTGTTGCGCTGGTGATAGTTGCCATCGGATTTCTGGCAAACGATCGATTAATTCTTGGTGCCGGTGTGGTTTATCTTTCTATTTCCCTTTTTGTTGCGACGCATAGCCTCCAGGCCGGCTTAATGGCTACGGGCTTTGTTCTCATTCTTATGTCGATGGTTTTATTGATGATTTATCTTAAGACTGCGGTGTGGTTTCGTTGCGAAGAAAGCGAGATGTCTGTATGAATTGGAAAAGCATTGTTCTTGTAATAACGGCATTGAGCACCATTGTTTACACTGGAATGTTAGTGGTTCAAAATCGGATGCTGCGGGCAAGTCCTGATACGATGTTTCTTGAGCTCGCTCCGGTAGACCCCTTATCCCTGTTCCAGGGACAATATATGGCCATAGAATTTTCCATTGAACGCGACACGCATGAACTGGATCCGGATTCAAACAGCCAGGATACGCTGTCTCGGTTTGCGGTCTTGGTACTGGATGGAGATAGAGTGGGCAAGGTCAGTGAGTTTTTAGAAGGGAATCCCTCCCCCGAAGCACGCCGTGTTCTAGCCGGTAATTATAAGGGCCAGAACATTCTCTTTCTCAACGTCGACTTAAAACGTGTAACAGGGAACAAATATGCGATTGTCCTGAAACAAAAGCAATTCCTGTTTCAGGAAAGTCAGCAAGACAGGTACGCAAGGGCACGTTACGGATACTTCAGAGTATCTTATGATGGTCGATGCAGTCTTGAAGACTTAGCTGGCGAATCGTACGAATTGCTGTCAAGATAGTGATATTCGGTGCCTGCGATTTGGACAATCGTCCTCAGCATCAGGGTTGGCATTGTGTAAGGTTAATTTCGCAATGGTAGTTTAAGCGTCGGAATAAACGCGTCTTCCCCATCGATCCCCCGGCGAGGGGTCAAGGTACGTGAGTTCTCGAAGATACCTACCGGTCGGGAATTGTCCTGAATATCGTTGGCAAATTCAATGAAGAGTTGTTGCAACTGTTGCACGATGTCTGCATGGTTCGCTGCAACATTATTCGTTTCTCCTAAATCACTTCGTAGATTATAGAGTTCGCCATTTCGAAACAACTTCCAATCCCCTGCCCTAACTGCTGCAAGTTTGCCGCCTTGCTGATAGAAAAAATGTTTGTAGGGACTTCGGGCATCAGGGTGGCCCAGGAGCACGCCGGTATTGACGTGTCCGTCGATTGTCCTGTCTTTAGGGACTGACGTACCGGCCAGTTTCGCCAAGGTGGGATGAATATCCAATGCGGTTATGATTTCGTCGCTCCTGGTAGCAGCAGGTATAGTTCCCGGCCACCATGCGATCGTAGGTTCCCGATGGCCGCCTTCGTAAGCAGATCCTTTGCGGCCTCGCAGCGGACCTGCGGATAGCCCGCCGGCTGGCCCGTTATCCGAAGTGAAAATAACAAGGGTATTATCGGATAGTCCCTCTTGACGAAGTGTTTCTAGTATCTGTCCGACGCTCCAATCGACCTCCTCTACTTGTGCTTCTTCAACAGTATCGGCATTCTGCATAAAATCCGCGCTCGCTTGTCGGGGAGCATGCACGAAGGCGTGTGGGAGGTAGACGAAGAATGGCTCTGCTTTGTTTTGCCTGATAAAGTCGATCGCTGCGTTGGTGAACCGCTTACAGAGGCTTGCTTGGGCATCCATATCCTTTACGGTGTCTACGACCTTGTCACCCTTCAGAATAGGCAGTTCGGGACATTGAAAACGTTTGAGAGATGGCCACATGTCGTTGGAGTAAGGAATGCCTAGATAGGCATCGAATCCCTGTGACGTCGGCAGGAAGGGCTTTTGATCACCAAGATGCCATTTCCCAAAACATCCCGTCGCGTATCCCGCAGAACGAAGTGTTTCCGCGACGGTCACCTCGTTGGGGTGTAGCCCGTGATGATCGCCTGGGAAAAGAACAATGTGACCGGAGCCTCTCTGTAGTCCAATCCGTTGGGGGTAACATCCTGTCATGAGTGCCGCTCTGGATGGAGTGCAGACCGGAGAAGCTACATAAAATGATGTGAGTTTGCGCCCCTGACGTGCCATCTGATCCAAATGCGGAGTATGGTTTTGGGTGGAGCCGAATGGTCCGATATCCCCGTATCCCATGTCATCAATGAAGATTAAAACAAAATTTGGACGATCCAAAGGTGCCCGTTCAGTGGCGGACGCATACAGTCTCTGGTAACCCACGGCAGAAAAGATTGTTATGAAGCAGATTAGTGTTTGTCCGAATCTCATCGATTACTCCTTCGCCGATGGTGTTACAGGAGGGGTGTTTAGGATATCGTAATCGCCGGTGGATTGGTGAGGTGTGATAGGCCAGGGGTCAGTACGAAACGGATAGGCGGGCAATTCCTTGCCGTTTAGGAGCGTTCCGTGAGGTAGATTGCTAAAACCATAACGTACGGCGACCGGCTCTTTGATATCGTCGTGCCAAACCACCACATTCTGGCCCGCTATTCGTGCCTTTGCATGTTGGAAGACCCGATCTTGGGCTGCTATATAAAAGCCAGCTACCAGATCTTTATTAAGCCTTAGGCCTTTCGCAGTCTCCTCCTGAAATGAAATAGTAATTTTATTGTCTTTAATTACATGGCTCTGATAGAGAGGGCCTTGCCAGGCAATCTGACGACCAATTTGTTCCTGGTAAACCTCACTCAAAGCCCAGCGTGCTAGTCGTTCGCCGACCGGCCGTTTATGGCTGGGGTGAATGCTGCCATTGGAATTCGTATCGTAGCTGGAAACCAGTCCGGTATTACCTGTTTGTTGCCATGTAAGGTGCTGAAGTTCCCTAATGACATTTGTGTGATGGTTCATGTCATATGTCATGCTCCGACGATTACTCCAGCCGGCAATCTGAACGAGCCCAAAAGGAAGGTTGGGATCGTCAAATAAGACGCGCCAGTCACGGATCACGGCGGGGTACGTAGCATAAAACGGTTTCCAACTGGTACCGAACGAATTGTTTTCTCCTTGATAAAATAGAACACCACGCACGGACATACGAGAGATAGGGTAGATCATTCCATTGATCATGCCGGAAGGGTGGCGTTTGTGACTTGGGTCTTGGTAGTCGGTTGGATTGGGTCGGCGAGGCTCCTTGGTGCCGTTATCCTTGGCTGATTTGACAGCTGCCTCCCATGCCGCCAAATCCATGCTATAACGTTTCTGAGCTCCGGTTTCACCACCACCAGCGTTCCAGGAAGCGAGGGCCTGTTGGTAGTCGTCATGGTACGGTTGCATTTCAGGAATACTTGACAGGGTTTGTTCGCTCACCCAGTGTTGCGCCATCGTCCCGCCCCACGACACGTCTATTAAGCCAATGGGAGTATCTAATAAACGGCTTATACGGTGGGCGAAATAATATCCGACCGCGGTACAGTTCTCTACCTGTTCGCTGGTTGCCATACGCCAATTACCTTCTCTTGCCTGAGGTGAGGTGACGGCAAAATTGGTTTGAGGATTACCGCGTGAGATTAAAGGGACTCGTATAAATCGAATATGGGCCGTATTCGCCGATGCGATTTCCAGATCACTGTCTCTTGAACTATTTAGGGTCCATGCCATATTGCTTTGGCCACCGCAGAGCCAAACCTCGCCAACAAGGACGTCTTTAAATTCGATTCGTTGTTTATCACTGTGAATGATGAGTGAGCGTGGCTGGAAGCTCTTTGGCATTGTCGGTAATTGCGTCTTCCATTTACCATTTTCGTCTGCTTTGGTCTGGACAGCAGACTCTCCGAACGTCACTTCAATCGTGGTACCTTTTTCAGCCCAACCCCAAACAGAAACTGGTTTATCCGCCTGAAGAACCATCGAGTCTCCAAAGATATTGGGTAAATCGAGTTTGTCACCGGCGTTTGCTAATCCAGGGATTGATATGAAGCAGATGAGGACGTTGAAAACGGATGCGCGGCGGATCATAGTAAGTCGTTTCTAAAGGGGTAAGTTCAGTTTGCTGAGTGGAAGTCTTGGATCGGAGAGTAAATCGGGTAACGGAGCATTGGGATAGTCGACAGGCTTGTATTGAATCGCAAGTTCCGGCGTATAGAATCGTTGTCCGTTCGATTTCCATGAGCGAATGGCTCTGTCTAGGATACCGCTGGTTAACAGTGTTCGTTCTACAGGGTAGCTGGGGTGACCGGTGTGAATCATTCGTTCAATTGCTTTTGTCAAATAAGCGAAATGTGGATGATTGGGTTCACGCCGTTCCTCAAACTGCATTGCAATTGGTTTGTTGACGCCCGTCAACCGTACGGCAACTGAAGTACGAATAACAGATTGAAGCATAAACTGTGCGCCAAGGAAACCGTCTTCGCATTCGAATAATATTAACGACTTGGGAGGGGCGAGTCGTGCATCTAATTTTCGAGCAACCTGCGGAACTGCTAACAGAGCTGCATCATAAAGTTCGCGATCGATTAATCCCGATTGAAGCACGTGTTCAACTTCAGGGCCCTCGAAAAATTGCACCCATTTCACCCCGGTTTTAGCCCCGCGGCGTTTCTCGATGACCGATTGTAGCGAGTCCAGGGCATGGCTCCCATAAATATCTAAGCCGTCATAGCCAATGCCAACCGCTGCCATAATGGATGACCGAACAGGGATTCGGATATCCGGCTTACGGAAACTGACGGGTAGTGACGAACCTGCCATAAAAGGCAAACGCATTCGCCGGGCTCGTTCGTACATCCACTTCGCATCTTCCCACTCAGGACCCAGGTGTTTATCGTTAAACACCGGGAGACGTCGTCCGTATTCCTTCAGCGTATCTGTGATTTCGCGGAAGAAACGTCGACGGGGATAAAGGTGTTGCCCACGTTCATTCCACGGATAATCGCCATGTTCAGCAATACATAAAACACCATCCACGGGGATATGGTCTGTACCGCAGGTGATGGTATCGCGAATGGTGCGAAACATGGGAATATTATGTTTGCGACATATCCGAACGGATTCGTCATCTTCGCGAATCTGTTCTACATATAATGCTGCTAATTCGAGGGCAGGTCCCGGACCGCCTGTTTGTTCCCATCCCTCTAATATTTTTCCTAAAATGACATCAGCGTGAGAGCCTTTGTAGTAAGTGGAGACGATTGCAGCAACTCGTTTTGGTTTTATCGACGGAGCGCGGCGAAGCCCAAGCGACGGTGATGTGAATGAAGTTAGGGCAGCCGCACCGCAAACAATAAGATTGCGACGATAGTTGAAATGAGGATTCGTCATCGATGGTCTCCCTACTGAGTTTAACAAGTTGCCGAAGAGTGTTGGGGATAGGTTAAAATAGAATCGTTCTTAAATCCGGATATTACCTGAGGAATATAATGCTGTCGAAACGAACCTTTGTTGTAATCTGCGCGATTTTGTTTTGGTCCTTCCAGGCTGAAGCAGAGACTCAGAAAAGACCCAATATTCTGCTTTGTATCTCCGACGACCAGTCGTATGCACATACCTCTTCGAATGGCGATCCCGTTATCAAGACTCCCGGTTTTGACCGTATCGCTCGCGAAGGGTTGAGGTTTCCCCTAGCATTTTGTGACGCTCCGACTTGTGGCCCATCACGCAGCGCTCTTTTAACGGGCCAGGAGATCTGGCGGTTGGAGGAGGCGGGTAATATCCACAGTACCTTACCAAAGAAGTATCCTACTTATACTGAGCTCCTCGAGCAGGCAGGTTACGCGGTCGGATTCACCGGCAAGGGATGGAGTCCCGGACGCCTTGGGCCGGGAGGGAGGACAATCAACCCGGCAGGTATCGAATACCGAGAAAAAACTAAAAAGCCGCCTTTTGGGTTTATTACAAACAGAGATTACAGCGCCAATTTTGATGCCTTTCTGGACGAAGTGGAGGAAGGCCAGCCATTTTGTTTTTGGCTCGGGACCTTTGAACCGCATCGACCGTTCGAATCCGGTACAGGCGTAAAATCAGGTAAAGATCCTTCCAAGGTGATCGTACCGCCCATCTTTCCGGATAATGAAATTGTGCGGAACGATTTGCTGGATTACATGGTAGAGATTGAACATTTCGACGCCATGGTGGAGGATGCTATAGCTTCGTTGGAGTCTAAGGGGATTCTCGACAATACCATTGTGGTGGTCACAAGCGACCATGGTATGCCATTCCCCAGAGCCAAGGCGACTTTGTACGACGATGGCGCTCGAGTTCCATTAGCGATCCGTTGGCCGTCGGGTATCACGGATGGTGGACGCGATGTTGCGCAGCCGGTTAATTTGAGTGACCTAGCGCCGACCTTCTTGAAGGTCGCCGGCTTGACCGTTCCAGCTCAGATGACAGCCGAAAGCTTAGTTGGCTTCTTCAGTGGTGAGTCAGAATCACGTCAGGCGGCTTTTATTGCCATGGAACGACATGATGGGTGCCGTGCTGGTGGCAAGGGTTATCCTTGTCGCGCTATTCGAACGAAGGACTATTTATACATCCATAACTTTGAACCAGGCCGCTGGCCCTCCGGTTCGCCGGATAAAAGTGTATGTGCGCGAAACATTCCTTTTGGAGAAATCGATACGTCTCCAACGAAGTCCTTCATGATGCAGAATCGTGGTCAGGAAGCCGTTAGCAAACTCGCTGAGCTGGCTTTTGGGATGAGACCCAGAGTAGAACTTTACGACGTTCACGCAGATCCCCATCAACTGAATAACCTAGCGGGACATCCTGATATGACGGATATTCAGACTAAGATGCAGAACGCCCTTTTTACTCATCTACGGAACACAAAAGACCCTCGTGTAGTTGGAGGCCCCATCTTATGGGATTACTATCCATACTATGGGACGATCTTAACGAAGGGCTGGAAGGTTGACCCGCAACCGTAAGATGCACACTTGAGCAAACAAATTATCCCAATACTCTATATAGCTGCCATTGATAAATGATACCTAATTTAACCGATCTGCAGGAATTACGAGAATCCAACGATATTCAAGGTGATCGCACGGCGTTGCAATCGCGGTTGGAAGAGGAAGGCTATTTGTTTTTCCGACAGTTGCAGGACCCTGAATCATTAATGGAACTTCGCCAGCAAATGCTATCGACGATGCAGTTAGGTGGTTGGATAAAAAAAGGAACGAACCCGATCGATGGTATTGCCGAACCGAGTGTACAATGTACCGAGGGTGATAGGGAATATACAGACGTTTACCATCAGGTGTATAGGAACCAGCTGTTTCACGAGATCGCGCATGCGGACTCAATCTTGGAGACGGTTTCCGACATTACCAGCCGCGAGATGATTCCGCAGCCACAGAAGGTTGCTCGACTTTGGTTCCCGAAATATACCGCCCATACAACGCCTATCCATCAGGACTATGTGCATTTTCAGGGAACGTACGAGAATCTAACGTGCTGGGCTCCCGTTGGTGATTGTCCCATCGAGCTAGGAGGACTTGCAGTGCTTAAGGGGTCGCATAAACCTGGTAGGGTGCTCGATCATCACTTCTCGCTTGGAGCCGGAGGTTTGATGATTAACGGTGGTGATTATGAGTCGTTGGGTTTGACGTGGCATACCACTGATTACAAAGTCGGCGATACATTAATTTTCCCCGCGTTAACAATCCATATGGCATTGCCAAATGTTACAGAGGATCGGCTCCGTGTCTCCCTCGACAACCGTTATCAGGCCACTGACGACCCCATCGCCGAGCACATGACGGAGCCGCATTTGGCGAGCATGAGTCCTTTTAGCTGGGCGCAGGTGTATGAGGATTGGGATTCAGCCAATTATCAATACTATTGGAAAGACTATGAACTGGAAATCGTTCCTAAAGATTGGTCGTTCTCGAACCGGGGCTTCGAAGAAGCGTGCCAACTTGCTCGAGAGGGAAATCAGGAGGCCGTTCATCATTTGACTCGGGTCGCGAAGCGAGCGGGGGGCACAGAGCAAGGAAATCTTGCGGAGACAGTATTGAAAGAAATGTCGAAATAGAGTGGTCGTGAGAATCAGGACGCCGAATCACCTGTGGAAGGACGGCGCGCCGAACAGTTCCTTAGGGCCTGTGAGTGTGGTTATTTAATGATCTTAAGTCGGATATCCCTGAACTCCACGATCATACCAGGATCGTGGAGTTGTAACTGAATCATGCCTTTTTTCAGCCGCTTAGCTTCTGGTAGATGTTCTATAAATTCACTTGATAGTTTGCCGTTGATAATCAATTGGAAGTGGTTTCCCCTTGCAATGATGTGAACGTCATTCCATTGTTGGGAATTAATGTCGTCGAATGATAATCCATCTTTAATCTCTGTGATTGTCGCACTGTCATCAGCATTAATGACGAGGCGATCACCTCGAAAACAACGGTGTTCGACGCGGCCGGGAGTATGGAAGTCCCATGCGCCCATGACGTTTTTCCCGATCCCTTTGTGCCCAAGATCTGCATGGTAACTTTTGAAATCGCGTTTGCCAGTCTCGTCTTCAATTGCTCTGATACTCACGCCGCTATTTCCTTTGCCAGGAAAGCGGTAGCTGAACTTCATTTCTAAATCAGCTAAATGCTTGTGCCCGGTATAGGTAAGATATCCCCTGCCCTGATCACCGGTTCCTATAAGGATTCCGTCTGCAACACGCCAGGCATTCTCAGCCCCTTTAGTTGGTTCCCACCCTTTAAGTGACGCGCCGTCAAAGATAGATGTAAACCCTTTGGTTTCGGCGTGTGCCGTTGAAGGGAGAAAGGCAAGGAGGAAAAGGAGCGGGATTGAAATATTGATCTTCATAATTGTGTTTGTGGTAAGAGGGGTAAAAACTAACCTTGCCGTCAATTTGGAATGCATCGACCGGCTGTTTTCTAAGATTTCATGCTGCTTAGTTAAGAGTATTGCTAACTAGAGGGTTAAATCTAATTGGGTGGGTTCTACGAAATGTCGCTTAAGTGGAAGTGCTATAAGCTAAGGCGATCGGGGATCTCCATAGCATCCTGATCAAGGGAACTCTTGTTCAGATTTCGTCGACCTCCCAACCTTTAGCGAAGTCGGGCCGGAGATATTCGCTCACTTTGGTATTACCCTGCGGCTTGAACGATGGGGCGTCCCAGTTAAAGCCGCCGCCTGCTCTAAAAGCCGCATTGGCGAGCAAGACCGCCTCCGAAAGGGCTCCAGAATAATTAACAAAATCGCATGTGGATCGGGGGCCGCCTTTACAGGCGTTTATCCACTCCTTGTAGAATCCCGGCGATTTTGGAATTGATTGGGGCGGTGACTTAGGTTCGCTACCATCATTTAACTTGGCTTTGTACCCGTCAAAACCGGCCGAAATCGTTCCGTTCTCTCCAACGAAAAGCGTATTCCCGTATTTGGGCGCATTATGTTTGGCAAATACGGAATCTAAAGAGCCTTGCCACCAGTGAAGAACCACCGCGTTGTGCCCATTCTCAGCCTTGTACTCAAGTCGTGTTTGCATAGATTTTGGTGTGCGGTGGCGATCAATGGATCCCGACGCTGGTATGGTGTCCAAATCAATTCGGGTGGGATGCTTGAGTCCAAGGGCCCAGTACGGAATGTCCAGAATATGGCAACCCCAGTTGCCCGTTTCCCCTGTACCGTAATTCCACCAAAAACGCCACTTGTATGGAACATAGTCAGGAGCGTATTCCGTTTTGGCAACAGGGCCTTGCCATAATTCCCAATCTAGATGACTTGGAATGGAAGGAAATTCCTTGGGCATAGGGGGCATGCCACGCGAACTAGATATGGCGCAATAGACTTCCTTGATGTCCCCGACCATTCCTGATTGCACGGCTTCAACCGCTCTGGCCATTCCCGCATTTGCATGACGTTGATTGCCTAGCTGGGTCGCAACATCCATCTTTCGCGCGATCCTTGTCAACTGCCGAATCTCCCAGGCGGAGTGGGCTAGCGGCTTTTCACAATAGACATGCTTCCCCTCCATCATGGCCTGTCTGGCCGGATGAAAGTGAGTGTGGTCGGGTGTACTTATAACAACAGCATCAATTTGGTTTCCGAGCTTATCAAGCATAACTCGGTAATCCTTAAACTTACCAGCCTTGTGAAATTCCTGAAATCGTTTTCCAGCTTTCGATTCGTCGACGTCGCACATTGCGATTATATTTTCACTCGACACGCCTCCAACATTCGCAGATCCTCGGCCACCAACACCGATACACGCAATGTTTAACTTTTCGTTGGCCGACCTCGTCTCCGCCTTGACGGTGGGACCTACCATCCACACCCCCCCTGCAACAGCTGCAGAGTTCTTGAGGAATTGACGGCGAGATTCGTTGGTACGATTTAATTGGTCACTCATGGTTGATTCCGGTTGTAAGTGTATCGAGTTCTATGGCCTTAGCACTCATTATAGATAACGCGGTACTTCGATGCTATTTCAGTCGGGATAACATATCGAATAGATGATGGTATTCACAGCCTGATTGTTTCTCACTACGCTCGACTGTTGGGTTAAAATTGACGTTATGATTACGAAACAAAAAATATTTGTCGTGGTACTGTGTTTGCTTGTGTTTGTCAGTTCGACCATGGGTTACGGTTTCGGAGCAGAAGCGCGAGTCACATTCCTTAAACAGTATTGTTGGAACTGCCATTCAGCGGATACTGAAACAGCTCTTAACCTGGAACAGTTTGGACGTGACTTCGACTCTCCTGCGGACTTTGAAGTTTGGGTGAAGATTTTCGATAAAATCCGAAACGGAGAAATGCCCCCGGCCGCCGCGGATAAACCTAATGCCGAACTCCTCTCCAAAGTTTTAAGTCAACTTCGAAGAGACCTGCTCTCAGCGAACCATAAACAATATCAAATCAACGGCCGGGTCCCCGCGCGGCGATTGACAAAAACGGAGTATCGCTACACCATACAAGACCTGCTTTATATCGATATCGATGTTACAAACCATCTTCCTGACGAGACGGCGTCAGGTGGATTTGATACGATCGGGCGTGCGCAACGTTTAAGTTCCGTACACATGCAGGGCCTAATGAGAAGTGCGGATGATGCACTCCAGGAAGCTCTGGATAAGGGGTTAGAGGTTTCGCCGTATCAACAGTTTAAGTATGACATCCTTAACAGTCCGCGACTCGCCTATCACGATGGAAAGACCTTTATAGATGGTGGTGGTATTTATAGGCGGATTGGTGAAGGCCTCGTAATTTTTACCGACGTTGATTTTTTACTCCCGTCTCACGCCCATCATTTCGACGTAAAGCGTGCAGGGATGTACAAAATCACGATCGATGCCAGTGCGTATCAGTCTGAAGTACCTTTAACGCTCAAGCTGATCAACAAGGGGCTCAATGGTGGTGGTCGCATGTTAGCCGTGGCGGATATACCGGTGGAACCGGAAAAGCCATTGAGTGTTGTTGCTTTCCTCCGTCCAGGCGATTCGTTCTATCCTACCTATGCCATGGAAGATAATACCCAAGGGGGAGGGATCGATTTCCTCATGAAGTATGGTGATATGGATTATCAAGGAAAGGGTATTCATATAAGGTCTATTCGCATCGATGGACCTTTAAGTCAGGAATGGCCTCCGCGCAGCGCTAAGCAATTACTCACAGGCGCTGAGGTTACCGAGAATAGAACACTTCAAGGTCCTCAACGGTATGAAGTCAAGTTGCAGTCCACCATAGAACATCATGTTGAAGATAGCCTTCGTCGTTTTTGTGCAAGAGCTTTCCGGCGCCCCGTCGGAAAAGAAGAACTCCAGTCGTTCGTTGACTTAGCCAGACCAGCGATAGCAAAGGGTGAGAGCTTGCAGGAGTCGCTCAAAGTTCCGATGCGTGCGATTTTAAGTTCGCCCCAGTTTTTAATATTTCAGGAGGTACCAGGGCGACTTGATTCGTACGCCCTGGCAAATCGCCTTTCTTATTTCCTTTGGCGCAGCATGCCAGACAGTGAATTGTTTCAGCTTGCTAAATCTGGAAAATTGCAGAAGGAAGAAGTCCTGCGACAACAGGTGGTTCGGATGCTGGCGGACGAAAAGGGGAGACGATTTATCAAAGATTTTCTGGGGCAATGGTTGATGTTGAATAAAATCAACGCGAACACACCGGACCAGCGTCTTTTTTGGGAGTACGATGAAGTGTTGGCAGATACTCTCTTACGTGAATCGGTGCTGTTTTACCAATACCTTTTACAACGCAACTTAAGCGCGGTCAACTTTATCGACTCAGATTTTACTTTTGCGAACCGTCGATTGGCACAACACTATGATCTGCCCAATTTAAAGGGTCAGCAAATGAGGCTCGTCAGTTTGCCGCCAGACTCACCCCGGGGAGGTTTTCTTGCTCAGGCATCGGTATTAAAGACCACCGCGAATGGAACGTCTACCTCGCCGGTGGTCCGTGGTAATTTTGTCCTGACCAATTTTTACGGTACGCCGGCACCTTCCCCGCCGCCGTCGGTTGGATCTGTGGAACCCGATATCCGTGGGAAAACGACCATTCGGGAGATTCTATCCGCACATCGGGACGTTGCCACCTGTAATGCCTGCCACCGAAAAATCGACCCGCCTGGATTCGCATTAGAGAGCTTCGACCCAATTGGTCGATATAGGAGCCGGTATCGAATTAAAGTAGGCGATGAAATTCGGGAGGAACTCGTTGTCGACGCTTCAGGAACAACTCCTCAGGGTGACAAATTCGCAAGCTTCACGGAATTTAAACAATTGATGCTTGCCGACAAGGATATCATCATTGGTAACTACATAATGAAATTACTTGAGTTCAGTACGGGTTCTGAGATTCAGTTCGCGGACCGCCAAGAAGTTGCCGAAATAATTGCGAGATCAAAAATCAACGATTATAGAGTCCGTGATATCGTCGTCGAAATCGTGTTAAGCGATATTTTCAGGACAAAATAGTTTGTGTTTAAACAACTTCCGTCCTTAGTTCATGGGTAAAAATATGATGGAACTTAATCGAAGGACCCTAATCCAGGCCAGTGGTGTTTCCCTTGCGCTGCCGTTTCTGGAATCGATGGCACCTGGCAGAGATCAACCCATTGGAACGCCCCATCGGTCGGTATTTATTTGTACAGCATTAGGCTTGCATCCGCGCTCTTTATGGCCTGAAACCCCTGGTAGGGATTATGAAAGTACCAAGTACCTGCGTTTGCTAGAAGATCATCGAGAAGAATATACACTGTTTTCTGGTCTGTCGCACAGTAATCAGGTCGGCCGTCAGGCACATGACAGTGAGATGACTTGGTTGACTTCAACGCCAAAACCGGGAAACGCAGGGTTCAGAAACGGTATTTCCGTAGATCAAATGGTAGCGGGTCATTTTGGATATACGACGCGGTTTCCATCAATCAATATTGGTTCGGACCGATCTCAAAGTCAGGCATATACAGCGGGCGGGGTGATGTTGCCTGCCCTATATGATCCCCGCGAGATCTTCTCGAAATTATTCCTCAATGGAAAGCCAGCCGAAGTACAAACGCAAAAAAGAAAGTTATCTGAAGGGCGCAGCATTTTAGATCAGTTGAGGGGCCAGACGGGGCGGCTCCGTCGGAAGATCAGTGGGTCGGATAATCATTTGTTGAACGATTATTTCGAATCTGTGAGGGACACAGAGAAAGACATTGCCGAGCTTGAAGGTTGGCTTGATCGTCCCAAGCCC
>PAAT01000105.1 GCA_002698965.1 Rhodopirellula sp. | reverse complement strand
ATATTATGTAGTGTATGAGCGTATGTATGTAAGTGTGTAAGAGCGTAAGAGCGTCGCAGATGCATGAGCGAAGCGAATGCACTGTGGGGGCGAAGCACCCACACTTATATGACCTCACTATTTTTTTCTCCAAAATATATACTCCCTCACAAAAAATTGACACCTTCATAGTCTCTATCTATTTACCCAACTGCGACAAACACTACCCTACGACAAAAGACTTCTCTGAACTATGTCCTCCTACGAAGACTCCAACAACAACAACAACAACAACAACGACAACAACAACAACAACAACAACAACAACAACAACGACTACGACAAACTTGACCACGATCTCCAAATTAACTTCAATAATATCTACAATATTTATTCTAACTTTCAACACGATTATGAAACTTTTTACAACAATCTCGATGATATCAATCCTCAACAAAAAAATGAACTCCTCGCACACGCTAATTTAAAACTTCAACACGCTCGTGAACAACTTAACCTCGCTAGGAACAATGTCTCTAACATTCTTCTTAATAAATACTACAATTTCGATAATTTCCCTGATAAATACAAAAAATACTTCGTTCCTCCTTCTACTGGTATTAAAAGACCTCTCATTTAATATTACATAACTCCTCTCATTTAATTTATACTCATTTTATATACACTCTTCTCTTTATATTTCTCTTTTTATATTTTTCATATAAAATAGTACATTTCTTTATTTATTTTTTTATTTTTTTTACAAATTTTTAAATTTTTTATGAAATGTACTCTTTCTATTATTTATTTAATATTCTTCTATATTTATACTAAAAGTTCCTATTGTTGGTATCATTGATACTATAAATTTATTGTTTACAAATTTAAATATTAAGTCAAAACCATTTGTATATCCTATATATAAATTTTCATTTATATTAAAAATTGGTATTTGCATTTATTATCTCTACTATTATAATAGATAAATGAAAAAAAATATATTAAATACTCTTTTAATTTTTTTTATTATTATTTTATTATCCTTTACTATGATACTTTTTACAAATAAAAGTATAAATGTTGAAAAATTTAATAGAAATATTATACCTCAATTAGAAAAAGATATGATTAAATATAATAGAAATATTATACCTCCTCAATTAGAAAAAGATATGATTAAATATAATAGAAATATTATACCTCAATTAGAAAAAGATATGATTAAATTTATTAAACCTACTACTACAGAATATGATAATAGATTTTATTTATTAAATAAAATTAACTTATAATTAAATATTATTTTTATTTAATAATATTTTAACTATTATATTCATATTTATAACATCTATTTTTCTATTTGTATTATATGTTCTATTTCTATAAAATATTATTTCATCCTTTTTTTCTTTTAATAAATTTATTAATCTATTAAAATCTACTTTGTTGTCATTTATAAATATTGGTGTTTTAATATAATATTTAGATTCTATTGTTTCTGGTTTATAATTATTATAATGCTCTCTGAATAATATACCCAATGAAACATCATCTACTATTTCTCTTATTATTTTATTTTCATTATTTATTATATAATTTACACAATTTCTTGATAATATTATTGATGTTCCTGATATAAAATTTGTTCCATACCAAGTACTATCATTTATACCTCCCCCATTCCATGATAATACATTATTTTCACCTCCTCCATAAAAATTTATAGGATTCTTTTCTAAATATTTTATTAAATTATCATAATTTATTATAGTACTTATATTTGTTCTTACTATATAATCATATTCTAAATCTTTACAATATGATAATGCTTTTAATGTTTTATTTAATACACCTGGTACTAATGATTCTTTTCCTTTAAATATTAATAAATTTTTATCTATATAATAATCTTCACTTTTAAATTTTTCATTTTCTTCTTCAAATGATATAAAATATGTTTCTATGTTTTTATAATTTTCATACAATTCATTTAAAATATTAAACATTGGCTCATAAACATCTGTTGTTTTTGAATAAATAATTAAATTTATTATTTTCATAATTATATATTATAATATTTATTTAAATACATTATTAAAATAGTACATTTCATTAAAAATTTTAAAATTTTAAAATTAATTTATAAAAATTAAAATAAATTAAGAAATGTACTTTTTTATATATCTAACATTATAACCATTATATTTATTTAAATACATTATTAAAAATAGTACATTTCATTAAAAATTTTAAAATTTTAAAATTAATTTATAAAAATAAAAATAAATTAAGAAATGTACTTTTTTTATATATCTAATATTATAACTATAATCTCAAAGGTTTAAATTTATACAGTTTGTTGGTACTTCTCCTATATTTATATATTTTTCTTCAAAATAACTATCATGTACATTTGTATTTGGAAATTTTGCACTTTGATCAGGTGTATATATTATTCTTACTACTCCACGAGCTCCTTTACCTGGTTTTGAACCACCACCTCCACCACCACCATATAAACCTCCATGTTCATCTACTGCATCTTCTCCACCACTTCCACCCTTCCCACCTGCTGCCACTTTTGTACCTGGTAATCTTTTTCCTCCTTCACCTGTTCCTATTTCTCCAAAAATACCTATCCCTCCTCCTCCACTACTATCTAAATTAGAATTATATATTGTACCTCCTCCTCCACTTCCATCTATACCATCTAAACCATTCATTTCTGATTCTGGTGTTTTCTCATATATTCCTGCTGCAGATTCACGAGTTCCTTGCCAATTAAATCCTGAACTATTTTGTGATATTCTCTCCGTCCAATATGGACCTACTGAATAACTACCTGCTCCACCACCTCCTCCTCCATATGTTTGTGTTTTTTCATTCTTTAATAAACCACCATAACCTCCTCTTCTTAATGTTGATCTACCACCAATTTTATGCTCTTCTTCCCAAAACTCACGTTTTATTACTGCTTTAGTATAATGAGCTTGACCACTCCACGCACCTATAACAGAATATCTAAATCTTTCATCCGCTTTTCTTTTACCACCTCTACCACCTTCAACAATTATTTCCCAATTTTCATCTGTATTTATTTTATACATTTGAGTTTTACGAGCATCCTCCCCATCACCTACTACTGCTGTATATATATCTCCTTCTCCATCATATTGAGTTCCTTGCCAATCATAATCACCTATACCAATTCCTTCTAAATTTGATTCACTATATTGACCTGTTTCCCAACCAACATCTATTATAAATTCTTCTCCTGGTTCTATTATTACTTCATTTAACCATATTAATGCACCCGCTCCTCCCCCTCCACCATCTTTTGCACCACCACCACCAGCACTTACTAAAACTATTGAAATTTTATATATACCATCTGGACATTTCCATTTATATCTTGTATAACCTGTACAATCCCAACTTGCATTATCATCTGATTCATTTGTTGGACTAAATATCCATTGTATTTTTTTTTGTTCTATATATCTATCATAACTACAATTTATATTTCCTGTTTTATTATCATAATTTATTAATTTATAATTACTAGGACATTCCGATATATTTTTACATTCATAACTATCACCTACATTATATTGTTTATCTGGACAATTAACACATATATTATTACTATTAATACCTTTACCTGGTGGACATTGTTTACTACATTTAAATCCCATAATATTTTCATACTTATTTAAAAATTCTTCACTTGGATTTTTTAATTTTCCATCCCAATTATCTTTACACATATATATATCAGTAAAATTACCATTTTTTCTTTTTGCTGATATATATCCATTTATATATCCATTTTTATTTTTATTTTTTTTAGTAATTAATTTATCTATATATTGTTGTTTACTATAATCCATATTTCCTTTTAATGTTCCTAAATAATAATTAGTAGAATTTGGATCGCAAATTTTATTATATCTTTGTGATTCTATACAAACAAATTTTTCTTTAAAATTATTATTAATTAAAATTAAAAATATTAAAATTATTATTATTATTAAAAATATAATTATTAATTTATTATTCATAAAATTTTTTTATACCTTTATATTTAAATATATTTTAAAACTAAAAAAAATTAAGAAATGTACTTTTAAAAAAACCTAAAAAGTATGTTTTTTTAAAAAAAAACTATAATTTTATCATATTTTTTAATTACTATTATGTTCTATCTTTTTTATTTAAAAATAATAAAAAAAAATTAATTTTTAAAATTTTTAAAAAAATAATCCCCTTCTATTTTTTTTTACTGCGTTAACGCAAAAACGCACAAAATTCTGATATTGATTTTTATATTTAAAAATAAAATATATACTATTTATAATAAGAACGCAAAATGACTGATATTTTATTACATAAATGCGAATTTTGTAATTATCAAAGTAAAAGGAAATATGATGTTAAGCGTCATCAAAATGCTAAACATAAATGTCAAATTATAGAAAATAATGATGAAAAATTAACAGGACAAAATGTTACCCCAAATGAAAAAAATGTANCCCCAAATGAAAAAAATGTANCCCCAAATGAAAAAAATGTANCCCCAAATGAAAAAAATGTANCCCTAAACCAAAATATNTGTAAAAAGTGTAATAAAATTTATAAAACTAAAAATAGTTTAATNGAACACGAAAAAAAATGTACAGGTGTAGATGAATTAACTTGTCCAAGATGTATGATTAGTTTTAAAAATAGACAACATAAATCAAGACATATGAAAAAAAATAATTGTGAACCAAGAAGTATAATACATGCAAGAACACCTAACCCACAAAATATAGAAACACAAAATAATATAACTAATAATAATATTACTAATAATAATAGTAATAATAATAATAATAATACAACTAATAATATAACAAATAATATTTATATTAATAATTATAAAGAAGAAAGATTAGATTATGTAACTTATGATAAAATGTTAACTTTCTTTAAAAAAAATTATACTTGCCCAAGTTTATTGACAGAAGAAATACATTTTAATGATAATTTTCCTGAAAATAATAATATACAATATGAAAATAAAACTTTAGCTAAAATTAAAATAAATGATAAACTAATGTTAAAAGATTTAAATATTTTAGCAGAAGAATTAGTTAAAGAAAAAGCAAATAAAGTACATAAATTTGGAGAAGATTATAAAGATAAAATATGTACAAATATGGAATTAGATAAATATGATGAGATATTAGCAATTTTATTTAATTATGCTATACTAAAACAACCTATTGATCAATATAGATTAGAAATTAATAAAGTTAAAGAATTAATTATTAATAGTAAAACAAAGTTAACTAAATATATATTGGATTATGGTTATGATTAAAAAAAGTACATTTCATTAAAAATTTTAAAATTTTAAAATAAATTTATAAAAATAAAAATAAATTAAGAAATGTACTTTTTTTAAATAATTAAACAATTATAATATTTATTACAAATTATTTTCATAACTATAATAATTTGATTTTTAATTAAAATCATATCTATATTTTCAAAATTAGTATTTAATGTTAATTTTTCTTCAAAGTCTTCTAATATTTTTAAATTTTCATTATCAATATTATAATTTCTTTTTGGTAAATATTTTTTAAAATATTTTCTTAAATATTTTATATTTTTATTATATTCAAATATACATTCAAAATATTTTATAGTAATATCATCAATTGTATTTTTATTAATACAATATAAATTATGATAATTATTAATAATATCAATATATTTATTATTAGTTATTAAAGTTTCTATATTTTTATAATCTAAATTTAAAATGTTAATTAATAAATCTTTTCTATTTTTAACTTTATTTACAATATAATTAATAAAATTATATAAATCATATAAATATTTTTTTTCTTTATAAAGTATTTTTAAATCTTTATTATTATAATATTCTTTATAATTATTTAATATTTTATTATAATCTTTCATAATTATATAAATAATATTTTTTATTTATATAAAAAAGTACATTTCTTAATTTATTTTTATTTTTATAAAATTATTTTAAAATTTTAAAATTTTTTATGAAATGTACTTTTTTATTATTATAATTTTTATTACACTTTTTACAAATATTTTGGTTTAGGTTTACATTTTGTCCGTTTGGGCTTACATTTTGTCCGTTTGGGCTTACATTTTGTCAGTTTGGGCTTACATTTTGTCCGTTTGGGCTTACATTTTGTCCATTTAAATTATAACCTTTATTTTCATTATTTTTATATTTATTATTAGCATTTTAATAACATTTGAAATAAAATATATTGAAAATTAATAATTTAAATATTTTTTATTTTACATAATAATTGAGAAAAAAATGAGTATATCGTAATATAGTAATAAAATAAAGTTTTAAATATATAAAATATTAACAGAAAAATGATATTTTTACTCACTCATTTGAGTAAAAAAATTAAAGGTCCAAATTTTTATAGAAAATTAAAAAAATTGTTTATTTTTCTTATTTTAAAAATAAAAAAATAATAACATAATAGTAATAAAAAAATTAAATAAAAAAACAATAAAATTTGTAAAAATCGTGCTTTTTAAGTTTTCATAATTCAAAATTATTATTTAGTATATAATTACAAATATTAAATGCTAAATCAAATGAAATCCTTTTTCTAGCAATAGTATTACTTTCTCTATAATTTGTTAAAAATAATGAATTATATTTTTGTCTTAAATTATTTATATAATTATTCATTTTTTCAACTAATATTATTTGGTTATTAATTGTTAAATTTTTATTTATACAAAGTGTAGCATAACTTCTAGCAGATAAATTAGGTGTATTATCAATAAATATTTTATCATTTTCAACTACTTTAAATCCTAATTTACTATTTTCATTATCATCAATACATTTTAATAATATATTTGTAATATTATTTTTATTTTTATTAGTAGCTCTATAAATTTTATAATCATTATTTAATGGTAAATTATATATTTCACCACCAATAGTATAATTATTATAATTTGTAAATTCAATAGTAAATGTTTTAAAATTTGGATAAATATTAATAGTTGTTAAATTATTAATTTCTTTTTTTGTAAAATATAATGAACAAATTGTATATGTAGTATCATCAAAAACTTGTTCTTCAAAAATATTAATAATTTTAATAGAATATTTATTTATAAATTTTTTTCGTAAATTAATATCAGATTTTCTAACAGATGATATAAAATTAAGAGGAATAATAATAATACCACCTAAACATTCATCATTAATTAAATTAATTATAAAACATTTATATAAATCATTAGTATTATATAAATCATATAGTTCTTTATTTTTACTTTTATTTCTAGCTAGATAAGGAGGATTAGTTAATATAAATTTATCTTTATAAGATGGTGGAAATTTTAAAGTATCTTTTTTAATTGTATTTTCATATTTAGGATCAATATCATACAATTCTATATTATATTTTTCTTTATTATTAATAAAATCTAAAAGGTTGCCTTTACCAGCAAAAGGTTCAATAATATTTTTAATATTATTAGGAATAAACATATTAGATAATATATATTTATAATTAGTAGTATAAAACTGACCTAATTCATTTTTAGACATTTAATAATATATAAATAAAAAAAAATCAATTTTTTATATAAAAATAGTACATTTCTTAATTTATTTTAATTTATATAAAATGATTTTAAAATTTAAAAATAAATTAAGAAATGTACTATTTTAATTAATATAAGAATAAAAAAATATAAATATAAAATGAAATTAATAAAATTAATAATATTAAAAAGTTTATTTTATATAAGTTATTGTAATATAATAGAAAAAGTAGCAATAATTACAGGAGGAACAAGAGGAATAGGATATGGAATATCAAATTCATTAGGGAAAAGAGGATATAATTTATTATTAACATATAATACAAATAGAGAAATAGCATTAATAAGTAAAAAAAATTTAGAAAAGAGATATAATATAAGTGTTACATTAGTAGGAGGAGATTTATCAAAAAAAGTGACAAGAGATTTAATATATGATGTATATGATAATAGATATGGTAAAAATTATGAATTAAGTGCGATAATAAATAATGCAGGACAATATATAGGAGTAACATCAGAAAATTGTGAGAATTTAAATAGAGAATTATTAATATTAGGAGATGGACTAGAAGCAAATTATAATAATAATAAATTTAGAAGATTAAAATATTATCAAAAATTATATGGAGATGCATATATAGATATTTGTGAGAGAGGATTACATAGAATGAAAAATAGTGGTTCATTAATAGGAATATCATCACCAGGATGTAATTTAATGTATAATCCACAATCAGGATATGCATTACCAGGAATAGGAAAAACAATAATGGAATATTCAATGAGATTGATAGCATTAGAATCAGCAAAAAAAAATATAAATTGTAATGTATTAGTACCAGGTGCAATCAAAACAGAAGCGTGGGATAATATAAAAAATAAAACAGGAAATAATGCATATGATATTATAACAAAAATGCAACCAATGGGTGAAATATTACCAAGAGATATAGGTGAAATAGTAGGATTTTTATGTTCAAAAGAAGGTAAATATATAACAGGATTAAGTATACCAGTAGATGGTGGATTACATTTAAGAGCATAAAATTATAATTGTAAATCTTTTAATTTATCAATATTTTCAGTAGATAAAGAATCTAAATAATACCAAGATTTTTTATTATTATCCCATTTAGCACCATAAGATTTAGCAATATTTTTTTTATTAAAAGAGATATTAATATAATTTTTATTAGTATCATTAGTAGAAGATGATACATCAGATGTAAAAGATTTATTATTATTAGATTCTAAATTTTTTAAATTAATAATATTTTCATCAGAAACGGTATTATCATAATACCAAGATTTTTTATTATTATCCCATTTAGCACCTAAATTTTTAGCAATATCTTTATTAAAATAAGAAATATTAATATAATTTTTATTGTTATTATTATAAGGACATATATCAACACCGATAGCTAAATTGGCTAATTTATCAGCATTTTCATTACCAATAGAATGAATATCATCTTTATTAGTATGTGCAGAAATATGAATTAATTTAACATTAAATAAATTTTTATATAATTGGTGTGCTTTTTTAACTAATTCAAGATTAGGTGGATTTTTATCATTAGAAGTTTTCCAATTATTTTTAGATAATTTATCACCATAAGATGAAGCACATTTAATAACATATTCAGAATCAGTATAAATATTAATTTGTTCACCTTTAATAATATCATCATTGAGAATATCAAAAACTTTAATAAAAGCAGTTAATTCAGCAATATTATTAGTATGTTTATTACCATCAATTTTTTGAGATACATTACGATGGTCATTATCAGCAAAATAAATACCGTAACCACTTAAAGCATTAGGTTTACCATTATTAGAACAAGCGCCATCAGTGTAAACGTTAATCATTATAATAAAAATAGAGAATAAATATAATCATTTTTTTTTAGAATTGAATATATTTATTAAAAATAATTAAATTATCAAAATATTGATCAAATAAATATTTATTTAAATAATTAGGTCTAATTTGATTAAAATTATTAAAATAATTGTTAACATCATAATAAATATTATTTAAAATAGGTGTAGTAATATTATTAATAATAATAGAAGTATTTTTATTATCAGATAAAATATAATTAAGAAATTTAATAGCAATAAGAACAATAACTCTAGAAAGAATATTAGAATAATAAACTGATTTATTTAAAATACTATAAATAATATTATTAACTAATTTAATGCGTTCAAAATTAAGTTTTCTTTTTTTAGTAATTTTTTTAAATTCAAAAGTATTTAAAATATCAATAAGAAGTTGAAATTTTTTAATTTTAATAGAATAAAATATAGAGAATAAATCAAAATTACATTTAAAAATACGAATAGAATTATCAGATTTATAAATATTTAAATAAAGATTAAAATTATTAGAATATTGATTTTTAGAAGGTAAATAAGTATCGATAACATCATTATTTTTATAATCATAATAAATATAATTAATACTGGAATAATCAAATAATTTAAATAAAGTATATAATTCAACATTATTACCATAAAGTTCTTTATCATCTTGATATTTTAATTTAAATAAATTATAATAGAAATTAAATAAAATATTATTATTATTACGAACAGAATCGCTAATAGCATAAATATTACCAGTAATTTTATATTTAGAGAAAATATTTTCAAATAATTTAGTAGTACAATTAATAGATTTATAATTAATAAGAGAATGGTCTGTAGGAACAGGAATAGAATGATTAAAGATGTTATCACAAAGTAATTTTAAATGATTAATAGTATAAAAACTATTTTCAATAGAGAATTTAAAACCTAAAGTGTTATATTTATTAAAATTATTAATAATAATAGAATTAGAAAATAATATAAAATGATATAATTCATTATAGAAATTTTTAGAAGTGGAAGCGAAATTAATAATAGAAATAAAATCAGAATTAAGAAATTTAACAATATTATAAATACAAAGAGAATCTAAATTATTAATAGAATAATTATAATAATTATTATTAATTCTATGAGAATAATTTAATTTTAATTCAGAATTTAAATTTTGAAGGAAATCAATAATATAAATTAAATTATTAATATTTTTAGAATTATCAAGACAAGTTTTTTTGATAGAATAAGTAATATTATCAAGCATAATAATAGGATAAAATAAATAAATATAAAAAGAATCAGTTTTTTATAAATCTTATTTATGTTAATCTTTTTCTTTTATTTGTATCATTAGGATTCCATGAGATATATAAAATATTATTATTAGGGGGAGCTAAAATACTAACAAATAAACCATTTTTTTTTAAAGCTTTAACAATATAATCAATACAATCAAAAATATTATATAATGGTTTACCGATAATGACATAAGGGATTTCAAAAAATATACATTGACCACCTTGAATAGCAATTTTTTTAATTTTATCGTGACATTTTAAAATAATTTCATCAAAAATATAAGTTTTTTTTTTATCTTTATTATTTTTATACTGATATAAAGAATCTAGAGAAATTTGTGGAGGCATTTTATTAAATTATAATATAAAAAAAAATAAATAAAAAACATATTATTTAGTTAAAGAAACTGATTTTTCTAATTCTGAAAAACCACCTATAAAATCTTTATCAAAAAAAATCATAGGCATAGTAGCATATTCATAACCAATTAAATCAGTCATATAATCAAGAAATTTATTTTTATTTTTAATAGAAGTTAAAAATTTATCACAATTAATAGTATCAAAATCAATATTATATGAAGTTAATAAATCTTTAGATTTATCACAATAAATACAATTAGATTTAGAGATAATAAGATATTTATTAGGAGATATTTTAATTTCGTTTAAATCAGGAGAAGAATCAGAAGTAAAATTAGAAGAATTAGACATAATAAAATAAATATAATAAATTTTTAAATAAATTTTTATAAATTAGCAGTTTTTTTAAACCAATTAACTATAGAAGAAACTTCACGAGGTCCTGACCATTCTGATATTTTAATATTATTTTTATCAACAATTTGAATATGAGGGAAACCACCAATATTAAATTTTTCAACAAGATTATGATAATTAGGATTATTAGGACCTATATGTAAAGTATATCCTTGAAGATTTTTTTCAATATTATGCCAAATAGGTTTAAAATCTTCACAGTGTCCACAACCATCCATAGAAAAAAATTCTAATTTATAACCATTATTGTTAGAGAAATTATCTATTAAAGGTGGAGAATCAAGAACAAACATGTAAATAGCAATACCGATTAAAATAATAAGAATACCTAGAAGTACAATAGTAGTAGTATTATCAAAAAAATCATTATTAGATTTTTTAGACATTATTATATATATTTCTAATAATAATAAAGAAAAAATAATTATAAAAAAATAGTATTATTAAATTTATATATAAAATTATAAAAATTTAATAATAAAGATTTAATTTTATAATTAATATTATAAAAAATAATAAAATTAAAATTATGTAATAAATTATTATTAAATAAATGAAAAATCAAATAATAAAATAAATAATAATTTATAATAATAACTCTTTGTTCTAGTTTATCAAAATTTATATTACATATAGTTTTAGTATCATTAATAATAATAGGAGAATAATCATTAAATAATAAAAAATTATAAATATTATTAGCATAATAATCATTATATACAATAATAATAGTACGATAAATAGAGTAAAGTTGAAAATAATTATTAATTTTATTAAAAAAAATAGAATTATAATTCATAAATATAAAATAAATAAAATAATAAATAAATAATAATAAATAATAGTATATTCTTTATATTAATTATATTAATTATATTAATTTATTATTAAATTAGGTATAAAAGATTAAATAATAATATTTACTAAATATATATGAATATAATAGAAGATAATGAAGATGAATATGAAATAATTAAAATAGATTTACAAATATTTAAAGAAGAATTAAAAAAATATAGAGAAAATAAAAATACAATACCAAATAATATACAATTAAAATATAATGAAATAGTAAGTAATTATAATTGTTTTAATTTAAAATATGATCCAAAAAGTGTATGGGAAAAGAAGAGATATAAAAATATGAAAAATAATAATAATAATAATTTTAAACATAAATTACATATATTTACACCACCAAATAATAATAATAAAGATAATAAATTATTAATAGGGTTATTAAATAAAATAACAACAACAAATGAAGAAATAATAACAAATAAAATAAATCAAATAATAAATAAAAATAATTTAGATTTAATTGATATAGTAATAAATTATATAGGGAAAAAATATGATGTATTATATTTAAAAATATTAAAAATATTTGAAAAATATGATAAAAATGTTGTATATAATTATATTAAAAATTATGTAGAAAAAAAGACTTGGTATCCATATAGTTTAATAAAAGAAAAAAATATATTAGAAAATGAATATTATGATGATTATTGTGATTATATAAAATGGAAAAATAATCAATTAAATATGTTAAAAATATTATATTTTTTATATAAAGATAATAATAATATGTATGATGATATATGTAATAATTTATCAAATGATATATATGATGAAATAGATAAAGGATTAAATAATAATGAATATAAATATTTAATAGATTATTTATTAGAATTATTAGAAATATTAAAAGAAAAAATAAATGAGGATATAATAGATAAATTAAAAAAATATAATTTAAAAAAAGTGGATAGTTCCACAAAATTTTTAATATTAAATATAACAAAAAATTAAAATATATAAAAAATATAATATAGTTATATATTAATATATAATAATGAATAAATTTATAAAATCATTTATATGTATATATTTATATTTAAATTCAGTAGATTCATATTTAGTAAATACAAAAATATTAAATTTAAAAAAATCAAATAAAAGAGTAGTGGAAATAAATAAATTACAAAATATTAAAGCAAGATTTAGTAATAATATATCAAGAAGAGATAGTATATTTTTAACAACAGCATCATATTTATTATTACCAAAAATAAGTAATAGTCAAGAAATAAAAAGTGATATAAAAAAAGTTGCTGTATTTGGAGCATCTGGATATACAGGTGGGGATACAGTAAGAAATTTAATAGAAAAAGATATTGAAGTATTAGCAATAACAAGAAGACCAGTAAAAATAGTTAATAGAGAAAATGCAGGTAGAGATACATTGGTAATAGAAAATATAGAAAAAAAAAATAATTTAAAATCAATTATAGCAGATGTATTAAAACCAGAAACATTAACAAATATATTAAAAGATGTTGATGCAGTAATATATTGTGCAGCATCTAAACCAAAGGTATCAGCTAGACCAATACCAGGTGTAGATTTAAAAAATATAAATTATTTTAATAAAAAAAATTATTATAATATGAATGATATAGAAAATAAATATGTAGAAGAAAGTAATCATGTTGAAGATATAGGTTTAGTAAATGTAGCAAATGAAGTAATTAAAAATAAAGTAAAAAAATTAGTAATAGTATCATCAATATGTGCAAAATGTCAACTTAAAAATAAAGTTGAATATGGTGGAGAAGTAACAGATAAAGGAGAAACAGATTGTAAAGCATGTTATGATAAACAAGAAGGAGAAGAAAGAATAAAGTTAATGTATGAAAAAATAGATAATAAGGATTTAAGTTATACAATAGTAAGACCAGGTTTATTAACACCAGGTGAAAAAAGAGGAGCAGAAGAAATAGAATTTAATCAAGGGATATCAAAAAGTGGAATGATATCAAGAATAGATTTAGCAGATATATTAGTTTCTTCATGTCTAACAAAAAATTCAAATGAAAAAACATTTGAGGTATATTATAAAGATACAGCACAACCAGTAGATATGTTTAAATCATTAAAAAATTGTAAAGAGATGGGTAAATCAGTAAAAGAATGTTTTTTTGGGGAGGGATATGAAGAGAATGAAACTATATCAATAGATAAATTAATGAAAAATAAAATAAAAGGAAGTATATTTCCATCAGGAAATGAAATATTAGGAAATAATTATATAGAAATGTTAGGGAAATTAAAAAAAGATGAAAAAATAGAATATGATATAAATATACTAAAATCGAATGATATAATTTAGTTTAAAAATTTATTATTAGTTAATACTAAATTATAAAAAAAAATGATTATTTTTTTATAAAAAATAAAAGTATATAAAGATTAAAATATATATATATATGTGAATTATCACCGCTCTTTTAGCTTAATTGGTTAAAGCGTTGGTCTTATGAGCCAAAGATTGGGAGTTCAAGTCTCCCAGAGAGCAAAATTATTTTTTTGAGAAAAAAAAGATTCTCTATATTATATAAAGTAAATTGTATAATTTACATCCAGCAATTAAAATAAGATTTATAAAGTAAATTGTATAATTTACATCCAGCAATTTATAATGATTAAATTCTCTTTATTACGAAGTAAATTGTATAATTTACATCCAGCAATTTAAAGCGAGATTTATAAAGTAAATTGTATAATTTACATGCAGCAAGATTATAATATAGTAGATAAGTAAAATAAAAAAACACAAAAAAAATAAATAAAATTAAAAAGAATTTTATTTATATAAAAGCCCCCTTAGCTCAATTGGATAGAGCGTTGGCCTTCTAAGCCAAAGGTTGAGAGTTCAATCCTCTCAGGGGGTGTTATTTTTTTTTAAATTAATTTAATAATTTTCATATATTCTTTATGTGCTTTTGCAGCATTATATCTTTTTTTAACATTAATCTCTATTAATTTAGTTAAAAAATTTAAAACAATTAAATGTTTATTATGATTTATATCAGCTCTATTTAATATAATTTTCCAAGTATATAATTCTAATATAGATACACCTAACATATAAATATCTATTTTTTTTATATCAAATTTTTGTTCTATATTATAAAATTTTATATATGATTTATACATATTATGCATTAAAGTAATAATATCTTGTAATTTTTTTATATTATTTTTATTTCTAACATTTTGATAATTATTTTCTATAATATCATGTATAATATGATTATAAAATTTAATAAAATTTTCTTTATTTAATTCTGGTATATAATTATGATGTGATTGATTATATGCAAATGAAAAATTATAATTATTACTTAATATATCCTTTTTATTAACTAAAAAACCAAAATCTATTATTTTCATTTGTTTTGTTTTTGTGTTATATAAAATATTCGGTAATCTAACATCATGATGTACATATTGTTTTTTAGATAAAATATCTAATCCTTCAAATACATTTTTAAAAGATTTAAATAAATTTTTAAATTTAATTTTTGTTTTAAATATAGTATGAATTAAATCAATGCCTCCATATTCATAAATTATTTGATATATAATTTGATTATCGGAAATAAAAAAATCATTATTTATTAATGTACATTTATTATATACTTCTTTATCATATTCACATAATTTTTTTTCACAATTAGAAATACGAGAAACTATTATATTTTTATTTTTATTAAAAATTTTTTCAATTTGTTTTTGATTTATTAATTCTTCATCATATGTTTCTTTTTTTAAAAATATTTTAACTATTGTATTTTTTATAGATATTTCTATATCACATTTTTTTGGATTTTTAAAAACACAACCATATGTTCCTTCTCCTATATATTCTTCTTTCATATATATCTATTATTTAATTATATATTTTAAAATCTATCTTGATAATCTAATAGATTTTGTACAAAATCTTTATAATCTTTACTTTGTTTTCTCATATTTTTGTGTGAATGAATTGAATCTTTATTTCTTAAATAAAGATATCTTTGATTTTGTGGATGTGATTTATCTTTTGCATTATATTTATATTTTTTTGGAATTTTAATACAATCATCTTCAATTGATTTCTTGTAATATTCAGCAGAAATATATGACTTCATAATTTAATATTAATTATATTTAAAATAAAAATAATCATTTTTTTTTATTTTAACTATAATTAAAATAATTTTTATATTTAGATTAGATAGAATAATTTAAAAAGATGTCTTTTACCCCTACATACGATAATACAATTGAAAGTTATATATTAGGTGTATCTGGTGTTACAGAAAAAAGAACTTTTACTGCAAATCAAGGTGATGGAACAAATACATATGGCAATATACTTACTGCAAGTGAAAACAGAAATAATAATAAAAATGATAGAGAAATTATAAATGGATATGGTAGTGAAAGTACATATGGTAGACAATGGCAAGCTTTGGGATATGAAACTGAATTTCCAGATGGTTATAGTAATTTAGCAGATTTTGGAGATGTACAAAATATAGCAGATATTTTATTTAACCAAACAGGTTCTGCAGTTTCTGGAACTATTTTAACTTTATCATATGATTTAACACGAGCAGCAAATAACGGTTTAAGTCAGAATATAGGTAAAAGTTATATTCAAAGAATGAATGATGAAGGGCCAGGATGGCTAGTTTTTAAAGCACTTCCTACAACAGTTGATGGTTTTACATATCATTCATTAACAGATATTCTTAATGAACCAACTCGTCTTGATACTACAACTAATATACCTACTAAACATGCTAAAAGAGAATTTAATAAAAGAAAAGAATCAGAAGGTGGTGAAATTGTAGAACTTGTTAATAATATTTTTACTAAAGTAACTTACTATACATATGCAGATTTTTTAACTAATAAAGATACTCTTACTTTATCAGATACTGATAAATTAACAATTGAAGCAGAAAGAGAAAAAGCTAGAAGAATAGATAGAGACGGTGGTTATGTTCAATTTTTTATAGATGATGTTAATACTCATTATAAATATTTTACAAAAGATGAATATTTACTAAATAAAGATGCAGATGGTGATTTTATAGGTGCTAATGAAGATGTTGGTGGTCGTGTTTTTACAGCAGTATTAACAAATGAAGCTAAAAGAGAACAAATAAGAGTTAAAAATGGTATAATAGAAACAAATAACAATAATCAAAGAATAAAAGATGATGGTGGTGATGGTAATGGAGACACAACTAATATTGGTAGTGTAGATGGTGTTTCATATTATACTTATCAACAATACTTTGATAATAAAGCTACTGTTTCTCTATCAAATACTGTTAAATTAACAAAATCAGGAAATGAACAAGTTGCTTTAAAAATTGAAAAAGATGGCGGTTATGTTCAATTAATTGAATTAGATAGTAATGGTAATGAAGTTAATAATCATTATTACTATGTTAATAGACAAGAATATATTGATAATAAAGTAAATGATGGTTCAATAACTATATCTGCTTTAAATAAAACTGATGGTGGTCGTACTTTTATAGCCATACTTACAAATGAAGCTAAATGTGAACAAAAAAGACAAATAAATATATATGAAGAAACAGATAACAATAATCAAAGAATAAAAGATCATGATAGTGGTACTGTTGGTGATACAACATATATTAAATATACAGATTATTTAGCTGATAAATCTGTATTATTTTCTTCAACTAGAACATTAACTAAAGAAGGTATTGAAAAAAGAGATAAAATGATAGAAAGTGAAGGTGGTTATGTACAATTATTTTCAGAAGAAGATAGTTCTACTACTCATTATTTATATGTTAATAAAGATGATTATGTAAATAATTATATGAATTCAGTAAATGCTGATGCTGATTATACAAATCTTAATAAAGTTAGCGATGGAATTACCTTTACACCTATATTAACAAAAGAAGCTAGAAGAGAACAAATAAGACAAAGAGAATTATTATGGAATACTAGAAGAACTAACGCTAATACTAATGAAGTTCAATTAGAAACTAAAAGAGCTTTAGATAGAACTAGAGAAGCTGCTGAATCTAAATTAGATTATACCTGGAATTCTTCTTCTGAAAGATTAGGTCTAACTTGGTCTCAATCAACCTCTGTACCAGTTGATATTACTAATGAAGCAGGAGCAACAGTATTAGCATATTCAGAAGCTACTTATTTAAATCTTAAAGATAGTTTATCAGCTAAATTTACTGCAGGTGAAAGTTTAACTTATACAGAATTAGAATTAAATACATTATTAGGTGGAGATGAAAATAATAAAGTTTTACTAACAGCAGGTGAATATATTACAGATGGTACTAATTATTTTACAACACACGTAAATTTTGATTATACAGATTTAACTAATAAAGTTAGTAATAATTATCTTGAAACTACTATTTATCAAAAATTAACTAATTTTACAAATTCTAAAGATTCTAATGATATGATTAAATTAGATGGTAATTATTGGGAAGGTAGATAATTTAATGATTGCTTTTTTTAACATTTATTTTTGGATTATTTTTTTTCTTAATGAATACACCTTCATCAAAATTTTCTTCATCATCATGATCTCCTACACCATTACCATTTAAATTTCTACTATCTTCAATACTTTGCATATTCCACATTTCAGTACTACACATTTTAAAATGTGCTTCTTTAGCTTTATACCAAAAAACTTGATCTTCTAATTTATTACTTTGTGTTTTACAATCTATTACTAAACATTCATAATTTTCAGTACATTGATTCATAACTTGATTAAAAACTTCAAAATTATTAAACATACCAGCATAATGGTCATATATTTTATGTCTTTCTTTTGTTATATTATTTCTAAATATAAAAACATAATCTAAATTATTTCTTAAAACAGGTGGAAGACCCATAGCATGTTGCATAGTAATTAAAAAGAAAATTTTATAATGTCTACCATTCATAAAAATAGAGCGAATACTTTTATCATTAATCCATTTTTTATCATATAAACAATCATCTAATATTAAAAATGCTCTATTATCAATTTGACTTCTACCATTTTTTGCAATTTCTAATTTTTTTTCACCTGAAATTTTCATTTGTCTTTCAAGAAATGTTTTAATTATTTTTTCATCTGGTTCATCATATAATAACATCTTTGGTATAAATTTTTCAAAATAACCATTTGCTTTTTCTGTCGGACTAACTACTATTCCAATTGGAAGACTACGATGATATGATAATATATCTTTCATACAATATGATTTACCAGTATTTCTTTTTCCTATAAAAACTACAACAGAATCTGATGCAATTTTTGAAGGATCAAACTTTTTTAATTCTAATTTCATTTATTTATTATAAGTTGCTATAATATAAATATATATAAAAATAAAAGATTTTTACTCATTAGTTGGAATAATATCATCATCAATATATGGAGTAAAACCGGTATAAATAGTATCAGGTATTTTTTTTAATAAATCAGTATTTACTATATTTTTTTCATTAATAGTATTATTATTTTTTATTTTATTTGTTATATTAGATTCATTATTATAAATTAAAAATACAATTATTGTACTTAAAATATAAATAAAAAATAATAAAACTAAATTATTTAAATTTAAAAAAGTATATTTTTTTTTATTAACTTTACTATTTTTATATTCATTTATTTGTATAATAATAAATATTATAATACTTATAACTAATGATATATAATAATACATTTTTCTAATATTATATAATAAAAGATTGCTTTATCTAGAACGCATTTAATACATTGTTTTTTTTACAATAGTTACAGAATTTTTTGAACTATTTGAACTTTTTGAACTATTTGAACTATCATATGAATTATCATCTGATAAATATTTTTTTATATATATATCATTATTATTTGAATTATCTACAATTTCATTTTCTGTATCTATATTTCTAATATTATTATCTTTTAATTCATCATCAGAACTTGTTTCACTTTTATTATTTTCATTATTATTATCTATTTCATTTTCACTATTTATTTCATTTTCATTATCACTATTTATTTCATTTTTATTTTCAGTATCATTTTCATTATCAATTTCATTTTCAGTATCATTTTCAGTATCATTTTCAGTATCATTTACAGTATTATTTTCATTTTCATTATCATTTTCATTATCATTTTCATTATCATTTTCATTATCATTATCATTATCATTTTCATTTTCATTTTCATTTTCATTTTCATTTTCATTTTCATTTTCATTTTCATTTTCATTTTCATTTTCATTTTCATTTTCATTT